>DYQK01000006.1:0-34727 GCA_020719385.1 Rikenella microfusus | reverse complement strand
TCCGTCTGCTTCGCAAGTTTTTGCGGAAAATAAAAAATTATTGATGAATTATTGGTCGGATTCGGCGGCTTCGGAGGAATTATTTTTCTATCGAAGCGGAGCAAATGCGTATAAAAAAGGGAATTATTGGGAATGTATTCGCGACTGGACTTTTTCGAAAATTGCGAATGAAAAAATCCCAACCATCGAAACGCTGCTTTCGCAAGCAAAAGAATGTCAAAAATGGAAAAAAATTGCGGATAAATTTTTTTCACAGAAAAAATTTGTCGAAGCACATTCGTTTTATCAAAAAATTACCGCAACAAATCCTGTTGATAAATTTCACAGAAATCGAGAAATTCAATGCGAAATGTTTTTGCCGCAAAATTTAATATTAGTCAAAGGCGGAACATTTCAGATGGGCGACAGCGTCAATTTGCCCGTTCACGCAGTTATTTTAGATGAATTTTATCTCGGAAAATACGAAGTTACAAACGAACAATTTGCCGCATTTCTCAACGAATACGGACATAACAAAGTCAAAAACGGCGAAGATGCCGACAAATCAATGGTTTACGATTCTGACGAAACCGTTTCGAAATGGGGCGTTCGATGGACAGGCGAATATTGGGAAGCACAAAAAGGTTTCGAAAAACATCCTGCCGTTTATGTTACGTGGTTCGGTGCCAATGAATTTTGCCAATTTTACGGACTTTCGCTTCCTACAGAAGCACAATGGGAATACGCAGCAAAATTTGGAAACAAAAAATTTGCAGGAAGCGACAACATTGACGAAGTGGCGTGGTATAATTTGAATTCGCAAAACAACAAAAACTCAAACAACACTGATTTCGGTACGCATAAAATCGGGTTAAAAAAACCTAACGAATTGAATCTGTTTGACTTGTCGGGTAATGTTTGGGAATGGTGCCTCGATTGGTACGCAGATTATTCCAAAGAAATACAAAAAAATCCCGTTGTGGTGCGAAGTGGCGAGCGTACAACAAAAATTGTTCGCGGCGGTTCGTGGGATTATGATGCAGAGAGAATGTTAGTTACCTCAAGATATAGTATTCCGCCAAGAGAACATCACTCGAATGTTGGTTTTCGAATTTGTAAAAATAAAAAAAATTAAATTTTTGTGAAAAAATGTTGCCATTAAAATTAATGACAACATTTTTTTTCGAAAAAAAACGTATTTTACAGTGTTGATGAAATAGTTTGTTACAAAAAAACAATAACGCATTGAAAATAGCGAATTGAGAAAAATTTTGACAAAAAATTTTCAACAATATTTTAATGAAAACAAAAAATTACGAAATTCTAAAACTCTCTATCGCCAAACGGTACGAATCAAGCCCAAAACCCGTTATTACTCCTTTGCAATACGCAGAAATATAAGAAATTTGCCGAAATTTTTCACGTTTCATTACATTCGAAATGTGAACTTCAACAACTGACGTTGTTATTGAGGCAATGGCATCGGCAAGAGCAACAGACGTATGTGTGTAAGCACCCGCATTTAACACAATTCCGTTGTATGAAAAACCAACTTCGTGCAATTTATTTATCAATTCGCCCTCAATATTTGACTGAAAATAAAAAATCTCAATATTAAAAAAAATTTTTCGCAATTTTTCCAAATATTCCTCAAAAGTTTCATTTCCATAAATATTTTTTTCGCGAATTCCTAATAAATTCAAATTTGCACCGTTAATAATTTGTATTTTCATAAAAAAATTTTAACTATTCCAAATTTCAAAACTTTTATCTGCTTGATAATGAAGCATTTGTAAACCATTTTTCGTTTTACAAAAATATTTTTTTCCCAATTCTAAAAATTTTGTTTCTTCAGGATTATAAATTAAATCGAAGAGAAAATGTTGCGAGGTTAAAAATTCATAAGGTAAAAGAGGAAATTTTTCAACATCAGGAAACATTCCGACAGGAGTAGAATTAATTATAAGTCTGTGATTTTCAATAACTTGCTTATCAATTTCAGAATATAAAATTGTTTTTTCATTTTTTATTCCTCGCGAGACGAAGTAAAATTTCATTTTCAATTCCTGCAACACAAACGCAACTGCCTTTGCTGCCCCGCCTGTTCCTAAAATTAATGCTTTTGAGTCAAATTTTTCATCTAAAAACGATGTTAAACTTTTGCGAAAACCAAAAATATCTGTGTTAAAACCGATAATTTTTTTTTCAAAAATTTTTAACGTATTAACTGCACCCACTTTTTTTGCGTCAGAATCAATGTCTGTTAAATAATTTAAAATTTCTTTTTTATAAGGAATAGTTACGTTAAGTCCTTGTAAATTAGGAAGTTGCGAAATCAAATTTGAAATTTCTGATATGTTTTTTAATTCAAAATTTTGATAAGAAAAATCTAAGAGATTCATTTCGCAAAATTTTTGTTCGAAATATTTTTTCGAAAAAGAGTGCGAGAGCGGAAAACCAATTAAACCCAATAATTTCATTTTATTCGTTTTTTTGTTCGGCAAGTTTATCAACAATCCATACGGAGAGAAAACCTGCGACAATTAGTCCGATAGTTATTAATAAATTGATATTCAACGTTTTAGGTAAAACTAAATGATAGCCCTCGATAATTGGTTCGCCTGTTTTTGTTAAAACTTCGTGACCTAATTCGGTGAGTTTATAAATTGGCGTTTTCCATGGCCACAGTAGCGTTAGCGAACCAAAAATAATTCCTGAAACGAGCGAGATTAAAAAATCCTTAAATTTTGTTAAAATCCAAGATAAAAATCTTGATAAAATCGGTATTCCGACTAATATTCCAACGAAAAAAGGTAATAAAATTGCCCAATTAAGTTTATTAACCCCATCTATGACGACTAATTTGTAGTTTCCTGTTAAAACTAAAATGTACGAACTTGAGATTCCTGGCAATAACATTCCGATTACGACTAACATTCCATTGATAAATAAATATAACATTGAACTATTTTCCATCGCAGGACTAATTAATGAGATTGTTGCCGCAAAAGTAGCACCGATGAGAAATAATAAAATAGATAACCAATGAGTTTTTTTAGTAACATTTCTCCCAATAAAAGGCACCGATGCCAAGATTAATCCGAAGAAATATGCACCGACATAGGTAGAATAATTGTTGAGAAGAAAAGTTAAAAGTGTTGCTAACGAGAATAATCCCGTAAGAATTCCAGCAATGACGGTGAGTAGAAAAAACACGTCTGTATATTGAACAAATTCGCGGAGTTTTCCTGTGAATAAAAGTTTGAACGCATTAAAATCGATGGATTTTAACGAGTGAATGATTCGTTCATAAATACCTGTCAATAATGCGGCTGTTCCTCCTGACACGCCTGGAATGAGATAAGCCGCGCCCATTGCTATTCCTTTGAAAAAATAAATGAGATATTCCTTCATTGTTTTGTGAAAATTTGTGGAAAATGTTTAATTTGCCATTTAAACCTGTCAAATTTTTCAGAATCTGACAGGTTTTAGAAATCAACATCACCAAATTTATTTTTTTGAAGAATATTTGCGAACTAACTTCCGAATTCCAGAGTCTTTTTTACAGTCATAAACGTCCCAAAAAGTTTCAAGCAACTCGAAATTTAATTTTAACGCTTTTTCTAAATGATAAAAACCTGAATCTCTCAAGTCAATTAAAAACAAATACGCTGCCAAACGGTAATTAAGTGCTGCACTTTCCGAATTATAATCGTAACCTTTTTGTAAAACTAAAACGGCTTTGTCGATATTTCCTTGAAAGAAAAATACTTCTGAGTAAATTACCCAATATAAAAAGAAATGTGGGTCGAGTTTTACTGTTCTTCGCAAATACTTCTCTGCCTTGTCAAGCAACCATAGTCGCAAGTAAGATTGTCCCAAAACGCAAAAATGGTCGGCTCTTTTCGAGATTTTGATTGCTCTTTTGAGATAATGTATACTTTCGGCATATTTTTGAAAACGAAAGAGACACATTCCCATTCCTGTCCATGCAGAGGCATACTTAGGTGCGAGAGTAACGGTTTTGTGATATTCGTCAAAAGCCTTCGCAAATTGTTCATTCTTCTCGTAGCACTCGGCAATAGCAAAATGTCCTATCGCAAAATTTGGTTTTAAATTCAGATATTCGGAGTAACATTCTATCGCTTTGGGATAATTTTCTTGTGCTGCGAGAATATTTCCTTTCAAATAATACATAAACGCAAACTTCGGATTCAACGCAAGTGCGAATTCTATCGCTTCTAATGCTTTTTCAGAATTTCCTGTTGCCAAATACATTCGAGCAATGTTTCCCCAAATAAAATTATCAAACGGATATTGACCAACATACTGCAAATAACATTCCAATGCTTTTGCGGGCTGTTTTGTTTTCTCATAACAAAATCCCATTTCATAAATAACGTAGAAATTTTTTTTGTCAAAATTATGTGCCTTGACAAAATATTTGAGTGCTTTTTCGAATTTCTTTTTCTGCGAAAAAGCTAGTCCAATGCTGTAAAGTACATAACTTTTGTCATCAGGATTTTGTGTTGAAATTTGTTTAAACTCGCGAATACTTTCGTTAAAATTTCCCAAAGAAAGATGAACATTTCCTTTTAAAAAATGAATTTCGAGATTCGATTTTTCCTTTTTTTCGATTTCTTCTAACTCAAAAAGTGCTTCGTTGTGTTCACCTTTGTTTATCAAAACATAAACCTTTCGTATCCGAATCAATGTTGAGTGCGGATACATTTTTTTTGCGAATTCGGTTGCCTTTGAAGCGGAACGCAAGTTTTTGTTATGAAGGTAAAAATCAATAACTTCGGCACATTCCGACTCGCCAAAATAAGAGCGAACATTGTTTTCCATCATATTTTCAAAACGATGAACAACGTTTCGCATTTCCTCTTCGTAAGGGTTTATTTCATTTTTCATTTTTTATAAATTTCTAAACACACAAAGATAATTCTTTTTTTCGATATAACAAATTTTTTGTGTGAAATTTTTGTGCAAAGATAAGAAAATTTCTCAATTTAAAACTCAATTTTTTCGAAATTTTAAATTTTTATTCCTATCACGGTGATATCGTCTCGCTGCTCTTCGTTTTGTTGATGCGTTTTTAACGCAATTTCTAAAGTTTCTCTTTGAGAAATCATCGGCAAAGCAGCATTTTTCGTTAAAAGTTGTAAAAACTCTTTTGTGCCGAAACGTTTGCGTTCAGAATTTGCCTGGTCAATAAAACCATCGGAAGTCAAATACATCACATCGCCTTTTTGCAATATAACTTCTTGATTTTCAAAGAGTAAATTACTATTTTTGAATCTTGTCCCGCCGATAGATTTGCGAGTGCCTTTCAACAACTGAATTTCGCCATTTTTTTCTTTGTTTTGAAACGAAACATAACACGCCGAATGCTTCGCACCCGAAAAAGTGATGCGTTTTTCCTGCGAAGAATAATTTTCTATCAATAACAAAGCAATATCCATTCCGTCTTCGTTTTCATTTTCGTTTTGCTGCAACACTTTTTTTATTGATTCATCTAAATTTTCGAGAATTCTACGCGGACTATAAACTTTTTTCTCATTAATAATTTCATTTAAAAGTCGAATTCCAACCATTGACATGAATGCCCCTGGAACTCCGTGACCTGTACAATCGACGAGTGCGAGAAATATTTTTTCGTAATACGAACCATCTGAATCCAAATGAGACATCCAATAAAAATCACCGCTAACAATGTCTTTGGGACGAAATAAAATAAAATAATCGGTAAAAGCAGTTTTAAAAAACTTTTCTTGCGGTAACATCGCCTGCTGAATAGTGTTTGCGTAACGAATACTTGCTTTTATTTGTTCATTTTGAAACTGAATCTGATGATTTTGCATCTCAAGTGCCTGATGTTGCTCCTGAATCTCCGTATTTTTACTTCCTAATTCTATGTTTAACAATTCTAACGCATCGCGTTGTGCCGCAATTTTATCATTTTGCTCAAGAATTTCTTCGTTTCGAATGTTTAATTCTGCGTTTAACCCTTCGAAACGATTTTTTTGCTTGAGAACTTCTTTGTTATAAACTTTCAAAGCATCGCGTTGTGCGGCAATTTCTTCATTGCGAATGTTTAATTCTGCATTTAACGTTTCTAAAACATTTTTTTGCTGAGTAATCTCCTCATTTTGCTGCATTACTTCGAAATTTAAACTACACATTTCGAGATTTAACGACTCTAAACTATCGCGTTGTGCTGCTATTTCCTCGTTTTGCTGCGAAATTTCTGCATTTCGAACACTTAATTCTTTGTTCAACTCTTCTAAACTATCTCTCTGTGCCGCAATTTCTTCATTTTGCTGCGTAATTTCCTCGTTTTGCTGCAAAATTTCTGTATTTTTTTCGAACAATTCGGTGTTTAACTTCTCAAGAGTGTCTCTTTGTGCAGAAATTTCCTCATTTTGCTGCATAATTTCTGCGGTGCGTTCCTTCACGGTGTTTTCCAAAAGCAAATTTGCTTTTTCTAAACGCCGCATATTTAGCCGCACAACTGCCCAAATCAGAAAAATAAACAACAGAAAATATCCAAAAAATGCCCAAAAAGTCAGATACCAAGGCGGCAAAATCTCAAAATCATAACTCGCAACAACACTCTCGTTGCCGTAAATATTTTTTGCCTTCACTTTAAACGAATATTTCCCCGCTTTCAAATTTGTATATTCTCTTTTCGATTCTTTTGAAAACGTAGACCATTGATTATCAAAGTTTTCCAAATAATACGAATAAAAAATTTCTCCTTCATAAAAAGTCGCAGAATACTCAAAAACAACAGAATTGAGTGAAAACTTAATTTTTACATTTTTATCTACTTGATTTTCAACAACTTGACTTTTTAACGAATCAAAATTTGTTCCCCAAAAAATGGTCGAATCTTTTCCGATATTAATTTTTCGAATCAAACACGAAAAAGGCACAGAATAATTTTTTCTCACATTTTTATCAAAACGCAATAATCCGTCAGTGCTGCCAAACCACGCAATGCCGTTATTTTCGGGCAAAACCACATAAGTTGCGGAATAATTTACTCGTTTAAACGGCTTTTCGACAATTTTATATTTTTGATTTTTTTGCTTTTCGAGTAAAATCATTTTAGAAAAACCATTCTCGTACCCAATTACCCAAATATTTTTCTCCGAATCTTGCGTTGCGTACAATATTCCAAAACTATCGGTAAAAAATTCCGAATCTCTTACAATTCTTTGATTTTCAAAGAGATACAAACCTTTTTCTGTTGTAAAATAAATTTTGTTATTGAGAAATGTTACTCCATTTTGCAAATCTGAAGGCAAACCGTCTTTTTTTGAAAAATACGAATATTTCACCGAATCAAAAATTTGAAAACCATTTTTGTCAACATTTTTCGAAAGAATTTCGATTTTTGCAACACCCGAATAATACATTCCTAAAAATATAACTCCTTGATTATCAATAACAAAACTTCGAACTAAATCTTTAATTTGCGAAAATGGTTTTTCAATTTTCCATTTATTTTTTTCAAATTTCAGAGAAATAATGCTTTGCGAAAGTCCTGCAAAAACCCGATTCGGATAAAGTTTTGAAGTTTGCAAAAAATACGAAGTCTGATTTTCGATAATTTTTTTCACTCTAAACTTCTGAATTTCATAAATTCCCGTTGTCGTTGCGACTAATAATTTCGTTTTTGCTTTTTTTGAAGTGTCATTATTTGGGTAAATTTTCATCTCGCAAAGACTCCACGCCTGAGACGTAAGTCCTTGAATTTGCTTGAATTGTCCCGCAGGATGAAAATTTTTGAGATTGCGTTTATTCTGTTTTGCGAGATAAAAAACGCCCTGCGAGGTGGCAACATAAAGAACGCCGTTGTAACGCAAAACGTCATAAACGGTGCCTGAAATTCCGAGAGATTCGGGAAAATACGACCAAGGAGAATGCGTCTCAACTTTTGCGAAACCATTATCTGTTCCGAGCCAAAGCGGTTGATTTTCAACATTATACGCACTCCAAATTTTTTCATTCGCAAGACCATTCTGTTTATTTATATAACGAACCAAATTAAAATTTGAGTCCATCTCGGCGGCACCTTTCAATGTTGTTGAAAAAACGAGATTTTTATTTTCCAACAAATTTATTTGATAAATATGATTTTTTACCCAATATTTGAAAACCGAATTTTTTAACAATTTAAACGCTTGATTTTCAACATCATAAGAATACAAATTTTTTTTCGAATAATTTAAAAGAATCTTTTTTTCACCAAATTTGCAAATGGAATTTAGATTATTGAGAGATAATTGCTGCGAATTTTTTATCAAAAAAAGAGAATCGTTTTTCAAAATAAATAAACCTTTGTTTTTTTCGCCCACAAACAATTGATTATCAACCTCTTCGATAAGTTGAAAATAATTTTCGGGTTTCCAAAATTTTTCGATTTTTTGCTTTTCAATAGAATAACGAAATAAAATTTTTCTCGCACAAAAATAAATTTTGTCATTGATAATTTTGATTTTCCAAATATCTGCAAAATTTTTCAACGTAGAATCGAGATTCGCACTGATGGAAAAATACTGCATTTCGCCGAATTTATTGGGCTTGAGATAACCAAACTCGTCAAAAGCACCGACATAAATCCTTCCCGCCGAGTCCATCGCAAAACTTCTCACGACAGAATTATTTGTTATTGAAATATTTCGAAAAAAAGTTCCGTCAAACTCGGTGATTCCTGTGCTTGTGCCGAGATACATTATGCCGCGTTTATCTTGAATAATTGCCCAATTTTGCGGATGTCCGAGATATTCTTTTGCAGAGAAAAATTGTAAAAATGAAAAACCTGATTCTTGCGAATAGATTTTGAAAATATTGAAAAAAAGCAATAAAAAAATTATTTTTCGCTTCATTTTTTCGAGAATTTTAATTTTTCAAAAATACAAATTATTTTTTAATTTTCAAAAAATAAATTCTTTTTTCGACAGAAAAAATTTTGTCTCAAAATTTTATGAAACTTCAAGACAAAATTTTCACCTAATTGAAGAACAAAAATGTTTATTTGCTGTAATTTTGTTTAAAAAAATCGTCATATTTGTCGATGTCTTTGCTTTCGAGAAATAATTTTTGATTCGAAACAGAAATGACAAAATGGCGATATTCGTTGGGTTTAAAATCTTTGTGTACCTGATTCACTATCACGGAACGATAAAATTCCATCGCTTCGGTTTTGTTATTGAAAGGTTTGTATGCGAGTAGAATTTTTTGTTCATTGAACGCAATGCTGTCTGTTTGAAAATTTTTCGAAGCAAAAAAATCCAAATTATGATTTGTCAAATTAAACATCACTCGATTAATATCGGTATTTTTCGAGAGAATAATTACGTACAAATGTGGCTGTTTTTCGTCAAAAGAGTAAAAATTGGGGTTTAATTTTCCACTTTTTAACGTTTTCAAAATTCCTTCCGCTTGCGGTTTAACTTCACTATTCGGAAATTTCGCAATTAATCTTTCGAGTTGAAATGTTAAAGAATCTGTCTTGCCCAATTCTCCGTTGGACAGGGCTTTGATAAACAGAAATTTTTCCATCAAAAGATTGTCGGGATATTGAGTCTCCGCGTTGCTGCACAAAAGCACAACGGAGGGATAATTTTTTTTCACAAATTCCGAGTACGCTTGGTCGTAAAGTTGCGTTGCTTTGCGTTCTTTCTCTTTTATTTGCGATAAATATTCTGGATTTCCCAGC
Organism: Rikenella microfusus; assembly: GCA_020719385.1. Lineage (GTDB taxonomy): Bacteria > Bacteroidota > Bacteroidia > Bacteroidales > DYQK01 > DYQK01. The sequence continues at coordinate 25,018 of DYQK01000006.1, read as the reverse complement.
AACTTCGCATAATGACTATTCGGAAATTGTTGAATAATTTTATTTTTATATTCATCTGCTTTTGCGGCATTATCTTGACTTTTGTAAAGTTCATAAAGTTGATAATTCGCTTCTAACGAATGTTTATGTGTTGGGAAACGAGAAATAAACGCTTCAAAAGCTTTGATAGCTTCGTTCTTGTCGTTCATTTTTTTTGCGTAAATCACTCCAACATTGAACATCGATTCTGCAATTTTTTCATCCGATTTCTGAACTTTTTCCTCACTCAGAGGCAGGTCTACGAGATAATATTCTCGTTTTTTATTACTCAATTTCTTTTTCAACGTCTCGGTGCTGTCTGCGGAATTATCTGTCTTCTCGTCATCGTTTTGAACTGAAGCCTTATTTTTTCGTCTCCAATTATCTTCTAAACGGCGATTTCCCCATCTTTTCAAAAATTCTGTTTTCCCCAAACCCATCGCTGTCGGATTATAGAAATACCATTTCCCGCCGCTTTGCTGTTGATTCTGTCGATTTTCCTGATTTGTCAATTGATTTTCTTTTTTTTGCGTCTGTTCTTCTTCTTTTACCTTCTGAATTAAGTCATCAATAAACTCATTTCTCTCTTTTTCAGACATTTTTGCGACTCGTTGCAAACTATCTTGACGTTGAACTTCGTTTAAATTGTTCACTAAATCAGATAAATTTCTCGTTTTTAACGCAATTTTGTCATAATCGGGATAATTTCGGTCTAAAGAAGTCATCGTGCTGTCATAATATGCTTGAGCCAAGAGATATTCGGGACGCGAAAAATAAATATCTGCTAATGCCAAAAAAGACATTGCTTTTTGCGAAGGATTCGAAATCGAAGTTTTCGCAGAAAGTTTATAATATTCCTCTGCACTTTTTTTGTCATTATCTCGTTCTGCGAGTTTGGCGAGAGCAAAATAAATTTGGTCTTGATAATCGAAATTTTTGTCATCTTTTAACATTTTTTCGAGTTCTTTGCGAAGTTTTGACGCATCGCCGCTCGTAAAACACGCCGCACGGTTAATTTGAGAGTTGAAAACCAAATCATATTGCGGATTAATCTTTATTACTTCCGAATACAAAAGCGAAGCTTTGTAACAATTATCGTTTCGTTGATAAATTTGTGCCGCAATAAACTTGTAACGAGCCTTTAAATTCTTTTTCTTTTCCAAAAGAATCACTTTCTCCAAAAATGTTAACCCGTCATCATATTTTTGTTGACGCAAATAAAAATCTGCATAAGTGAGAAGAATGTCTTTTTCCAAAAACTTAGGACATTTTTTATCTGTTGAGATGACATCAAGAATTCTTTTTGTGTCATTAAACTTTTTTATTTGCAAATAACATCGAGACAACCAAAGAAGTGCCTCATATTTCACATCATATTTCGCAAATTTTTCAGTAACTACCTCAAAAGTTTTAATTGCCGCCTCAAAATCATATTTATAAAAATGCCCTTTGCCCATCAACATATATGCGTCATCGACATAATTGCAATAATCGGGTTTTTCATAAAACTCTTTCTGACTTTTTGCCTTGTAAGGATTGTCAGTTTCTTGTGGTTTTCTCTTGGGTCTTGCGGTAATTGAGTGTTGTTTTATCAATTTTGCCGATTTTGCGATACATTTGTCCATCTCGGCGGCACCTGCTTTGACCGAATTTTCATTATTATAGACAAAAACGGGCAAAACGATGGTAAAATTATCTCGATGTGCCTCGTCGATTTTTTGTAAACCCTCTTTAAAACTCTCTTGACCGTTAAAATGTACGTTGTAATAGGCAGTCAAATTGTGATAAGCACGGCTTGTGAAAGTGTTTTTCTTTGCCGAGCAAGCACTTAATATCAACAAAAAGATAAAACAAATAGGAAGAAAAATTTTTATTAATTTCATTGGTGAAAAAAAATTAAATTTTTGCAAAGATAAATATTTTTCTCGAAAAAAATTTATAAATTTATTTGAAAATAAAAAAATCTCAAAAAAAGAATTAATTTTGCAAAGTTTTTAATTTGTAATTTTGTGAAATCAATATATTTTCTCTTTTTCATAATATTTTTTCTTTTTTTTGAGACAAGTCTCGCTCAACAAAAAACAGACTCGCTATCGGTGAAAACTGATTCCTTGTCTAAAACAAAAGTTGACTCCGTAGTTTTGAAAAAAAAATCTGCTGACGAGATAAAAAATCCCATCACTTACTTCGCTGACGACTCAATGATGTTTTCTATCAAAGAGAAAAAAATATTTCTCTACGGCAAAGGACAAATCAACACGGAAGGCAAAGAACTAAAAGCCGACCAAATCGAAATCGATATGGGCAACAACACGCTCACCGCACAAGGAAGTCTCGACAGTGCAGGTAAACCGAAAGGTTTGCCCGTTTTCAAAGACGGAGGAGACGTTTTTGAGGCAAAAACTCTCAAATACAATTACAAAACTCGCAAAGGAATGGTCAATACAGCAATAACCGAACAATCAGGCGGATTCGTTCACAGCGACAAAACTAAACTCTACCCCGACAAAACCGTTTACGTTCAAGATGCAAAATATACAACTTGCAATTTAGACCATCCACATTTTTACGTTAAACTCACAAAAGCAAAAATTATCCCTGGAAAAAGAATTATCTCGGGACCTTTGTATTTTGTTTTGTGCGACGTGCCTGTCTATGCTTTGGGGTTACCTTTCGGATATTTTCCCAACAATAAAAAAAATACGTCAGGAATTTTGATTCCTACTTACGGCGAAGAAGACAGAAAAGGTTTTTATCTCCGAAATTTTGGGTATTATCTCGCACTTAACGACTATATTGACCTCACTTTTTTGGGCGAAATGTTTACTTACGGCAGTTGGGGAGCAACATTTGCTTCGAATTTCAAAAAACGTTACAAATATAGCGGTAACATTAATATTAAATATACAGAAAATGTTGTCAGTGAGGAAGGTTTGCCCGATTTCGCAGAATCTACGTCTTTTTGGGTCAAAGGTGGTTTTTCTCTCGACCAAAAGGCAATTCCCAATTCTAATCTCAGTGCAAGTCTCGATTTTGGGACAAGCAATTATCGACAATATAATGCGACTAACATTCGCGATTATACGAATAATACGGCTTCTTCGAGTATTGCGTATAACAAAGTTTGGGCAGGAACGCCGTTTAACTTCTCTTCAAATCTTTATTCGATACAAAATATTACGCAAAAATCTGTTTCGCTAACGCTGCCCGATATGAATTTTAATATGAGTAGAATTTCGCCGTTTGAGAGAAATAATCGAGTCGGAAAAATGAAATGGTATGAAAAAATTAATGTAAGTTTTTCCTCGCAATTCAGAAATACGTTAGAAACGGGTGACTCAACACTTTTTACACAAAAATCTCTTGACGAGATGAAATATGGTTTTGCGTATCAAATTCCGATAGGTTTTTCGTTTAAAATGTTAAAATATCTCAATGTTAATCCGTCTTTTTCGTGGCGAGGACGAATTTATCCTTCGTATATCGAGAAAAAATTGTTTATTCCGACAGATACTTTGCCGTCTTACGTTATTACTGACACCATTTCGGGCTTGAGACATAATTTTGATTTTGGTTTCTCAATGCCTTTTGGTACAACTTTATACGGAATGATGCAGTTTTTCAAAGGAAAAGTTAAACTGCGGCATGTAATGAATCCTTCGATTTCGTTTAATTATGCACCCGATTTCGGTGAGTCTCAATGGGGAAATTACAAACTTGACCCGCAAGGAAATAGATATGGAATTTACAGCAACGGAATTTTTGGGATGCCGCCGCAGGGGAAAATGGGAAGTATTGGTTTCTCGCTCGGAAATAATTTCGAAATGAAAGTGAAAAGTAAATCTGACACGGTCGAGGGTTACAAAAAAATCAAAATTTTTGATAATCTTAATTTTAGTACGTCTTATAATTTGGCTGCTGATTCGTTGCGTTGGTCACCGCTCTCGGTTACGGGAAATACGGTGCTTTTTAATTGGGTGAATCTTTCGTTTAATGCGTCTTTTGAACCGTATGCGGTAAATCATAACGGCTTGAAAATCAACACTTTTGAGTATGAAAAATCGAAAAAATGGTTTCGACTAACAAATGCGTATATCAGCGGCGGTTTTTCTGTTGATAACACAAAACTTTTTTCGCAGGAAAAGAAAAACGAAAAAAAACCTGCTCCGCAAGGCTATATTGCGTTTAATGTTCCTTGGAGTTTGAGTTTTGACTACTCAATTTCGTACTCAAATACTCAATTTGTTGTTGAGAATCAAGATTTTAAAAGTGAGGTAACACAAAATTTGCGTTTTTCGGGCAATTTAAGTTTGACGCAAAATTGGAGAATTTCGTTTTCATCGGGCTACGATTTTGACGCAAAAGATTTAACTTCGACTTCAATAAGTGTTTATCGCGATTTGCATTGTTGGGAAATGAATTTTACGGTGATTCCGTTTGGCACGTTGCGAAGTTATAGTTTTCGAATCAATATAAAATCGGCGGTTTTTCAAGGAATTGAGTACAAAAAAGACAAAAGTTGGCACGACAATTTTTAAAAAAATTGTTTAATTTTCTGAAAAAAGTTAAATTTTTGTTATTTTCCTGTAAAAATAGTTTTAAATTTTGCGAAAATTCTTGAACATTTTGAAAACGCAGTGTTTGTCCGAGTTTAAGTTTTTCTTGCAATTCTTTTTTCGAAAATCGATTCGGCGGCAACAAAAATCGATATTTCGCTGCTGCTTTCGAGAGAATTTCAAATAAATTTTTAGGAATTTTCGAGTGATATTTTAACGGATAAGCAATTTGCAAATTCATTAAAATTTCAGGATTTCGGTGAAAAAACGGCGGTTTTCGAGTTAATATCTCAAACAAAATCATTGCGATACTATATATATCTGATGTTTCGTTGAGCAGTGAATATTGTCGCAAAACTTGTTCGGGCGAGGAATAAATCAACGAAAAAGGCAATTTCGAAACTTCTTCGGCAATTTTCTTTGTTAGTCCGAAGTCAATAATTTTAATTTCAAAATTTTGATTTTCAAAATGTTCAATAATAATGTTCGCGGGTTTCAAATCGCAATGAACGAGATTATTTCTGTGCAATTCTTCGAGTGTTTCGCAAATTTTTATTCCGCATTTCACAGCAAAGCCCAACGAGAGTCGTTGAGTTTTGATGAGATTTTTTAAATCAATTCCTTCAATATAAGGTCGAATCAAGAAAAAATCGTTATTTTGAGAGAAAAAATCAATTGCCGTAACTAAATTTGGGTTTTGAAATTGAAATTTTGCTTCGTTGGAAAAACGTAAAAATTCAGTTTCGTCATTTTTGTAAACGGTTTTAAACTTTTTTATGATGACAGGTTTTTTATCAACGATTCTTTTGCCCAAAAAAATGGTTGAGAAACCACTTTTCGAGGTAAAAACTTCGTCAGGAAAATAAAAATATTCTCCATTTTGCCCTTTTAAGATGTTTTCTGTCACCTCAAATATTCCTTCAAAAAAAGTTTTATTGCTTGTAAAGTAAAATCTTTTTTCTGCGAATCAGATTTTGCCACAAATAAAGCCAATTCATAAAGAGTTTCATCATCAATTTCCAAATTTTTCTCATTCAATTCACAAAAATACATTAATGAAATTACTGCCATTCGTTTATTTCCATCTTATAAAGGATGATTTTTAATCAACAAATAAAACAAAATTGCTGATTTTTCAATAAAGGTTTTATAAATTGATTTTCCAAAAGCAGTTTGAAAAGGCGTTTTTAAACATGATTCAATTATTCCTTTGTTTTGTTCGAAACAAATCGGCATTGGTTCTTTTTCTGCCCAATGACTATTCCTTGCCTCTTCAAGCAAAAGAAGAAACTCCGTTAAGGAAATCGGAACAATTTTACTCATACGCTAAACGACTCAATAATTTTTTTCGTTTTTCGTAAAATTTATTCCAAAATATGGCAACTTTTTCTCGTTTTTTCCTACTTGCTCGATACTTTATTGGTAAAGAGGGTGGAAGATTATTTTTTTTTCTCATTATTTCTCGATTTTAGAATTTAACGGCTTTTCAAAATATCCAACAGAGAATTCAAAAGTTTTCTTTTGTCTTGCGAGACAAGAGTTGAATAAGTTGTTAATTTAGAAATTTGATGTTTAATTTCTAATTTATCATACGGCGGTAACATATTTTCAATGACCGTAAATGCTTCGAAAGCTTCATTAAAATCTGAATCAATAAAAATATCGATAAAATCTGCGAGATATTTCTGATAATTGAGATTTGACATCCAACAAACTATCAATAATTCTTTTAATTTTGCTTTTTCTGTTTGTTTGTGGATTAATTCCATTAAAATTGGGACTGCCGAATTCTTTTTTAAGTCAGAAAGCATTTGTAAAATTGCATTTCGTATTTCATCTGTTGGGTTTGCGTTGTACAAATCCATCACGGGTTTCAAAATTTCAACATCTCCTTGCTCTCGAATTTGTTTTAACGTTTCTAAAACAACAGCAATATCTGTTGAATATAAATTTTCGGTGAGTTGTTTTAAATTTTTCTGTGGCATAAATCAAATTTCATTAGTGTAAATGGTTTGTGCTGGCAGCGCAAGTTTCAAGTTTTGTTGTTTAAACCGTTTGAGAATCTCAAGGTTGACTTCATTTCGCGTCTCAAAGACATCAAATTCTTTGCGAATAAAATATGTAAACAATAAATTGAGAGAAAATGGTCCGAAATTGTCGAGAGTTGCAACGCATTTTTCCTCAAGGTGCGAGTTATTTTTCACAACATTTTTCAAAATTTCAATGGCGAGTTCAACTTGCGAAATATCCGTTTCAAAAGGAAGCGGAAGCGAGATAACATTTCTTCGCGAGGCTTCGCTGCTAATGTTTTCAATGGGTTTATTGATGATTCCTGAGTTCGGAATAATCACTAAACGTCCTGAGTAAATACGAATTTTCGTTGTTCGTATTCCGATTTCTTCAACTGTGCCTTCGTATCCGTTTGAGATAACCTTGTCTCCGACCATAAATGGTTTGTCAACAAAAATAGTTACCCCGCCGAAGAGATTGGAAACAGTGTCTTGGGCGGCGAGTGCGAGTGCGAGTCCGCCGATTCCGAGTCCTGTCAAAACGGCAACAACATCATAACCCGCATTGTCAAGAGCGACAATTAACGCAATAATCCACAAAGCGATTTTTACTCCTTTTCGAACTACGGGCAAAATTTGGTCGTCAAGATTTCCGTCAGATTTTTTAACGGCAGGGACTAAATATTCCTCAATTAACGCATCGAAAATTCGAGTGATAAACCACGTAACATTGAAAACTATCAACGCATAAAAGACTTTTTTCACAAAAAGATGCGTAGATTCGGGCATTTGCAGCGTACTTACTGCGTACCAAATTCCAAAAACAACAACGGCAAAAACCGCTGGTTCTTCGACCATATCAATAATAATGTCGTCAATTCGAGTTTTAGTCTTTGCCGTGAGACGCCGAATAGTTTTTCCCGTCAACCAATACAAAATTTTTCCCGCCACAAAAGCCCCAATGATAATTCCTGCCGCAATACACCATTGCAAAACGGTATTTCCGTAATAAATTTTACTAAAAATTTCTCCCATAAAATGCGGATTTTAGGTTTGAGTTTTTTTCCTGATGATTTTTGTCAACAGATTTTCCAATTTCATTAAATCATGCGGCGATTTACCGATATATTCGGTAATTCCTTGTTTTTTCAAAAGATTTATTAATGATAAATCTTCGATTCCTGAAACAATGATTACGTCTAAATCTGCGTGGTCTTTTTCGATAGTTTTCAAAATCGACTGTGCCGTATCAGGTTCGTGTTCATCGTTCATTATATAATAGTCCAACAGCAGGATGTCGGGGTTTTTCCGCAATTCGAAAGCGGCTTCTTTGCTGCTATAATAATTGTTGTATGTGATTTTTATGTCCTCTTCGGCAAGTTTCTTTGCTATTTTGTCGATAAAATTACAAAGAATGTTCACAAAAATATAATCATCTTCGACAACAAAAATTTTAATTTCTTTTTTCATTTTAAAAAAACTTTTACAAACACAAACGCAAATATAAAAAAACTTTTATAATTTTTATAATTTTTTTGCGAAAAATAAAAAAAAATTTTTGTGAAAAATTTTTTAAAAATTAAGTGTTTGAAAATCAATGAATTATGTCAATTTTTTTGTGAAAAAAAAATATTAAAAAAAAAAAATTGAGAAAAAATTTGTATAATTAAAAAAAGATTTTTATCTTTGCACTTTGAAAAAAATAAAAATTTTTTGAGATTTTTTATAATAGAACTTGTTAAATATCAAGGATTTATATGCCAACAATCCAACAGTTGATACGCAAAGGACGAAAGAAATTGGTCACCAAGAGTAAGGCTCCTGCTTTAGATTCGTGTCCTCAACGTCGTGGTATTTGTGTTCGTGTTTATACAACTACTCCTAAGAAGCCGAATTCAGCGATGCGAAAGGTTGCTCGTGTTCGTATGACGAATCAAAAAGAGGTGAACGTTTACATTCCTGGTGAAGGACATAATTTGCAAGAACACTCTGTCGTAATGGTTCGTGGTGGTCGTGTGAAAGATTTACCCGGAGTTCGTTATCACATTGTTCGCGGAACCTTAGACACCGCAGGTGTTGATGGTCGCAACCAACGTCGTTCCAAGTATGGTTCGAAACGTCCTAAGGCAAAGAAAGGTGCAGATGCAAAAGGTGCGAAAGGTGCAGCAGCTGCTCCAGCAAAGGGAAAGAAAAAATAAGTTGAAAACTTTTTTGCCTCTTAAAAGTATATGAGAAAATCGAAACCCAAAAAACGCACTGTTCTTCCAGACCCCAAATATAACGATGTTCATGTTTCGTTATTTGTGAATCATTTGATGCGTCAAGGAAAAAAGAGTGTTGCGTATCGTATTTTTTACGATGCACTTGACCTGGTAAAGTCTCGCGCTGAGAAAATTGATAAAATTCCTGCCGAAAAGACTTCCATAGAGATATGGAAAAAGGCAATGGAGAATGTTGCGCCTTCTGTTGAAGTGAAGAGTCGCCGAATTGGTGGGGCAACGTTTCAGGTACCCATCGAAGTTGGTCCAGTACGCAAGATCGCAATTAGTATGAAAAACATTATTCTCTATGCGAAGAAACGCGGTGGAAAACCAATGTCCGACAAATTAGCCGCAGAAATCTTAGCTGCTTACGCCGAAGAAGGTGGTGCGTTCAAGAAAAAAGAAGACACACACAAAATGGCTGAAGCAAACAAAGCATTTGCTCATTTTAAATTTTAATTTTTCGTTTAACGAAATTTTTCATAAAAATATTCCTTCCATCTCACAAGATAGAAGGAAATTTTTTTTCAAATGTTTCAAAAAAATTTTCGTATTTTTGTGAAAATTTCGAATGAGAAATTTTATGGAGAAATATTGAAAAATAATTTTTCAAACTGCCGAATTTGACGATTTAGTAAAAATAGTTTCGTGCAGATGATAAAAAATCTCAAGAATATTTCTTGAGATTTTTTGAAAATTTTGTTTTACTGTTTTTGAAAAACCATTCTTGTTATTGCTTGTCCCTCGACAATTCGAAAAGTAAGAACTTTTTCGGTAACACTCTCAATTCCGATACTCATTGCGGGAGCATTTTGTGTTGTTGGTTTTGTGATAAAAAATTTGCCGTCCTGCGAGGTTTTCCACTCGCCGATTTCGGTTTGCAAACCCAAACTTCGCACATACGAATAATCATCGTTGAGAACCAACTTCATTTGTTTCATTCCTTCAATTTCCTTGAGGTAAGCGGCTTTTGTCGTATCATCACGCTGCAAATTGTCCGCATAATCGGTCAAACGCCAAACGCCAACCATTTTTTTCTCGGTTTCTGACAAACGAGAACAGGAAAATAACGAAAAAAATATTCCAATAACAATTATTTGAAAAGCAATTTTCATTTTGTTTTTTTGTTTAGAAAAATTTTGGGGCAAAAATAAAAAAAAATTCTCTTTCGAAGAATTTTTTTTTCAAAATTTCGAATTTATTTATATTTTTGTGAAAAATTAAATCTCGAAAAATGAAAAAAATCGTTCTCTTTCTGTTTTTTTGTGAAATTTTTTGCTTTTCCTTCGCTCAAAATGAGACAAATGTCTCGAATGGAATCGAAAATATCATTGAAGACCTTTCGACTAACAGCGAATCGGAAGTTGATTATACACAACTTTTCGATGAATTGAGTGATTATTTGCAAAATCCGTTAAATTTAAACCTTGCCTCGCGTGAGCAACTCGCAAGAATCAGGTTTTTAAACGAATTGCAAGTCGAAAATATTCTAAATTATCGCACAGAAAATGGAGATTTTCTCACTCTTTACGAATTGCAACTCGTCGAAGGACTAACTATTACCGATATTCAGAAACTTTTACCGTTTGTTTCTGTCAAAACGCAAACAGAAATGAAGTTTCCGTCTGCAAAAAATTTATTTACGAGAGGAAATCACACAATTTTATGGAAAACAATTTTCAATATTGAACGGGAAAAAGGTTTTTCTGAAGTTTTAGATTCGATTCGCAACGAAAAACCCAATAATTTTTATCTCGGCGACCAATATCGACATTATTTTCGATGGGAATATCGAAATAAAAATTTTATTCGAGCAGGAATAACTGCAGAAAAAGATGCTGGTGAGGAATTTTTTACAGGAACACAAAAAAATGGCTTCGATTTTTACTCTGCTTATTTTCAAATTAATGATTTTTATTATCTCAAAACGCTTTCTCTCGGCGATTTTGAGGCACAAATCGGGCAAGGTTTAATTCTCTACCCTGCGATGTCGGGCGGAAAGTCTTCGATGGTTTTGAATATTAAACGAAATGAACAAATTATCACTAAATATTCCTCAACTGACGAAAATAAATTTATGCGAGGCGTTGCGACAACATTGACTTTTCAGAAATTTAAGGCAACAATATTTTTTTCAAAAAAGAAAATTGACGGTAACATTTCGCTTTACGACAGTTTAGAAAACGAAATCAAGGAATTTTCATCGTTTGAAAACACAGGTTGGCATACTTTGCCCAAAGAACTAGAGACAAAAGATGCTATTGATGAGGAAATTGCGGGCGGAAATCTCAATTATCGCGGTGAAAAATTTAATCTTGGTTTCTCTGCGTTGCATTATCAATTTGGTTCGAGTCTAAAAAAAGATGTTGCTCCGTATTCTCAATTTGATTTTCAGGGAAATAATGGTTGGAATGCGAGTATTGACTATCAGGCGATGTTGAAAAATATCATATTTTTCGGTGAAGCGGCTATTGACAAAGGGAAAAATCCTGCGTTTTTGAATGGAGTGTTGTTAAATCCTGCTCCGCAAGTCTCTTTTTCGATTTTACATCGCTATTTTGATAAAAAATATCTAGCACTTTATGGAAATGCGTTTAAAGAAAACTCGAAAAACGCAAATGAAAACGGAATTTATCTCGGAACAGAAATTTTGCCGTATAAAAATTTCAAATTTTCAGCTTATTTTGATACTTATCGCTTTGAGTGGTTGCGTTTTCAAAATTATTCTCCTTCTTCGGGCTTCGATTATCTGACTTCTTTGTCGTTTCAACCAACGCGGCGGTTAAATATGGAAGTTCAATGGAAGCAAAAAGTTAAATTTGAGAACGAAACTATTGATTCGTTGCGAATAAAAGTTCCTTCTGAGGTGAATCGAAAGAATTTTCGCTATCAAATTGCGTTCACAAAGAATAAAATTTGGAAATTTACCTCTCGCTTAGAGATTTCTCAATATCAAAAATCAAATTTTACTGCAGAAAATGGTTTTTTGTTGTATCAAGATGTTGCTTTCATTGCAGAGAATCAAAAATTTGCAATTAATTTTCGATATTCCGTCTTTGAAGCAACGTATAACACAAGAATTTATGCGTATGAAAGTGATATTTTGTATTCTTTTACCACACCTGCACATTATGGAAAAGGTTTTCGCACTTATTTGATGTTTCAATATACGCCGTTTTCGTTTTTTGACTTATGGATTCGCTATTCGATGTTTTATTATACCGACAGAAAAGTAATTAGTGAAGGTACTTTGTCCGAAATAAACGGAAATATTAAGTCTGATTTCAAAATTGAAGTGCGAATAAAATTTTAAACTTTAACGCCCATCACTAAGATGTCGTCTAATTGCGAATGATTTTTTCCCATCCACCGAGTAATTGTACTTTCGAGTAAATTTTTTTGTCTGTCCATGTTGTGAACCGAAATGTCCATTAAAAGTTGTTTAAAATTTTGTGTTAAGAATTTTTTGTTGTGTTCTCCGCCGAATTGATGAGCGTATCCGTCAGAGAATAAATAAATTGTGTCGCCGTTTCGCACCTCAAGAGTGTGATTCGTGAAGGGTTTTAACTCACTAAACGAAATTCCTGCAGGCATTTTGTCGGGTTTAATCTCGTACAAAAAAGGTGTGTGATTAATATTTCGCACTAAATACAACGGGCAATTTGCCCCTGCGTATTGAATAGTTAAATGTTCGAAATTTTCCTGATGACTTTCAAACAAACACAACGCAATATCGATTCCGTCTTGAGTTTCCTCAACACTTCCATCTTGATTTAACGCATTGATTAATTCTTGACGAAGCAAATTGAGAATCTCTGCGGCATTTTGTATTTGATTTTTGTGAACAATTTGATTTAACAACGTAATTCCCAACATTGACATGAACGCTCCGGGCACTCCGTGACCTGTGCAGTCGGCAGCTGCGAAAATCGTTTTATTTTGAAAATGTGTCACCCAATAAAAATCGCCGCTAACGATGTCGCAAGGTTGATAAAAAACGAAATACTGCGGCAAATGTTTTTTTATCAGATGTTTTGGCGGTAACATTGCGGTTTGAATGCGTCCTGCGTAACGAATGCTGTCGGTCATTTCTTTTTTTTGAAGCAAAATTGTGTCTCTTTGCTTTATAACTTCGTCTCTTTGCGTTTCAATTTCGTCTCTTTGCGTTTCAATTTCGTCTCTTTGCGACTCGATTTCCTCTTTTTGCTGCATAATTTCTGCGTTTTTCCGCGAAAGTTCCTCTTCGAGTAAATCCTTGTCGTGTAAACGGTGAATTATTGAACGCAAAATTTCCCACAACATATTCGGATGTTTTTCCACAACAGGGTAAAAAACTTTCTGGTCTAAACGCAAAAGTTTAGTCTTCACAACGGCAGTTGCGGTAGCACTTCGCGGTTTCTCCTCAACGAGGGAATATTCGCCGAAAAAATCTTCTCGTTTCAAAACCGTAAAAACGTAATTGCCATCGTGAATCTCTACGCAGCCTTTTGTTATGACAAACATTGAGTTGCCGTCATCGCCTTTTTCGAAAATTGGTTCTCCCTCCGAGACGGTCAAGACCGTCATCAACTCGGCTAAATGAGATAAAATCTTCTCGCTTGTGTGCGAGAAAATACTCACATTTTTTAATATTAATATGCGTTTTTTTAATTGTTCTTCGGTGATTTTCATAAAAATAAAATAAAATTGTAAAATAAAATTGTCTTCTATATTTTTTGATTTGGCACAAAAATAACTATTTTTCTCGAAAAAATTAAATTTTTGATAAAAATTTTTGATAAAAACTGAAATTATTTATATCTTTGTAACTTATTAATATTTTTTATGAGTATCAAAAATTTTTAACAAGTATTTTTCTGTTGATTTTCTTAATTTGTTGCTCGTAAACATATGAATAATTTAATAAAAATTATCAACTTGAAAAAAGTTCTAAATTTGAAAAAATAAATTTTATGCAAGAGATAATTAAAAATAATATTTCCAAAATTATAAAAATATGTCGAAAATATAAAATTTCGAAATTGTATGTTTTTGGTTCTGTGCTAAACAACAATTTTACTTCTGAAAGTGATATTGATTTTTTATATCAGTTTTCGAAAATAAAATTTGTTGATTACTCTGATAATTTCGATAATTTTAAACAAGAATTAGAAAATTCACTTCAAAGAAAAGTTGATTTAGTTTGTGAAAAATATTTGTCGAATCAATATTTTATTGAAAATGTAAATAAAACAAAAATTTTACTTTTTCTCAAAAAAAATTGTATGAATATTTTGCTTGTTAAACATTTAGATTCTGTGAAAAAAATTTGCTTGTCTCACAAAGTAATTGCGTTATATGTTTTTGGTTCTGTTTGCACTGAAAAATTTAGTGCAAATAGCGATATAGATTTTTTAGTTGCTTTTGGTCGTATGCGTTTATGCGATTATGCAAACAATTATTTTAGTCTTGAGGATTCTTTGTCTGCATTCTGTTAAATCGCAAAGTAGATGTTGTTGTAGAAAAGACTTTGCAAAATCCGTATTTTATAGAAGAAATGAAAAAGACAAAAACTTTAATTTATGACAAAAGACGTAAAAAAAATATCTTCTTGACATTTTAACCTCGATAGATTCTATCAATGATTATGTTGGTAGTCCGCGAATCTTTCGCAATTATTTGACAAATAAATCTTTGCGTCGTTCTGTGGAAAGAGAATTGGAAATTATAGGTGAAGCAATTAATCGAATTTTGAAAATTGATGAAACAATTGTTATTAGCAATGCACGGCAAATTGTTAATTTGCGGAATAAAATTATTCACGCATACGACAATATTGATGATGCATTGATTTGGAGTATTATTGTAAATCATTTGCCAGAATTGCATAAGGAAGTGAACGCAATTTTGTTATCTTTTTGAAAAAATGAAAAGAAATTTTATTTTTGTGTGAAAAATATTTATTTTTGTGCGTTAAAACTTTTTTTATGAAGCAAAAAGAAATTTTAATTTTCATAATTTCAGCTGTTTTATTTATTCCTTTTCTTTGGGGTTCGCATCTTTTCGATTGGGACGAGATAAACTTCGCAGAATCGGCACGCGAGATGATAGAAAGCAACAACTTTTTAACCGTACAAATAAATTTTTTACCTTTTTGGGAGAAGCCGCCGTTATTTATTTGGTTTCAGGTTTTATCAATGAAAATTTTTGGAATAAACGAGTTCGCTGCACGTTTTCCCAACGCCATTTGCGGAATTTTAACTTCAATAGTTATCTTTCGCATCGGAAAGCGATTTTTCAACGAAAAATTTGGGATTTTTTGGGTTTTAACCTATCTCGGTTCAATATTACCGCATTTTTACTTCAAATCAGGAATTATTGACCCGTTTTTTAATTTGTTTATTTTTCTCGGCATATATTTTTTCGCAGCATTTTCGTTTGATTCGAAGAACAAAAATATTTCTCTTTCCGCATTTTTCATCGGACTCGCAATCTTGACAAAAGGACCTGTTGCGTTGTTGATTTTTGGTTTAGTAATTTTTATCTTCTTGATTTTCAAGAAGTTTCGAGTAAAAATTTCGATATTAAACTTTTTAATATTCTCTCTCGTGCTTGCCCTCACAGGCGGAAGTTGGTTTATCATTGAAATTTTAAACGGCAATTTTGATATTGTTGTTGATTTTTTTGTCTATCAAATTCGTTTATTTCAGACTCACGATGCGGGACACAAAGGTTTTCTGCTTTATCATTTTGTGGTTTTGTTGGTCGGGGTTTTTCCTGCTTCGATTTTTGCGTTAAATTCTTTTCAAAAAAACGACAAAGACAACTCGCAACAGCTTGATTTTAAACGACTTATGTTGATTTTATTTTGGACGGTTTTGATTCTTTTTACGGTTGTGCAGACAAAAATTGTTCATTACTCCTCGCTTTGTTATTTTCCCCTGACATTTTTAGGTGCATATTCGTTGTATTACATTGAAAATCAAACGTTTAGATGGCGAAAAATACAAAGTTTTTTACTTCTTTTCATTGGAATTTTCATTGGAATAACGGTGATTTTAGTCTCGCAAATAGATAATTTTAAGCAGAAAATTATTGAAAATCAATTGATTAAGGATGATTTTGCGGTTGCCAATCTTGCCGCTGATGGAAAATGGTTAGGTTTTGAGTTTCTCATCGGTTTATTTCTCATTTTGGGGTTAATTTTTTACCTTCGCAAAAGAAATTTTGTGAATATTTTTGTCATAACAGGCGTTTTTACCGTTTTAACAATTCTTTTTTTAACTTCGAACATAGAGAAATATAGTCAACACTCGGCTATTGAGTTTTATAAATCGTTGAGAAATCAAGATTGTTATGTCGAAACGTTAAAATTTAAAAGTTTTGCACATTTGTTTTATTTTGAGAAAAAAAAGTCAATTCCGCAGAGTACAGAATTTTTATTGACGGGGAATATTGAGAAACTTGCATATTTTGTGAGTAAAAATATTCACAAAAAAGAGATTTCGGAGAAATATTTGGAATTGAAAATTTTGTATGAAAAAAATGGTTTCGTTTTTTGGAAAAGAGACGTGAAAAAATAAATTCTGTCAGGTGCTTTCGCACTCTGACAGGTTTTCAACAATTTATTTCACTTGAGTAGAATCGGGTTTGACTTTGATAATTTTTGTAAACGCTGAATCAACTGACGCTGCCCAAAAATATCCTAAACCGTTATTGGTCGGATTCGTTTTATTTGTAATGTTAGTCGGAGCATTCGAAGGCGTTGCACTGAAAGGTCCACCTTTGAAACGCGTTTCAAACATAAAACCCAACCAAAAATTATAAAATCCTTCCGAAACGCAATACATTTTTACTTTTGCAATAACGGTGTCGGTTTGCAAACTGTCTTGTGCGAGTCGAAAAATTCGCATGCTGTCAATATATTTTCCATCAACAGCACCGTCGTCGAGGAATTGTTTTTCGTCTAAACTGTCGGTGTAGAGTTTATTGTCGAGATAAAGTTCAAACATAATAAAATCTCGCAATTCATAAGACGGACTCGGCAGTTCTTGTGCGTAAAAAAGAATATTGTAAATTCCTTTGTTGGTTCTTTGTCCTATTCTGAGTATTCCTGATTTAACGTAACGAAAACTTATGGAATCAATTTTTTCTGTTCTCGGAATTGTTGTTGTTGCTTCGAAAAATTCGTTGCCCGTTTTGATGTGCAGAGTGTACGTTTTTCCAATTTCTCCTGCGATATTTTCGGTGAGATAAATTCCTGCTTTCTCGCTTTCTTGTAAAAAAATCGTGTCGATTCCGCAGGTAATAAACACTTTTGCTCCTGTTTCCATTTTGGGCGGAAGATTATAAAAATATCCCGAAGAACGCGAGATTATCACTTTGTGAATAGTTTTTTCGGTGGTAAGTTTTCCTTCGACTATTAAACGGTTGCTTTCAGTTTCGGGCAAATCGATGTCGTAAGGTTCGGTGCAAAACGTAAAAATTGTAAACGCAAAAAAAATCAAAACGTTAAAAATGACGGTTTTCATAAAAAATTAAAATTTAAAATTGTAAGTTATTGATGGGAAAATAGAAAAAAGATAAAACTTTTCTGCTTTTGTGATATTGGGATTTTCTGAATCTTGATTAAACTCGATGGAATACGCATTATGGCGGTCGTAAAGATTATAAATCGAAAAATTCCAACTGCCGATGAATCGTTTTGGTGTTCCATCGGGTTTAACTTTTTTGCCGTCAATAGTGAGAGATAAATCCATTCGGTGATAATCGGGCAATCGGATTGAGTTTCTTTCGGTGTAAATTGGACAAATGTTGTTGTCGAAAATAAATTTTCCTGTCGGCATGGTGCGTGGTGCGCCTGAGACATAAACCCAATTTGCCGAGATATTGATTCTGTTGGTAATATCAAACGAAGCAACAAGAGACAAATTATGTGGTTTGTCGTATGTTGCAAAAAATTCTTTCGGACTAACTTCGGGGATTTTGCGTTTTGTAACGGAATAAGTGTAACTTATCCATCCCGTGAATCTGCCTTCTCGTTTTTTGATAAATATTTCTGCACCGTAGGAATAACCTGTTCCTCGTCGAAGTTCGCCGTCAAAATATGGGTTAGTCAGCAGCATTGAGTGATTTTTAAAATCAACAACATCGTTCATATCTTTATAATAAATTTCGAAAGATGTTTCGAGAATGTTGTCGAAAAAGTTTTTAAACAACCCAATGGCTACTTGGTCGGCTCGTTGCGGTTTATTATTTGGAGTACTCGGAAACCAAACGTCAAGCGGTGTCAAAGACATCGTATTGGTTGCGAGATGTATATATTGAAAAGTTCGATTATAAGATGCTTTTATCGAAGTTTCGTCATTGATTTGGTAAACTAAATTAAAACGTGGTTCTAAACCGTAATAAGTGTTGATTAACTCGTTGCTTTCATATTCGAGAGTGTCAATAACGGTATATTGTTCGGGATTTTTCGTATCAAAAACGTAATACGTTGCTTTTCCAAAATTTTGAAACGCCGTAAAACGCAAACCGTATTGAAGCGTCAGTTTGTCGCCGATTTTTTGTTCGTTGCTTGCAAAAACGGAATGTTCAAATGCATAATTATTCGGCAAAGCCATACTAAAAAAACTTTCTCCCGTTAAATAACCGGGGGCAAAAATATGATAAATTGTTCCTGCACCGAAATGAATCGTATTTTTCGGGTTTAAATACCACGTATAATCGTTTTTTATTGAGTAATCTTTGATATAAGAAATCCATTTAAACGACATTGGTCCCGAAGGCTGTCCCAAACTATAATCAAATTTGCTGTAAATTAATGTTACGTTTGAGAACAATTTTGAACTAAAAAGATGGTTGTAACGCGTTGTAAATGTGGCATTTCCGTATTGTATTTCGAATTGTTTCGCAAAACTCATTATGTCATTTCCGAAGTAGCCTGAAAAGAAAACGCGATTATTTTCATCAATAGTGTAATTAATTTTTGCGTTTAAATCATAAAAATAAACAGCACTTTTCTGAATGTTGGTGTCAGGTAACAAAGGGAAAAATAAATCATAATACGTTCTTCTGCCCGAGATAACAAACGAACATTTGTCGGGCAAAATGGGTGCTTCGACTGTTAAACGACTTGACAAAATGCCGATTCCGCCTGTTACTGCGAAACGTTTTAAATTTCCTTCTTTCATTCGGATGTCTAAAAGTGAGGAAAGTCTGCCGCCGTATTCGGCAGGAATTCCGCCTTTGTAAAGTTTTACGTCCTTAATTGCGTCTTGGTTAAAAACGGAGAAAAAACCGCCGAGATGCGAAACATTGTAAACGGTTGCCTCGTCAAGTAAAACGAGATTTTGGTCAACATTACCGCCTCGGACATAAAAACCTGAGCCGCCTTCGCCTGCTGTTTGAACGCCGGGCAACAACTGAATTGTCTTAATTACGTCAACCTCGCCCATCAAGGCAGGAATTCGCTGAATCGTTTTGATGGGAATTTGTGCTGTACTCATCTCGACTTTCTGAACATTCGCATTTTTGCGTTCACCCGTAACTTTCACTTCTTGCAAAGTTTTGTCGGAAACAACCATATTGATGTCCCATTTTTCGTTTTGCGAAAGGTTCAAAGTACGAGATTCGGTTTTAAAACCCAAATACGAAACGGTCAAATTGTATGTTCCTTTGGGAAGTGTGATGGAAAAGAATCCGTAAGTGTTGGTTACTGCACCTGTTTTCAATTCTGTAACGTAAACTGCCACTCCGATGAGTGATTCGCCGTTGGAAGCATCTCGAATAGTGCCGCTGACGATATATTTTTGGGCAAAAATCAACAACGGACTGAGGAAAAACATTATTCCAATAATAAAATGTTTCATTTTTCTCGAAAAAATTTATTTAAAAAAATCAGACAAAAATAAATCAAAAAATTTAATTTCTCTTTTAAAAGACAAAAATAATGTGAAAAAGTTGCAAAAAAATCTTTTTGAGAATAAAAATTAATAAAATTTGAGAGTACAAAAATAATATTTTTTTTCAAAAATAAAAAAAATTATAACGAATCATTAGGTTTGTGTAAAAATTTTTTGTATCTTTGCAGCGGAAACTATTTAGTTTAATTCTCTTATAAATTTGTTAAAAATTAGATTTATGCGAAAAATTTTTTCGTTATTTCTCGTATTTTTGTTTTGCGGTGGTTTTCTTTTTGCCCAAGACAAAAGTGTTTCGTTGTCAAATGTTTCGACAACAAACTTCAAAGTTCTCAAACAATCTAACGCAGGTTTAACTTTTGAGACAGAATTGTCCAAGTTTTCATTCGTTGAGGAAAAGACCGATGCTGGAAATTTTGTGCGAATCGTAAATTCCGATTATATGAAAACGTTTAACGTTGGTTATCCCGATTTGCCCGTTCTCTCAAAGTTGATGGAAATCCCGCAGGGTGCAACGCTGGAAGTGAAAATTTTGTCATCAGAATATGAAGACGTTTCACTTGCCGATTTGGGAATTTCTGCGAAAATTATTCCTGCACAGCCAACTTTGTCTAAGAGTGTGGATAAAATTCCTTTTGAACTCAATTCTGCTGCTTATTTGGTTGATAATTTCACTGAAAAATCTTTGGTTTCGACAGAATATAGTGGCGAGATGCGTGGAATAAGAATTGCTCGTTTGGAGGTTTCTCCGTTTGCGTATAATCCTGTAAAAAATATTTTGCGGGTTTATAAAAAAATCTCGGCAGAGATTTCGTTCAAAAATGCAGATTTATCAAAAACTGAGTCGTTGAGAAGTAAATATTTTTCACCTTATTTTGAAAGTACAGGAAGAATGTTTATAAATCATCAGGAACCCTCGAAAGCCTTGATAACTAATACGCCCGTTAAGATGGTTATTGTTGCGAATCCGATGTTTCAAGCAACTTTGCAGCCGTTTATTGCGTGGAAAAAGAAAAAAGGTTTTATTGTTACTGAAGCCTACACCAATAATTCTGCTGTCGGCAATACAACAAATTCGATAAAAAGTTATTTGGCAGGATTATATAACAATCCTCCTTCTGGCGAACCTGCTCCGAGTTTTGTGATTTTTGTCGGCGATGTCGCTCAAATGCCCACTTGGGACGGAACTTCCGATTCGCACAAAACCGATTTATATTACTGCGAATACACAGGCGATAAAATTCCTGAAGTTTTTTATGGACGTTTCTCTGCGACCAATGCTGCCGAATTGCAACCACAAATCGACAAAACTCTCGAATATGAACAATTTACAATGCCCAATTCTGCGTTTCTCAACGAAGTAGTAATGACCGCAGGTGCTGATGCTTCGCACCAAATGACTTGGGGAAATGGACAAATTAATTATGGAACAACATATTATTTCAATTCCACTAACGGAATCACCTCGCACACTTATCTTCAACCCGAACCAGGTAGCGGCAATTATTCGCAAAACATTATAGCGAATGTCAGCAATGGAGTCGGTTATGCAAATTATACCGCACATTGCAGTCCTGACGGTTGGGCAGACCCAAGTTTTACAGTAAGCGATGTAGCAGGTTTACAAAATGCACATAAATACCCGTTGATGGTTGGAAATTGTTGTCAGTCAAATCAGTTTAATAATGATGTTTGTTTTGGAGAAGCAGTTCTCCGCGCTGCAAACAAAGGTGCTATTGGTTATATTGGAGGAACAAACTCCAGCTATTGGGACGAAGATTTTTGGTGGGGATGCGGTTTCAAAGATATTTCTGCGAATCCAACTTATAATGCCCAACATCTCGGTGCTTACGACATCACTTTTCACTCTCACAACGAACCGACATCTTCATGGTTTGTGACTCAAGGACAAATGGTTGTTGGAGGAAATCTCGCTGTTGAACAATCTACCTCGCCAAGAAAGGTATATTATTGGGAAATTTATATGTTGATGGGAGACCCCTCAGTAATGATTTATTTCTCAAATCCTCCTGTTTTAACAGCAAATTATCAAAATACCGTATTAGTCGGAATGAATAGTTTAACTATCAATTCTGAACCTTACGCCTACGCAGCTCTTTCGTTAAATGGAACTTTATTAGGTACAGCCATTGCAGGTGCTGACGGAACAATTAATTTAACCTTCCCGCCTATCTCTACCGTTGGAACAGCAGATTTAGTCATCACAAGACAAAATCGCAGACCACATATCGCAACAATTACTCTCGCACCCGCCTCTGGACCGTTTGTTACCTTAACAAATTATTCCGCAAGCGGAACAGTCAATAATAATGCTACTTTAACCTTAAACACAAAAGTGAAAAATGTTGGAGTTGCTACAGCTAATAATGTAAACGGAATATTACGTTCTAACGACCCATTTGTAACCATCACTGACAGCACACATAATTTTGGAACTATCAACCCAAATGATACATTAACTGCTAACAATGCTTTTGGAATACAAATTCACTCAAACATTCCCGACCAACATTCGATTTTGTTTTCTTTGGTTTTAGTTGGAGATAGTACTTGGACCTCACAATTTACTCTCCTAGCGAATGCACCTGTTTTGTCTATTGGAAATCTTGTTATCTCCGACCCAATGGGGAATAATAACGGAATTCTCGACCCAGGCGAAACCGCAGATATTAAAATCAAAACTTCAAATATCGGTCACGCATCAATTTCTAATTTAACAGGAACGATTATTTTTGCAAGTACAGGAATTGTTGTCAACACAGGAACAAGTAACATTCCTTCGCTTGCTGTCAATGATTCTGCGTATGCAGTTTTCAATGTTACCGCAACTCAAGGAATTTCTATCGGAACACCATTTACTATGACTTACCGAATTTCTGATGGAAATTATTCTGCAGAAGAACAAAAAACCGTTGTTGTCGGTTTAATTCCTGAATATAACATGGCAAATACAACCGTCACAACGCAAATCGGAAAATTTTATGACACAGGCGGACCAACAAACACTTACAACAGCAACGAAGAATTAGTCATGACATTTTTACCTTCAGTTAACGGAGGAAAAACTAGAGTAACATTTAACGATTTCGAAACAGAATCAAGTTATGACTTTTTAAAAGTTTATGACGGAAATAGTACAAACGCAACATTAATCGGAACTTTCGACGGCAGTAACTCTCCTGGTGAAATTACAGCAACTAACGAACAAGGTGCTTTAACTTTTAAGTTTACTTCAGACGGTTCAATTATGAAAAATGGTTGGTACGCAGATATTTCTTGCTATTTCACAGCACCTATCGCAGGACAATTATCGGGACCAACATCGGCAATTTGCAAAGGCACAACCGCAACATTAAATCTCACAGGCTCTGCAGGCGATGTTCAATGGCAAAAAACAGAAAATCTTGCAAACGCATTTGTCAATATTGATGGAGCAACAGGCATTTCTTACACCTCTGACGCAATTTTCAACACAACTTTTTTCAGAGCAAGCATCACGCGCGCGGGACAAACAATTTATACCGACACAATCGAGGTAGAAGTGAAAGATATTCCTTTGAGCGGCACAGCAGCATCTGTTGATTCTCTCGGAATTTGTGCTGGAAATTCAGTAACTTTAAACCTCAACGGAGCAACAGGCGATATTCAATGGCAATACGCAACTTCATTAAACGGAACTTACTCCAACGCAACAGGAAACGGAGCAACAACTTCGACTTTCGTTTCAGAAAATCTCAATACAACAACTTATTTCAGAGCAAATTTAAACTTAAACGGTTGTTCAGTGCTTTCGAATGTTGTTGAAATCAATGTTAAACCTCAAGCAAACGCAGGCGAATTAAGATTATTAACTTCAACTGATACTTTGGTTTGTGAAAATTCTGTTGTGAAATTGGTTTTAAACAATTCTGTAGGAAATTTACAGTGGCAAGTTAAACAAAATTCTGATTTTGTTGACATTCCAAATGCAGATAGTATTGCTTTCGAAACTGAATCGTTAACTTCAAACACAATTTATCGCGTTGTTGCTTCGCAAACAGGCAATGGTTGCGTGAATTCTACTTCGAATGAGATGTTAATCAAAGTGAATCTGACTCCGCAAAAAGGTACAATTTCGATGTCTGATGCGTATGTTTGTAAAGGTGGAAGCACCGTTTTAACGCTTTCAAATTATGTAGGAAATATTTCTTGGCAAAAAACTTCTTTGCAAAACGGCAATTTCTCGACAATTCTCAATGAAAAAGATTCTGTGTTCAATACTCCAGTTTTGACTACAACAACTTATTATCGAATAATGCTTTCGAATGCGAAATGTCCGACAGTTTTCACAGATACTTTGGCAGTTGAAGTGCGAAAAAATTCTCTCGGCGGAAAAACCTCTGCAACAGATAAAATTGTTTGTCTCAACGGCACAACAACATTGACCGTCACCGACCAAGTAGCAGACGCAGTAAAATGGCAAAAATCTTTTGACGGCAAAATTTTCGAAGATGTAACAGGCGGAATCGGCAAGGATAGCGTAGTTTATGTTTCAGAAAACATTTCGAAAAATATTTATTTCAGAGTTGTTGCCTCGCAAAACGGCGCAGGATGCACAGACGCAAACTCAGCAATTACATTCGTAAAATTGAATATTGCCCCCGATGTAAAATCGATTCCTGCTCAATATATCACAAAAGGACAACCTTTTGCTCCGATTTCGTTGAATAAATATGTTGTTGACGACCAAACTGACACTTCGAAAATTCTTTGGACATCAGCCGCTTCTGAAATTATGAACATTGCAATAACAAATAAAATGGCGAATGTCTCGGTTGCTGACACAAGTTGGACAGGTTTAACGCAAATTATGTTTATTGCGACAGATATTTGCGGGTTAAAAGACAGCAATCTCGTTTCGTTGAAAGTTACAGCACCTGCGAATGTGGAAAACGTTGAAAATCAAGTTGTTGCGATAGTTTATCCGAATCCAAGTTTGGGCGAATTTTCTATCAAAATGAATCGCACAACGGTTGGAAAAGTTACTTTGAAAATCTCGAACATTCAAGGACAAACGGTTGTGATGAAACAACTAATTCTTTCGTCAGATGAACATATTGAAAAAATGAACATTAAAACGAATGGAATTTACACGTTGCAACTCATTGAAAATAACGAAGTTATCTATCAACAAAAGTTAATTATTGAGTAATTAATTTTTTTGAAATTTGCGAAAAAAATCTTGCTTGTAACGAAAAGACAAGCAAGGTTTT
>DYQK01000145.1 GCA_020719385.1 Rikenella microfusus | reverse complement strand
AAATGCATTTTTTTGATTTTTTCGAAATGTGTCCGTAAAACGGACAGTCGAAAAATCAGAACGTTCATCCGCTACGCTAAAGACAGAGCGGTTTTTTCGTGCATTCTGTTAAAATATTAATATTACGCCACGAAAGTAAATATTTTTTTGAAATTACAAACTTATTTCGCAAATTTGGGAAATAAATTTTTTTCACAAAAATTTTTCGTATCTTTGTTGCGTTAAAAAATTCTGTTTAACCTATTTATAATCAAAAAGTTATCTCTTTTATGACTCAAAAAAGTTTTTTCCTTCTTGGACTGATATTTTTTATTAGTCATTTTTTCGTTTTTTCACAAAAAATCGACAATGGGGCAAAATATTGTTCGCAAAAAAAAATGTCTCGAAAAACCATTTTTTCTAACGATGAACTTTCCGCAAAAGCCCCAAAACATTCTTTCGACGTGCTTCATTACAATTTGTCTCTTGACATAAAAAATTGTTTTCTCTCGCCGTATCCTAAAAATTTTGCAGCGAATGTAATGATTAAATTTAAAGTTGACAGCACTTTAAATTCTATAACTCTCAACGCAATAAATTCTTCGTTGCAAATTGATTCGGTGAGAATGGCGGCGGTAAGTTTTACGCATACAAATAATAAACTGCGAATTACGTTGAATCAAAGTTATTTTCCGAATGACACCGTTTCGGTGAAAATTTTTTACAAACACAAAAACGTTTCAGATAATCACGTTTATGTGCGAGACGGAATGTTTTTTACCGACTGTGAACCCGAAGGTGCGAGATATTGGTTTCCCTCTTGGGACAAACCATCCGACAAAGCAACCTTTGAACTCACTGCAAAAACACCGACAAACGTTAAACTTGGTTCAAATGGACATCTGCAAGATTCCACCGTTTTAGACAATTCGATTATTTATCATTGGGTTAGTCGAGATAAAATTGCAACATATTTGATTTCTATTGCGGCTAAGGTCAATTTTCAACTTCATATCGTTAATTGGACCTCACCTTCGGGACAAAATGTTCCGATTCGATTTTATTACAATTCCGGCGAAGATCCTTCTGCGATAGAAAATATCATCGGCGATGTAGCAAATTTCTTTTCTGACCGTTTCACCGAACATCCGTTTGAGAAAAATGGTTTCGCAACACTTAACTCCGATTTTGCTTGGGGAGGAATGGAAAATCAAACGCTAACCTCGCTTTGTCCGAATTGTTGGTCCGAAGATTTAATTGTTCACGAGTTTGCTCATCAATGGTTCGGCGATATGATTACGTGTGCAACTTGGGGCGATTTGTGGATAAACGAAGGTTGGGCAACATATTTAACCGCACTTTGGAAAGAACACGCCTACGGCTATTCGGCGTATAGAAACGAGATTGAGTCGAAAGCAAACGATTATTTGTGGGGAAATCCTGGTTGGGCAATCTCGAATCCGAGTTGGTCGACAGTTACGCCGCCGACAGATTCGCTCTTCAATTACTCAATAACTTACGCCAAAGGTGCTTGTGTTTTGCACCTTCTTCGATATGTTTTGGGAGATAGTTTATTTCTCGATGTAACGAAACAATATGCAAATGACTTAAATTTTAAGTACAAAAATGCTTCGATTCGAGATTTCAACGGCAAAGTGAATCAAATTTCAGGGAGAAATTATAATTGGTTCTTCGACCAATGGATTTATCAACCGAATCATCCTGTTTACGAAAATCAATATCACATCAGACAAGAAGGCTGCGGCTCAAGATGGAGAGTTGCGTTTTACACCGAACAGACGCAAACCAATGCTCCGTTTTTTAGAATGCCGCTTGAGGTAAATATTCATTTTGCAGACAACACCGACACAACTTTGCGACTTGAAAATACTTACAACAAACAATTATTCAGTTATCTCTTTGACAAAGAACCGAATCAGGTAACTTTCGACCCACATAATAAAATTGTTCTCAAAGAAGCAAGTTTATCTCTTGGTTCACCGAAAAATTTAACGCTCAATAAAATCGGAAACGGAATTATTGACCCTGTTCCTGGAAATTATTCCTATGCTTTTGGAGCAGAAATTATCTTGATGGCGTTTCCCGATTCGGGATGGCACTTCGAGAAATGGCAAATTTCTGGAATGGACGATGTACTCGAAACAAGTGTTTCTGTGCCGATGACTGAAAACCGCACTGTTACCGCAATTTTTGAACAAAATATTCCTCCTTACGAGTTAAAAATCTCGAAAATCGGAAACGGACTAACATCGCCGCAAGTAGGAACTTATATTTTTCAAAACGACACAATTATCACGTTAAATGCCACGCCCGCTGCAGGATACCGTTTTATTCAATGGATTATCAACAGTATTGTCGTCAATACGGCAACATTTCAATTAACGATTAATCAAGATAAACGCGCTGTCGCTCATTTTGAAAAAGTTGATACGCTAACTATTGAGAAAGAAGGAAACGGCACAACAACACCCAATATGGGACGACACGATTATGTGCGAGGGACCAATGTTGCTCTCTCGGCAGTGGCAGACAACGGTTGGCATTTTGTGAAATGGCAAATTGCGGGGCAATCTCAAACTTCGAATCCTTTTCCGTCAGTATTGGTCGATACAAATAAAACCGCAAAAGCATTTTTCGAGAAAACAATTTATAATTTAAAAATCGAAAAAGTCGGACAAGGAACATTGTCGCTTGATACGGGCAATTATCAACATTTTTTTCACGATACAATCCCGCTTTCCTGCACGCCAAACGAGGGTTGGTTTTTTGTAAAATGGGTTATAAACGGACAAAATTTTCTTACGCCGAATCAAACTTTGATTCTTGAGGAAAATACAACAGCAACTGCGTATTTCGAAAAAATTATTCCCGTTTTAACGATTTCGAAAATCGGAAACGGAACAACAACGCCGCAAGAAGGTGTTTATATCAAAAATTTCAAAGACACAGTTAATATTTCTGCCATTCCTTCGCAAGAATGGAAATTCTCGTATTTCGTTGCAAATCAAAAAGATACGATGACAGAAAATCCGTTAATTTTGATTATGGAAAATAGTAAAAATGTTGTTGCTCATTTTGATTCTGCACTTTTTACGATTTCTGTGAAAAAATTTGGTGAAGGTTACACGCAACCCGACACGGGAATTTATGAAATTAATGTTGGAAAATCTGTGCATTTTGCCGCCGAATCAGAAACAGGTTTTCGTTTTGAAAAATGGATTCTCAACAAAAATGATACAATTTTTGAAACAAATTTTGACATCACGGTAACAGAAAATGTTGAAGCAATTGCTTATTTCGTTGAAGTTAAACGAATTTTGCAGATTCAGAAACTCGGAAACGGACAAACTTTGCCCGACACGGGAAAATATTTGCACAAAGACGGCGATTTTGTAACGTTAGACGCAACGCCGCAAAAAGGATGGGAATTTTCGAAATGGAATATTGCGGGTGAAGGTGATATTTTGAGCATTTCGACTTCAATAAATATGGATACCGACAAAATTGCGACTTGCGTTTTTGAAAAAATTCCGTATTCTCTTGCGATTTCGAAAATTGGCAAAGGGACAATCTCGCCTGTTGAGGGAAATTATACGCATTTTTATCATGACTCAATAACATTTGCTGCCGTTGCAGATTCAGGATGGAAGTTCAATAAATGGATTTTGAACTCAAAAGATTCAGTTTTGCAAAATAATTTTGTGTTAAAAATTGATTCGACAACAGAAATTGCGGCAATTTTTTCTGAAAAAACGAATGTTGAACACTTTTTAGAATCTGAAATTAAGATTTTTCCAAATCCTGCGACAGATAAATTTTCAATCTCGTTAAATTTTGAGTTAACCGAACCTGTGAATTTAAAAATTCTCTCTTTGACAGGCAAAATTATTTTTGAAAAGCAAATTTTCGAAAAGCAAACACTCAATAATTTGCCCGTAATTCCTTCAGGAATGTACATTTTGATTCTTGAGAACGAGAAAATGTTTATTTCTAAACGTTTAATTATCAACAGATAAAATTAAAAATTTGTCAGATTTCGAAATTGTTTTTTGAGAAATCTGACAAGTTTTTTGTATCTTTGCAAAAAAATTTTTATGCGAGAAATATTTTTGCAATATGGTTTTTTCAATGGCGGAATTAAACATATTTTCCCCAAAGATGCGTATTTTCTTTGCAAAGAAAAAAATGCGATAATTCTTGATGTGCGGGAATCGTATTTGAATCGATTTAAAATTTTCGATGTTGAAAATATTATTTTCTGTCCGCAAAGTATTTTAAACGAGCATTTTTCTGAAATTCCGACAGATAAAATTGTCATTATCGCTGATGCTTCAGGAATTCACAGCAAAGAAGCAAGTTTGTTTTTGTTAGAAAATGGTTTTGAGACAATTTTTAACCTCGCAGGCGGAATTGTTGAGTGGGAACGAGATAAACTTCCGCTAAGAATTGATAAAACTAATCAATTAAGTGGCAGTTGTCTTTGTCAATTAAAATTTAGAGAATCTTAAGTTTTTCAAAAAATGATGTTAAACGTAATGTCTTTTAATATTCGCTACGATGACGGTGATTCGCAAAGTTTGCGTGCGTGGCAAAATCGAAAATCGCAAATTGTTGAGATAATTCAACGTTTTGACTGTGATGTTGTCGGAATTCAGGAGGCAAATATTTCGCAAGTTTATGATTTGCGAGATTTATTGCCCGAATATTCGTTTATTACGCGGAGCCGCGAGATGAATGCTTTCGAGGGCGAATCGACACCGATTTTTTTCAAAAAATCGAAATTTCAACTTCTCGAAGGCGATTGTTTTTGGTTATCTGATACTCCGAGCGTTCCTGCTTCGACTTCTTATGGAAATGGTTTGCCGCGAATTGTTGTTTGGGGCAAATTTTTGCATCTCGAAACGCAAATTCCGTTTTATTTTTACAACACGCATTTCGACCACGAGGTGAGAATTGCGAGAATCAAAAGTGCTTCGCAACTTTCTGAATTTATTTTGATGAGAAATCCTGATTTGAAAAATATTTTTATCACAGGAGATTTTAATGTTGACTCATCTGCGGAGGAAACAATTAAAATTTTAACGAAACATTTAAGAGATATTTCGCAAGATTTTCTGAAAAAAACGACTTCGAAAGGCACTTTTCACGACTGGACAGGAAGAAAAAATGGTCCACACATTGATTATATTTTTGTTTCGCAGAATCTCGAAGTGCTTGATTTTCAAATTTGTTATTACGAAAATAAATATTTCCCCTCCGACCATTTTCCCATTTTTTCGAAAATTAATTTTTAATTTTTTTTTAATCCTGTCAGATGTTTTCTCACTCTGACAGGTTTAAATTAAATTTTCTCAAAAATGAAAAATTGTATCGCTTAAACCTAAAGACGGCAAACAAACTTTTTCCTCATTTTTTTTTTCACATTCGGAGCAACAATGCAGTTTTATCTCTTCAATTTTTTGTCGCAAAATGATTAAATTTTTTTCTTTTCCAATGTTTAAAACATTTTTTCCATATTCTGTATGATATTGATGATTCTCAAAAATTCGCAAAGTTTCCTCCCAATAAGTTTTTATATCCACGCAACGATGAAAAATATTTATCATCTCATCGCGAATTAAAAGCGATTTTTCGAAGAAATTTTCTTGAGAAATATGTGCTAAATCGGCATCACAAAGAGCGTTAGACAAAATCTCTGACGGATGCTGAGGCATTTTTGTTGCTTCAATACAACACAAAATATTTGTAACAATTTCATTATCAAGATTTAAACTTTCTAATAAATCTTTTGCAATTATTTTACTTCTCTCCTCGTGTTCGTTGGGAGAATCTATATAACCAACATCGTGAAACCAAGCGGCTGAAAGCAAAATAAACATCTGAATTTCATTGAAATTAGAATTTTTGCCGATAATTGCCGCATTATTGACCACAGAAAGTGTGTGTTCCAAGTTATGATACGAAAAATTTTTAAAATTCTGTTCTGTAAAAATTTTTAGAACAAAATTTTTTATAATTTCTAAATATTCTTGAAAGTTCATAGTTTTATTTAGTTTTAATTTCGTATTTTACTTTTCAAAATTGATACCAAAATTATATTTTTTTTTCGAAACTATCGCAAAATTAAAAAAAAGATTTATTTTTGTCTCAAATTTTTTTTTTATTTTTATGGAAGTGATAGATTTTTTTATTGATTTTATTTTACATCTCGACAAACATTTGGTCGAAATTGTAAATAATTATCGAGTTTGGACGTATTTAATTTTATTTTTAATCGTTTTTTGTGAAACAGGACTTGTGATTACTCCGTTTCTTCCCGGCGATTCGTTGTTGTTTGCCTGTGGGACAATAGCCGCAACAGGCGCATTGCACATAGGTTTATTGATGTTAATTTTATTTATCGCAGCCTTCGGCGGAGACAACACAAATTACTGGATTGGAAATTACATTGGTCCTAAGGCGTTTAGCAGAAATTATCGGTTTTTGAAAAAGGAATATCTCCTTCAAACTCAGGCTTTTTACGACAAACACGGAGGAAAAACGGTTTTCTTGGGTCGATTTATGCCATTTGTTCGTACTTTTGTGCCGTTTGTTGCAGGTGTGGGAAGTATGAAATATTTGCGTTTTGTTGGGTTTAGTTTCACAGGCAATCTTGCTTGGATTGGACTCTTCTGTCTCGGCGGATTTTTATTCGGCAATATTCCTGCTGTAAAAGAAAATTTTTCCATCGGAATCATTGGAATTATCATTGTTTCGTTGTTGCCAACCGTTTATGGAATCTCAAAAGCATACATCGAAAAACGAAAATTGAACGCAAAAAAATAATTTAGAATTTCTCCTGTAAAACCTTGTCATCGCAAAAAAACTGTGGCAAGGTTTTAATTTTTTCACAAAAAAATTTGTTTTCCGACATAATTTTATTATTTTTGCAAAGTTTAATTTAAAAATCTGTTTTATGAAAATTTTTTTCACAATTTTCGTTCTCATTTTTCTTTTTTCGTTTATTTCGAAGGCACAAAACATTACTGCCGACACGGTTTTAGCAAATTCGTATTACAAAACAGCGGGAGATTTTAATAACAAAAGTTTATTTGACTCTGCTTTGTATTACACAGAGAAAGCCCAAATACTTTACATTAAACATTTGGGTGAAAAATCTGTGAAAAACGCAAATTGTCTCAACAGAATGGGAATTGTTTACTTTCAAAAATCAGAACTTGACAAATCATTGGAATATTATTTTAAAAGTTTAGAGATTTGGAAAGAATTGTTGGGTGAAAAACACAAAGATATTTCTATTTCATACAATAATATCGGGTTAGTTTATGGAGATAAAGCAGAATTTGATATTGCATTGGAATATTATTTTAAAAGTTTAGAGATAAAAAAAGGATTATTGGGAGAAAAACACAAAGATATTTCTAGTTCATACAATAACATTGGAAATATTTATTATTTCAAATCAGAATTTGACAAGGCATTGGAATATTATTTCAAAAGTTTAGAGATAAAAAAAGGATTATTGGGAGAAAAACACAAAGATATTTCTATTTCATACAATAACATTGGAAATATTTATCAAAAAAAATCAGGATTCGACAAAGCATTGGAATATTATTTCAAAAGTTTAGCGATAAGAAAAGAATTATTCGGTGAAAA
This sequence comes from Rikenella microfusus, assembly GCA_020719385.1. Lineage (GTDB taxonomy): Bacteria > Bacteroidota > Bacteroidia > Bacteroidales > DYQK01 > DYQK01. Next base: position 253 of record DYQK01000145.1, on the reverse strand, counting down.
ACACAAAGATGTTGCATCTTCATACAATAACATTGGGATTGTTTATAACTTTAAATTAGAATTTGATAAATCGTTGGAATATTATTTTAAAAGTTTAGAGATTTGGAAAGAATTGTTGGGTGAAAAACATACACTTGTTGCAAATTTGTACAATAACATTGGAACTGTTTATCAAAAAAAATTAGAATTTAGCAAAGCATTGGAATATTATTTTAAAAGTTTAGAAATTTACAAAGAATTATTAGGTGAAAAA
>DYQK01000144.1 GCA_020719385.1 Rikenella microfusus | reverse complement strand
TAAACTTTCGCAAAACCTCGATATTATCGCCGTAAAAAAGTTGATTTTTCATTTTTTAAACATTTAACGAGACAAAATTATAAAATATTTTCGAATTTTTGAAGAAATTTTTCATAACAAGACTGTTTTATCTTTTTTGGAGGAATAATTGCAGGATTTTTCTATGATTTTTTACAAATTTTTGGGTAAAATTTACTTTAACCTTGCTTTTATTTATAACGAAGGCAAGGTTTTGGGTTAAAAAAAATTTTTTTTAACTCAAAAAAAATTTTTTAACTTAAAAAATTTTTTATATCTTTGCAAAAAATAATTTGTTACTCGAAAAATAATTATCAAAAAAAATACAAATGAGAAGTTTTTCTATTTTTGCGAGATATATTGGTCGAAAAATTCAACAAAACGGCAGCGAGAATTATTTAATGTTGTTTGCGATATTTGTCGGAGTAATTGCTGGTTTAGCGGCTTTAACGTTGAAGTATTCGGTTCATATGATGAGTAAAGTGTTACTCAATGAGAGGCGTTTCGACTTGAGTAATTTTTTACTCTTAATTTATCCCTTCATCGGAATCGCTTTGACAATTTTAATGAAAAAATATTTACTCCGCGATGTGAATGTTTCTCATGGTTTGTCGTCGATTTTGCGTTCTATTTCGAAGCACAAAAGTTATATTGAACCTCATAAAATGTATTCTTCACTTTTAGGAGCAATGATTACCGTTGGTTTCGGTGGTTCTGCAGGTTTGGAAGCACCGCTTGTTTCGTCAGGTTCTGCCATTGGTTCGAATATTGGTCGATGGTTTCGTTTTGATTATAAAAGTGTTACGACACTTCTTGCTTGCGGTTCGGCAGGTGCCGTGGCTGCGGTTTACAATGCACCGATTGCAGGCATAGTTTTTTCGTTAGAAGTTTTACTCATTGATCTTTCACGTTCCACATTGATTCCGTTACTTTTGGCAGCGATAAGTGGAGCAATTATTTCGAAGCTTTTCAAAACCGATATAATGTTTAAGTGCGACAAGGTAGATCCTTTTAATTCGTCAGATATTTTATTTTTCGTATTTTTTGCGATAGTTTCTGCGTTTGTTTCGTTATATTTCACAAAAGTTTATTTATTTATTCAGAGAAGATTTAAAAGTATCAAGAACGAATATCGAAGATTACTTTTGGGCGGCTTGATTTTAGGTTTGTTGATGTTTATTTTTCCGCCTCTTTTCGGCGAGGGTTTTTCGACTATCAAAGGAACAATTTCAGGATTTTACCTCGATGATATGAATAATACTTTATTTCGCCATTATCAAGATAATGTTCCTGTCATTATTTTCTTTTTTGGAATGTTGATTTTGTTGAAAGTTGTTGCCTCTGCGGCAACAATTTATTCAGGCGGCATCGGCGGAACTTTTGCTCCTTCTTTGTTTACAGGTGCGGTAACAGGATTTTTATACGCATACATTATTAATTACGTTTGCGAAAATCATTTGCACATAAATTTACATCTCTCGGAGTTGAATTTTGCGTTAGTCGGAATGGGAAGTATGCTAACAGGCGTAATGCACGCACCTTTGACAGGCGTTTTTCTCATTGCAGAAATTACAGGCGGCTATCACTTAATTATCCCGTTGCTTTTGACAACAACATTGGCATTTATTGTGATAAAATTTTTCACAGATTCTAATATTGTTACTGCAGATTTGGTTGAAAAAGGCGAGTTAATCACGCATGACAAGGATAAAGCGGTTTTAACTTTTATGAGTGCGAAGAATTTAGTCGAGACAAATTTTACTACTGTTCATATTGATGATACTTTGGGCGATTTAGTGAGGATAATTCCCAAAACGCAGCGAGATGTTTTTCCCGTTATTGAAGATAATGATTATCTTGTCGGAATGGTTCATCTGGAAGATGTGCGAACGGTAATGTTTAAAACCGAGTTATATCATTCTATGACGGTGAATGATTTGGTGAGTTTGCCGCCTGCGTATATTTCTCTAACGGAATCGGTGGAAAATATTATGAATAAATTTATTCAAACGGAGGCAAATTATTTGCCTGTCGTGGAAAAAGGAACGTTTTTGGGTTTTATTTCGAAAATTAATTTACTTTTGCATTATCGGGAAATGTTGGTTGAACTTTCTTCGGAATAAATTTTTTCTTAAAATAAACAGTCAAAATTTTTTTGAGCTGCCTTTTTCTCAAAAATTTTGCGAATGTTTAAAAAATTATGTATTTTTGCAACTTCGAAAAAAATTGGAATAATGAAAAAAAAATCATCAAATATCGAGATAAAAAACAAAAAAGCAAGTTTTGAGTATGAATTTATTGAGAAATTCACCGCAGGCTTGCAACTTTGCGGCACGGAGATAAAATCTATACGTTTGGGAAAAGCAAGTTTAGTTGATTCTTATTGTCTCTTCGAAAACGGCGAATTATGGGTAAAAATGCACATCACAGAATACGATTTCGGCAGTCATTATAATCATAATCCCAAAAGAGACAGAAAATTACTTCTCACGCGCAGAGAGTTAAGTCGTTTACAACGCAAAGTTGTTGCGTCAGGGCTGACAATAATTCCGATTCGTTTATATTTAAGCGAAAAAGGATGGGCAAAAATCGATATTGCGTTGGCACGCGGCAAAAAAGCATACGACAAACGCGAGGATTTAAAACTCAAGGACGCAAAACGAGATATGGAGAGACATTTTGAGTAAAAATTTTTGTTACATTTTAACTTTTGTTCAATGAAAAAAAATTACATTTTTTTATGTGTAATGATTTTTTTGTCTATTTTCACAAAAGCACAAGAAAATCGCGAGTTTTCTATTGATGCGGATTATTTTTCCCGCGGTGAACATCGAGATGGGTATAAAACTTTTCTCACCGAAGAACAAAATCCTGCTCAGTTCGTGGTGCAGCGCGCGCGTTTGTCGTTAAATTTTAAAAACGAAAAATGGTCGCTGCGTTTTTCTCCGCAAGACATTCGAGTTTGGGGCGACACAACTTGCAGCACCGATAATTCTGCCTTAGATTTTTACGAAGGTTGGTTAAAATATCAATTTAACGAGAATTTTGCGATAAAAATTGGACGTCAAGAGTTAGATTACGAGGAGGGACGTTTAATTTCAACATTAGGTGGGTGGAAAATGTCGGGCGAAACGCATGACGCTGTGCTTTTTACTTACGAGAACAAGGAAAATAAATTTAATTTTCATCTCGGCGGCTCTGTTGGCAACAAAAACGAAGACGTTTATCTCACAAATTATAGCACGCAATATAAATATCTCGGTTTGTGTTGGATTTCGAAAGAGATAAATGAGAATATTCGTCTCTCGTTGCTTGATTTGATGGACGCAAGTCAGAAGAAAAATGTTCCTTCGGTGAATTATGTGCGAAATACGATCGGACTGAACGCAAATTTAAAATTTGGAAGTGTCGAATTTGTCGGAATGGGTTATTATCAGCACGGAAAATTAAACAACACTCGCAAAATTTCTTCGAATTTTTTGGTGACAAAATTGAGTTACAAAGTTTCGATGTTTAAATTTGTGGCAGGTTTCGAACATCTCTCAGGGTCAGATTTGTCAGATTCCGCAAAATTTATCAATGACGAATACAGAACTTTTAACAAATTATGGGGCGGCTCTCACGGTGCTTGGGGACATTTAGACCATTTTACCAACATTGCTATTGACACAAAAGAAGCAGGTTTGAACGATATTTTCCTCCGAATCTCTGCCGATTTCTCCGAAAATCTAAAACTCGAAGGAATTTATCATTATTTTTTACTTGACAAAGATTATATTGCAGAAAAAACAAAGTTTACAAAAGTTGATGACAAAGCGTTGTCCTCAGAATTTGATTTCGTTTTGACTTATAAACCAACAAAAATTTGTACGCTGCAAGCAGGTTATAGTTTTATGTTGCAGGAAAAAACATTGGAATTGATAAAACTTGGAACAACTGACGCAAAACTTCGTTTCCCGCAATGGTTTTATTTGGCTGTACAATTTAAACCAACAATTTTCAGCACAAAATAATTTTCTTTGAAAAAAGAATCTCTCAAAAAATTTCTTGAGAGATTTTTTTTATTTGTGAAAAAATTTCGTATTTTTGCAGCAAACGAAAAAATTTTTCTGTGAAAAAAATTTTAATTTTCTTAATTTTCTCAAATTTTTTGATTTGTAATTCTCTCTCGCAAAAAGCCGTGATTCCTTGCGTTTATGTTTTGCCCACTATTCAACTTGGTTACACCTTCGGAGCAGGAATAACTTACGGATTTAATATTTCTGTCAGTACGCTGCAAATTACGAAAATCAAAAAATTGCCCATTGATATTGGGCTAAGTTTTTCATATTATTGGGTGAATTTTGATAATCCGCATTCTATCAAAACGTTAAACTTTTTTGCCTCTTGTCAATACGCAGATATTCATTTTGGAGCAGGAGATGTCAACAAACATTGGGGTTTTAAAGGGAGAAATCGAGATAATGTCATCGGGTATAATTTGGACATTTCTGCCTCGCCATACAGCGACCAAGCACCTTGGTTGGGAATAAAAAAATTAATGCTTGAGGACGAAGAATCTTGGGATTGGTTTCCTGCAAAAAATTATACTTCGCCGTATTTGTATTTTAAACATCAAAAAATATTCATTTTTTATTGAAAAAAACTTAAAAATTTGGTTGTGTTGTAAATGAAATGTTAAAACATATTTTTGCATATAAAAAATCCGCTTTTGCAAAAAAATTCTCATCCCCATTGTTTTTAGCAAAGGGGATTTGGAATTTTGTTAAACAAATTAAGGCAAATTTTTAATTATGGTGTAAGTTCCATCAATTGTGTCGTGTTTGATTTCTACTCCGTTGTAAAAAACTTTTTTTACAATTTCATATTCCTCACCTTTTTCAATAATACCTTTTATAGTATCAACATCAGTTGGACTCAAACGCAAATAATAAGTTTTCTCATTAACAGTGATGTCAACAGATATTTTGTTACGATAATTCCATGGTTTTGTTCCTTGTTGATAGGGACTCGGTTGCCAATTTTCAGAACCAGTCTCTGAATAAAAGGACATATCTTTGTAATGATAGCGGTGCAAAGAATTCGGAATAGTATCAATTAAATCAATACTATCTTGAGTGATATAACTAAACTTGCAAGATAAACCTTTGCTATACGCTTCTTTCTCATTCTTTTCACATCCTAAAAATGCGAAAACAACCACCGAAACAAAGAAAAAAATGTATGTTTTCATTGATTTGAATTAAAAAGTTTGAAATCATTAAGGTTTGCGAATACCTATGATACATCCAGGATCACAACCATATCCATTAAAACTACCGCAGAGAAAATAACCATTATCAATTCCACCCCAACCCCAGTTCATGTGTAAGTGTGCATACGTTGTTCGCGTACAACCTGCAAACCATTCTTCAAAACCATCACAAACCCAAACATGACCGTTTCCACAGTAAGGAATGCCTAATACATAATTAGTAACACTTCCTCGCATTAAAACAGGACGAGCGTTACGTAATTCATTTATTACTGCGTATGTGTTATAATCAATATACGTAGCAGATGAGGAATATCCAAATGTATTAACAAAAGCATTTCTTGCATATTGACGAGTGTCTGTAGAAGAAGCTTGAGCTCCATAAGTAGTATTCGTTGCATCACCAATGTGTCGCATTAATTGTGCAATATCTAAATTCCCCTGTGTATTTGGCATGTTACTCCAATTATAATTTGATGGCCATTGATGATATCTCATTATTTGTGCCATTGCCACAGCACAGCAACCTGTAACACAAAAATTACAAGGACCACCTGTGTTTGGTGGACAACAACTGTTGTAACCACACAACTGATTCCATGCAGTACGCAATAATGGGCCTATTCGACGAGTGTAGTAAATAGTACAAGTATCACCGGTATCTAAGTAATTGTTATTTCCATATCCTGTTTGATAATAAGTTGGTTCAAAAGGTTCACTTGGGTCTAAGTCTGCCATCCAACGACGAAAAGCAGCAGTATCGCTTTCAACAACACTGCCTTCACGGACTCGTTTTATGTATTCTTTTGTTCCGTCAACCCACATTTTTAAACCTGCATTTTCTGCCGTATCCATTTCAAAATTCCCCTCATCGGAATAACCCAAAACGGGCAACACTCTATCATCAGCTGAGACAAGAACAAAACTATTATTCACCATATTGACGCCATAAAAAACAGGAACACTCGCGCTATCTGTGACAATTTCCACAGATGAAATTGCATTCGTAGATTTTAAAGTCCGCTTTTCTGTGTCTTTGTTTGGCACTTCAAAATTGAGAGCCATTCGTTTTGCTTTTTCAAGCGAAACTAAATGATTGGAACGTGACGATTCAGTTTTTTTGGTTGTATCCATAGATTTCTCACAACTAAAAATAAACAATAATCCCAAAATCCATAATAGATTAAGGGAAAAACCTCTTAATCGTTTGAGAAATTCAAACGATTCTTGTACGATTCTTGTACGATTCTTAGTCATACTCATTGATTTTTACGTGTTTAAAAAATTAAAAATTAACGCTGCAAAAATAAAGTTTATTTTTTAAGTAAACAAATTATTTTGAGTTAATAATTCTTAACAACTCTTAAGAAATTAAGCAAAAAACTTTTATTCGCAGATAAAAATATAAAAAAACCGCAGCATTACGTTTGCTGTTCGTGAATTTGATACGACTCCGAGAGGTAAAAAGATGTTAAATAACAATATTTTAGTTGCGAAAAATTTGTAAAAAATTATTTTTCGTAAATTTGCAAAAATAAAATAAAAAACAATGAAAAGAGGTTAAAGTATTGATAATAAGACATTTGAAAAATATACTTAAAAACAAAAGTTCAGGTAAAAAGCGTTTAAATGTTTTTATTTATGTATTTTCAATTTTCGTAAATACTTGAAAATGAAGCAATTAAAAAAAAGAATAGAATGTTTATATAAAATTTTTGTTTATATAAATTATTTTATTATTTTTGCAAAAATTTTCGAAGTTTAACTTTAATGATGTTTTTCTTTTTAGATAAGAAAATATCAAAATCAAACTAAAAAATATGGCTTTCAAAAAGGCTACACCTGTTAACACAACAACTAACACAACAACTATCGCTGCTACAAGCGAAATGTCTATTGCAAAAATGCAGTTAGAAGTTATCAACAAAGGTAACGAACTCGTGGGAAATGCAAAAGAAGCTGTCGAAGCAATTCAGAAAGTAGTGGAATTTGCCGAGCAAGCAAAGGAAAATCTCGGAATGCAGGTAAAAGTTAAGGAAATTGAAACCAACGAGGCAATCGAAGCGTTAGAAACCAAACTTCACAACAAAGAAGTCGAAATTAGTGACGCAATTGTCGCCTTAGACAACAAACTCAAAGAAGCCGCAAAAGAAAACGAACGCAAAATTGAGGAATTAAATTACAAAAATTCTCTTGCCATCCGCGATTCGAACAAAGCCGCTGCTGACACAATTGCTAAGGGTTTTGCTATGGAATTGGTTCTCAAAACTGAATTAGACAGAATGAAAACCAACGAATTGACTCCCGAAAAACTTGAGGAAATTAAGGAAACAACCAAAAAAGAAACAACCGATTCATTGAACAAAAGTTTTGCATTCAAAGAAATTCAAATTAAAACCGATTTCAACACGCAAATTAAACTTTTAGAGAAAGAATTGGAAATGACAAAAGCCTCTTTGGTCGAGGCAAAAGCAGAAAACGTTGAATTCAAAGGAATGATTCAAAAACACGGACTTGACATTCAAAACGCACTCAACGCCGCTCGCGCAAATATCAATGTGGGAAGTGGTTCAGAGGTTCGCAAATAATTTTTTCACAAAGTTTTTCTTTCTAAACACTTCGAAAAAATTTTTTCGAAGTGTTTTTTCTCAAAAAAAT
>DYQK01000250.1 GCA_020719385.1 Rikenella microfusus | reverse complement strand
TCATTTCGACAGAAATATTTTGAAATTCTTCTTCCACAAAATCAATATTGATGCGAGAATCGTAGAATTTTTTTAACGAATCAAAATAAATTAATTTGATTTTATTTTCCAAAAACAACGGATAACCAACATAAGTTGAAGTTTTAAATACGTCAAAAATTTTCTTTTTGCGAGATTCGGGAGCAACAATGAACAAATGATTTGCAGTTTCGTGTTGAAAATCAAGCAGTTTCGCAAAACGTTCAAAGCCTGTAATGATATTTGTTGACTGTTCTACTTCGAAAGCATAACGCGGAATATTGTCTTTGTCAAACCAAATCACATCGATTTGTTTAACTTTTTCGAGCTGTGATTTTTTGATTTCGTCAACTTGCATCGGGAAAACAGGAAGCGAAAGTTCCGAAAATTTAACGCCCATAAAAGAATCAACACTTTGTTCGCGTTTGCCGATCCACGAATTGAAACCAAGAAATTTGCCGATTTGCACCAAACGGAAAATCATTTCGCTGTGCGGCGAGCCGTTTGTCTTAATTTTCACCAATTTTTCAGACAAAACATTGCCCATATTCAAAATCGACTGCGTTTGTTGTTGGCGAAAAAACCATTTGCCCGTTTTTTTGCTGCGCATGCCGATTTCGAAAAGAATTTCAGACAAATTTTTATGCAATGGAAAACGTTTGTCTTCCTGAAAAATCGCAAATAATTCCTTATGAATCTCGTCAAAGGAAATGCCGATATTATTTTTGCCGATTTCAATTTCTTTCGAAAATTTTTGCAATAATTCAGTCAAACACAAACGCAATTCGTCTCGATGCTTGAAATATTCCCGCACATATTCCGCTTGCTCGGGAGTTGGTTTTTTCACAAAATACAAATTCGATTCCGCATCGAAAGTAAATAATTTCTCGCTTGCCAAAAACGGCGACAAATCTTTTGTGTAACCACGTTTTTTTGCTTCGTTAAAACTTTTCACAAAAAGCAGACGCTCAACAACACGCTGATAAATGTCATCGATGGAAGCACCTTGTTTTTCAAGACAAATTCGCTCCATTTCGTTTAAAATAAACTTTTGTAAATCGTCAGGTTTCTCACGAACGCTTTTTTCGAAAGTTTTTTGAAAATTCGCAATTCGTTGACTGCATAAAACATTGCCTGGATTTTTCTTAAAATGCATTGACGAATTATTAGTCGGCTGAAAAGTGCTGCCTTTCAATTCCATACCGTTTTCCTCGCAAGAATCGACAATAACATTCCAAAATTCCAGTTTTTTATGGGCAAAAACGCAACTTAACCAAGCATTTTTTTTCAATACTTTTCCCATTTCTTCGAAAGTTTGCGAAAAAAGTTCAGAATAATTTTTCTCAGTTTTTTGCAAATCGCCGCCTTCAATGATTTCGTCTTTTTTCATTTCTGCCGAAACTTCGAAACCAAGCCACGCATTCCACATTGTTGACAAATCAAGATACGCAATATTGCCACCGTAAGGCGGATCGGTATAAATATAATCGACAGATTTTTCAGGAATAAATTTCGACAAATTTAACGCAGAAGCGTTGATAACTTTGTAATTATCAACAACATTGACATTATTTTCCTCTAAAATTTTATTCCAACGTTCTTTGGCATTAGAAATGAG
>DYQK01000249.1 GCA_020719385.1 Rikenella microfusus | reverse complement strand
CATTTCTGACGACAAAGGCGATTTTATTTTCATCAAACGCAAGAAATAATAAAAATATATTTAAGAAATTACTCTACAATTGTCTTGAAAATCATTGTTTTCGAGACAATTTTTTTATATCTCAACGGGTAAAAGTGTAAATTACACAAAAAACGTGCAAAAAATGACGTTTTACACCTATATATATAATAAAATAGTTATAATTTTGAAAATTTTGAAAAAAAATCAAATTTTAAAACTTTAATTTTCAAGCACTTACGAAAAAAGTTTAGGAAAAATGAAAAAATATTGAAGAAATATTTTGCAAAATGTGAAAATGCGTTTACCTTTGCACCCGCAAAAGAAAGATAAAAGCACTTGAGTTCTAAAACGGTTATGAATATTGAAAATGAAATAAATTTTTCGTTTTTAATAAAAAAATCAAAAAGATACTTGCAAATTGCAAAATAATGTTTACCTTTGCACCCGCTTTCAAAACAAAGTTTAATGCGTTTTAAAGTGGTTTTCATTAAAGTTCTAATTTATTTTTGTTTTTCAAAAAATAGTAAAACATAGAATTTAATTTTTTTTGAAGAGAGTGTTGCAAGTAACGAAAGAATGTTTACCTTTGCACCCGCTTTCACAGGCGAATTTGTTAAATGAATTTGTGAGAGACTTTTGAAAAAAGAGAGTTCTAAAAGTTTTTTTGAAAAAGGTGTTGCAAGTAACGAAAGAATGTTTACCTTTGCACCCGCTTTCACAAGTGAATTTTCTAAACGAATTTGTGAGAGACTTTTGAAAAAAAAGAGAGTTCTAAAAGTTTTTTGAAAAGAGTGTTGCAAATAACGAAAAAATTTGTAATTTTGCACCCGCTTTCACAAGTGAATTTTCTAAATGAGTTTGTGAGAGACTTTTGAAAAAAAGAGTTTTAAAAGTTTTTTGAAAAGAGTGTTGCAAATAACGAAAAAATTTGTAATTTTGCACCCGCTTTCACAAGTGAATTTTCTAAATGAGTTTGTGAGAGACTTTTGAAAAAAAGAGTTTTAAAAGTTTTTTGAAAAGAGTGTTGCAAATAACGAAAAAATTTGTAATTTTGCACCCGCAACAAGAAAAGAATTTAGTAGATGTCGTAGGACATTTGCAAACAACATAAAAGTTCTTTGAAAATATTGAAAAGAGGATAAATGAAAAAATGAACAAGCAACCAAATTATAAGTACAAGGTAACAAGTATTGAAAGGTTGTCAATTCTATAAAATAATAGTAAATTTTGAGCAAAATATTAATCTTTTCTACAACGAAGAGTTTGATCCTGGCTCAGGATTAACGCTAGCGGCAGGCCTAACACATGCAAGTCGTGGGGCAACATGGGTAGCAATATCTGATGGCGACCGGCGCACGGGTGAGTAACGCGTATGTAATCTGCCCTTAATTGGGAAATAGCTTCGAGAAATCGGAATTAATGTCCCATAGCACTGCGAAGAGGCATCTCTTTGCAATTAAAGCTTTTGCGATTAAGGATGAACATGCGTGATATTAGTTTGTTGGTGAGGTAACGGCTCACCAAGACTACGATGTCTAAGGGGTCTGAAAGGATGATCCCTCACACTGGTACTGAGACACGGACCAGACTCCTACGGGAGGCAGCAGTGAGGAATA
>DYQK01000038.1:9218-26866 GCA_020719385.1 Rikenella microfusus | reverse complement strand
GTAAAAGTTTGATTATTCGCATTTTTCACCGAAACTCTCACATCAACAACAGGTTTTCCTGATTTATCAGTGATAATTCCTGTTACATTTTTCTGTGCGAAAACGAAATTCACAGAAAAAATTAATAGAAAAAATAAAAAATTTTTCATAAAACCGATTTTTAAAAAGTTTAACATTAATTTGAGTGAAGGTTAAACTTTTTCGTTGCAAAAATATAAATTTATTTTGTGAGAGCAAATTTTTTGTGAGAAAATTTAGATTTTCTGAAAAATTTTTCGTATCTTTGCAGAAAAATAAAAAGTTTATGGACAAACCTGAAAAAATTGTTTTTCAAACTGCCAAATTTGACGATTTGGTGAAGATTGTAAATTTGAAATCGGGCAGAAAAACTGATATTTTTTTCGAATGGTTTAATTTTGATTATTCGTTGAACGATGACGAGAAAAATTTATTGTCTACTCTCATTGAAGTACATTTCGATTTGGTAAATGGTTATTCTGAAGAAGAATTGAAAATGTATTTTATCAGTCAACTTCTTGTGCGGGTAAATTTTATTTTCAAGAATAAACGTGGTTTTTTCGATAGACCGTTAAAAGCGATAATCAATGGTGTCGAATTTTCTGGGAAAACGGATTTTATGCTTGCAACGGGAATTAATGAACCTTCAAAACCGTATTTTTTTATTCAAGAATTTAAACGTACTTCGCACAATTCTTTGCCCGAGGAACAACTTCTCGCCGAAATGTTAGTCGCCATAGCGTTGAACAAAGTTAATTTAATGCGTGGTGCTTATGTTATTGGTCGAAATTGGAATTTCGTTATTTTAGAAAAAATTGGCGAAAATTCGTATCAATATTTTGTGTCGAAATCATATGATTCTCTTGATTTTAACGAATTAAAACAAATTTATATTTGTCTGCAAGCCGTGAAACTGAAATATTGCGAATAAACAACAATTCCACCTTTTTCTGAAGGTGGAATTGTTGTTTAATTTTGTGGAAAGTTAAAATTTGTAGCCTAATGTTGCTTGAAAATATCTGCTGTTGCCGAAAGTGCCTTTGTTCGCCCATTTATTTTGGTCATCGGTGGGATATATAATTTTTTGATTTAACAAATTCGAAATGCGAAAATTAAAAAATATTCCATCGAAAATCAAATTGTTGACTCGAAAATTTGTTCCCAAAAGAAAATATGACAGGGCAAAAATAATTTTATTTTTTTGATCATAAGTTTCATTAGAAATCATTGAGGCTTCGTCAACACGCAATACCTAAGATAATTTTTTACATAAATCGAAAAGCAGATAAATTTTGTTCTCGATTTTCAAAAACAAATGCTCTTCTCTCAAGTTTTTCCTGTTTATTAAACCCGTATATTTCAATTGTTTTTTCTGCTCGTTTCCATTCGGAATTTAATTTATTCGGTTTAATTTCAAAAGTTTTTAAATCAAAATAAAACCAATTTGCAAAATCAAAATTTTGCGAATCCGAACGAAGCAATAAAATATCAAAATTATCAGATTTTGTAGAATTACACATCTCGCAAATTGGAAATAAATTTATCCATGAAAAACTTAATAATTTATATTTTTCTTTTGGTCTAAAATGTTCAATTTGTCCTTTTGCACTGCCTTTTGGCGAAAGTACGTCATCACAGAAAGCACAATGAAAATCTGTTGTTTTTTTCAATATTATTAACAATTCTCTTGATTTTCCATACCATTTCGAATTCCATTTTCCTGTTTTGATGTATTTTTTTGTCCATTTTTTTTTGTTTTCTTTGAGAAATGTTGGTTCTTCGGTACGATTCATTTTTATCATAAAACAAATTCCTCCTTTTTAAGATATTTTAACGCAGAATTTAAGTTATTTAACTGATTTGAAATTAACATTTGCATTTCATTTCCCGAATCTAAAAGTTTTTTAACCAGATTTTTAAATTTTTTCGAGTAAACAAAATCAACTTCAATTTCTTTTTCATAAATTTGCGTTAAATAATTGTTAAACATATCAAAATTTTCTTGAGTTTTAACATCGAAAATATTTTGCGTGAAATATTTTCGAATGATTGCAGAAATAGTTGAGTTTTCGATTGTTTCTGCGACATAAGTTGCGACAGGTTTATTTTCCAAAATGATTAATTTCTCGCCAGCGGCAGATTGTAACGCAAAAGCATTATGCGTTGTTACGAAAAACTGAATTTTCGGCAAAATTTTTTTGAGTTTAGATAAAAATTTTCGTTGCCAAACAGGATGTAAATGTCTGTCAAACTCATCAATTAGGATAAAACCTTGAACTTCGTTGAAAATATTTTTGACCTCGCATTGCTTTTCGTTGAAAATATTTTTTTGACAAGACAAAATTCGCATCAAGATATCAGCAATTAATAAAATATTTGCTCTATAACCTTCGCTTAATTGGTTTAAAAGCCAAGCACCCGTTTGATTTACGAATTTATACCGATTTCCAACCTGTTTAATTTGGCATTTCTCGATTTCTTCTAAATCTAAAAATTCGTTTAAAGTTTTACAAAAAATTTCTCGAACATTTTTCCATTCTTTTTTTTCGTCTTTTGTGCCTTCAGTTGCTTTTTCGTAATAAAACATTTCATCAACAATTCGCAAAGGGTCATAAAAAATGTCGGAATAATCTTGAAAAAGCGAATCTGTAAAGTGCGAAGTTTGTTTTCCTTGAATAATTTTTTCAGCAGGCGTTTTATGGTCATAATTTTCTTTGGTAAACAAATTTGCCGAATAAGCGAAAAAAATATTATTTACACCTATTTTTTTACTAAAAATATCCACAGGTTCCAAAAAATAACTTCGTACATTTTTATTCTCAATTTTATTATCATATTTTTTATTAAAAACGAAAAATGAGGAAAAAGCATAATCGGGAAAATCAGGATCTATCGCAGACAAACCAACCGAAATTGCTTGCAACAACGTTGTTTTTCCTGTTCCGTTCAAACCAATAATGACATTTATCGATTGAGAAATGTCGCTAATTTCAACATTCTCAAACAATTTAAAATTTTCAATTCTAAAATTGTTGATGTATTCCATAAAATTTTGTTATTTTCGTTGCAAAAATATAAATTTATTTCGAAAAGCAAATATTTTTCACAAAAAAATTAATATTTTCTGAAAAATATTTCGTATCTTTGTAAAAATTTTAAAAACGAAAAATTCCATGGCATACAGCAATTTTACAAAAAAAGATTTGCAGACAAAATTTGGGATAAAATTTAGAAATTCTAATTTATTCCCCGATTTCTCAAAAATAAAACCTTCTAAATGGTTAATTTCTGCGTTGAAAAGAGGTGAAATTTTGGGCGTTAGCAATGAAAAATCTCGTTCAGAACGCATTGTTACCCCCATTTTGTTAGAAATCACTTCGTTAAACAAAAGTTTAACAGACAAAGATTCTTTTGCGATTATTTCGGGAGTGAATCTTGATATTGATGCTTCGCTTGGTTTAAACGGTGAATGCGATTTTATGTTTTCCTTAGGTGGGTCGCAAGAAATTCTTGCTCCGCCGATAATTTGTATTACAGAAGCAAAAAATCAAGATTTAGAAGCAGGAATGATTCAAGCATCTGCACAAGTTGTCGGGGCAAAAAAATTTAACGAAATGGAAAATTTTCCGTTAGAAACTTTGTATGGTGCTTCAACAACAGGCGATGTGTGGCGATTTTTGAAATATGAAAATAACGAAATTACGTTTGACAAAAAACGTTATTACACCGATAATTTATCAAAACTTTTGGGCATTTTGCAATATATAATCGAATCTGCGGCAAATAAAGTTTTTTCAAATATTAATAATATTTAATTTCTGTTAAAAATTCGTTAAATTTCAATGGTTTAAAACAAATTTATATTTGTCTGCAGGCAGTGAAACTGGAATATTGCGAATAAAAAACAATTCCATCACTTGAAGTGGTGGAATTGTTTAGAAAAAATAAAAAAAATTCATTTTACTGAAATTTTTAAAAAATTTAACATTAATTTGAGTGAAAGTTAAACTTTTTCGCTGCAGATATATAATTTTTTTTGTTTTTAACAAAACTTTTTTTATTTTTGCAAAAAAATTTTTTATGAAAAAGTATATTTTGCCAACAATTGCAATATTTTTGTTTGTTGCAACATTTTTTACTTGCCAAATCGTTGATTTTTCGAGACTTACTGCTTCGAAAATAAATTATGTTGTAATAGTTGATTCGACAACGGTGTTAATCAAAGCCGCAATTATTGATTTGAGTGAAGAATCTCGAACATTTTGCGGAATTTGTTACAGCGACAAAAATCAAAATCCGACTATCAATGACAGCAAAGTTTTGATAAATGAAGTTGCGAAAGGAACTTATGTGCAAACAATTTCCAATTTAAAACCAGATACAAAATATTATTTTCGTTTTTTCGTGATAGAAAACGAAAAACCAATTTATAATTTGAACGGAAATAATTACACAACAACATCCACTCTTTATAATGGTTTAGTTGCATACTACCCTTTCAATGACAATGCAAACGATGAAAGTGGAAACGGGAATAATGGAACTGTAAACGGTGCAACTTTAACTACTGATAGAAAAGGAAATGCAAATAGTGCATTTAGTTTTGATGGATATGATGATTATATTGATTTAGGTGATTGGAGTTCTGGTGGTGCTATGACATTTTGCTTATGGGTTAGATATCAAAGTTATAATTTCTGGTCTCATATTTTAGATATGGGTAATGGTTCGCCCGATAATAATATTGTTTTAGGTAATCATACAACAACTAATAATTGTGCTTTTAATCTTTCAAATGGAACAAATGAACTTATGTTTGTGACAAATAATTACTTTGCACTTAATTCTTGGATTTTTATTACCGCAACAATTGATACTGATGGAACAGCAAAATTGTATAAAAATGTTCGTTTAGTTAATACAAAGTCAGCAGCTTATATTCCTTTGAATGTTCTTCGTACTGGTCAATTTTTAGGTAAATCAAATTGGGCAGCCGATAGTTATTTTAATGGTTTACTTGATGATTTCCGTATTTATAATCGTGCATTAACAGAAACAGAAATTCAAAAACTTTATAATGAATAAATAATTCAGTAGGCAAATAGAATTAGTTTATACGAAATTGCAAAATTTGATATTGAAAATTTCTACATTGGATTGATGAGTAGCGTAAGCCATTCAGTTTTAATTCTATTCCTGTTACATTTTTCTGTGCGAAACCAACATTCACAGAAAAAATTAATAAAAAAAATAAATTTGCCTTCATAATAACAATTTTTTGAGTGAGAATTAAATTTAAACAACGCAAAAATAAAAACTTTTTTTGTGAAAGCAAATTTTTTTCACGAAAAAATTAAGAAAATTTAGTTGTTTATGTTTAATTTTTTCAATATTTCTCTTAATTCTGTTTCATTTAAGTCAAAACCTTTGACATCCATTGCCCCGATTTTTGCAAGCGAATCAGCAATAATATCGAAAAATAATTCTTCATAATTACTTTCCACCATTTCTGTTTCAGCCCATTCCACAAATTCTGTTTTAGAAATTTTATTTTCTAAATATGCGAGAATTTTTTCTGTGAGAATTTTTTGTGTTGTCATAAGTGAATGAAAAAAAATGTGGTTATTGAAACTAAAATGAGCAAAAATAAAATAATGTGTCCTTTGTTAATTGGGAATTTTTCGTGTATTTCCAAAATTTTTCCTTCAGCATTTAAAATTTTTTGTGTAAACGAAACCGTATTTTCATTTACATCAACAATTTTTTCGTATCTTGCAATTTTACTACTTCCATCTTTTGAAGGAATATCTCTCCAATATAAACGTCCACCGTTTTCGAGTTCTTTCCAATTTGGGTATTCTCGTTCATTTGTTGCTCTTTTTGTGATATTCATAAAATTTTTTATAAAATAAATTTTACATTGCAAAAATAAAAACCATTTTTTATACCACCAATTTTTTTCGCAAAAAAATTATTTTTCGTGTTTATAATTTTGAAAATTACCAAATATTTGTTCAATATGAAAAACTTCGTTGCAGTCGTCAAAGGAAAAACCATTTCCAAACAAATACCATTTTTTTCGTTGAGCCACAGATAATTTTTTGATACTCGGAAACTTCGAAATAGGAACAACAATAATTCGTCCATCTGCAAAATGGATATTCATTTTTCCTTTTTTGGGAAAAGAAATTTTATAAATTTGCGGAGTAACATTCCAAAACCCTTCAATTATTTGTGTTTTCATTATATTTTCAAAAATTAAAATTTTCGGCATAAAATTTTATAAATTATTTTCGGCAAAGTTAAAATAAACTTTTGAAAAAACCGAATAATTTTTTATTTTTTCAGAAAAATTTTTCGTATCTTTGCCGCAAAAAAAAAAATTGTTTTATGGGAAAACCAAGCAAAATTATTTTCAAAGATGCCAAATTTGACGATTTGGTGAAGATTGTAAATTTGAAATCGGAAAGAAAAGCCGATATTTTCGACGAATGGTTTAATTTTAATTATTCGTTGAACGAAGAAGAGACAAATTTTTTGATTGCCCTTATCGAAAAGCATTACAATTTTGTAATGAGTTATTCAGAGGAGGATTTAAAAATGTATTTTATTAGTCTCATTCTCGCAAAAGTTGATTTTTTGATGAAAAATAAACGTGGTTTTTTTGATAAACCGTTGAAAGCAAAAATTAATAATGTCGAGTTTAGTGGGAAAACTGATTTTATGGTTGCTTTGGGTGTGCGCGAGCCTTCGCATCCTTATTTTTTCATTCAGGAATTTAAACAGACGAAGCATTCTGTCGATGCTCAAGACCAACTTTTGGCAGAAATGCTTGCCGCAATAGAATTAAACAAAGCGAATCTAATTCGCGGAGCATTGATTGTTGGGGCAATTTGGCGGTTTATGATTCTTGAAAAAATATCAGAAAATTCGTACCAATATTTTATTTCTGATGCTTGCGATTCGTTAAATTTTAACGGTTTAAAGCAAATTTATATAAATTTGCAAGCGGTGAAACTGAAATATTGCGAGTAAAAAACAATTCCACCTTTTTCTGAAGGTGGAATTGTCGGCTAAAACTTTACAAATTTTTAAAAATAAATTCCGACATTCTTGTGAAGAGATGAAGCCGCGTATAGCCGCCGAAATCATAAATACTGTGATTTCGATTTGTGTAAAATTGCATCTCAAATTGTTTATTCGCTTGAACAAGTGCCTCAATAAATTCCGCAGAATTTTGTAAATGAACGTTGTCGTCAGCCATTCCGTGAATAATCAATAACTTTCCCTTCAAGAGATGTGCGTAAGTTGTCGGCGAGTTGTCGTCATAACCTGCAGCATTTTCCTGCGGCGTTCGCATAAATCTTTCGGTGTAAATATTGTCGTAATATCTCCAATTACTCACAGGGGCAACCGCAACGCCTGCTTTGAAAAAATTTGCTCCTCTTGTCAAGCACAATTCTACCATAAAACCGCCGAAACTCCAGCCCCAAATTCCGATTCGCGAGGCATCAACATATTTTAAAGTGCCGAGATATTTTGCCGTTTCGATTTGGTCAATAGACTCATATTTCCCTAATTGCAAATACGTAATTTTGCGAAATGCTTCGCCGCGCGCACCTGTGCCTCTGCCGTCAACGCACACAACGAGATAACCTTTTTGTGCCAAATAATTTTCCCAATCAAATTTCCATTCATCTTTTACCTCTTGCGAGTTGGGACCGCTATATTGAGTCATTAAAACAGGATATTTTCTCGTGCTGTCGAAATTCGAAGGTTTTATTATATAACCGTTTAATTTCACTTTCTCTGAAGTCTCAAATTGAAAAAATGTTCGATTTACCCCGCCATATTCTGAAACTAATTTCTTTAACGCTTCATTATCTTGCAAATTTCGAATCATTTTTCCCGAAATATCGTGTAAAGAATAAATCGGCGGCGTATTTGCGTTAGAAAAAATTTCAATAAAATATTTAAAATTGCTGCTAAATTGTGCTTCGTTGTTGCCTTCTTGCGTTGAAAGACGTTTTTTATTTTTCCCATCGAAATTTATGGAATAAATATCTCGACGCAGCGGCGAATTTTCAGCAGAAAGATAAAAAAGTGTATTTGTCTTCTCGTCAATACCGCAAAAATCGGTAACATCAAATTCTCCCGAAGTTATTGCCGTCATTTTCCCCTCAAAATCGCACAAATAAAAATGCAAAAAACCATTTTTCTCACTCGAAATAATAAATTGAGAATTATTTTTCAGAAAAACAATTCTGTCAAAATTATTTTCGTCGATGTAATATTTATTTTCTTCTTTGTAAATAACTTTTGTTTCGCCTGTTTCGGGATTTGCAAACAAAATTTCGAGTTTATTTTGCAAACGATTTAATCGAAAAATACTCAAATTTTTCTCTGTTGTCGTCCAACGAATTCGCGGAATATAAATATCCGTTTCCTCACCGATGTTCATCGCTTTTGTTGTCGCATTTTTCAAATTATAAACAAAAACAGAAACCATTGAATTACATTCGCCTGCCTTCGGATATTTAAACGTTTTATATTCGGGGTAAACTTTGCTTTGCTCGAAAGTCGGATTTTTGCCCGCAAAAATCGGCATTCCATAAAGCGGCACTTTACTCTCATCGGAACGCACAAAAGCAAGAAAATTCCCATCAGGAGACCACTCATAAAGTTTATTGAACTCAAATTCCTCTTCATAAACCCAATCTGGAATGCCGTTTATTATCTCGTTAAACTTGCCATCTTTTGTAATTTGAATCTCTTTGTCCGAATCTAACTCTTTGATAAACAAATTATTAGACCTAACAAACGCAACTTTCTTTCCGTCAGGAGAAAACGAAGCAACTTGTTGTTTTCCGTTCCTCGAAACAGGAATAATTTTTTTCGAAACCGTATCATAAACTAAATAATTCGCCGTAAAAGAACGTCTGTAAATTTCCTCTGACTCGGTTGTAAACAAAATTTTTGTTTCGTTGCTGCTAAATTCATATTCGTCGAAGGAAAAAGACTGATTCGAAAAAATTATTCCGACTTTTTTGCCCGTTTTATATTGATATTTCGCAATATTGTTTCCATCAACTTTTGTGTAATGTTCGCCGTCATTCATAGAGCGAAGTCCCTCGATGCGTTGCGAGCGAAATGTGCCGCGTCTCCAAAAATCTTCAAGAGATAATTCTTTTATTTGTGCTTGCGTCAAAAAATTTTGCACAAAAA
Organism: Rikenella microfusus; assembly: GCA_020719385.1. Taxonomy (GTDB): domain Bacteria; phylum Bacteroidota; class Bacteroidia; order Bacteroidales; family DYQK01; genus DYQK01. The sequence goes on along the minus strand of DYQK01000038.1, from coordinate 17,623 downwards.
AGAGATAAATCAAAAAAATCAATGTTTTTTTCATAACTTTTTATTGAGAAAAGGTTAAATTTTTCTTTGCAAAATTAAAATATTTTTTCTCAAAAAATTGTTTTCTCGAAAAAAAATTGTACCTTTGCCCCAAAGAGAAATGACTTTTCTTTTTTCGAAAAGTTAAACTCTTTATTATCAACCATTTAACCATTTTTTTGAATTATGAAAAAATATTCATCGTTATTGTTTTTGGGTGCAGGAATTTTAATTTTTTTCATCGTCCTGAGTAATAGCACTTTTGTAACCATCAAACCTGGCGAGTGTGGGGTAATATTCCGCAAATTCACCACAGGATTAGACAAAAAAAATATCTATACCTCTGGATTTCACGTCATTGCACCTTGGAACGAAATGTTTCTCTATGACGTAAAAGAACAGAAAGTAGATGAAACTATGGACATTTTAGACAAAAACGGGCTTTCAATAACTGTCGATATTTCGGTACGTTTTAACCCAACCCCAACGCGAATCGGCGATTTGCACGAAAAATTCGGCGAATCTTACGTCAACACGCTTGTCGTTCCTGAGGTGCGTTCAACGGTGCGAAAAGTGATGGGACGTTACACGGCAGAGGAAATTTATTCCACCAAACGCGCTGAGGTCGAAGCAGCAATCATCAATGAAGCGAAAGATGTTCTCAAAAGTGAGAAAAATAACATCGATATGACTACATTATTGATTCGTTCTATCAAATTGCCCGAACAAATCAAAGTTGCCATCGAGAATAAACTCAAACAAGAGCAAGAAGCACTCGCTTATCAATTCAAATTGGACAAAGAAAAAAGCGAGGCAGACAGAAAACGAATCGCCGCTGAGGGCGAAGCCGCTGCAAATAAAATTATTAATAGTTCTTTGACAAGAGAATTGTTAAAAATGCGAGGCATCGAGGCAACACTTGAACTTTCTAAGTCGCAAAACGCAAAAATTGTCATTATTGGAAACTCTAAAGATGGAATTCCTCTCATCTTAGGCAACGACTAACATTATTTTTTCATAAAAAAATTCTGTCAGATTCTAAAATTCTGACAGAATTAACTAAACAATTTTGAAATTTTATGAAAAAGAAAAAATTTATTTCATTCTCGCGAGTCACTTACACACAACTTTCTGAAATTGTAAAGTTAAAACCCGTTGATGACGAAGAAAAATTTAATGATTGGTTTAATTTTCAATATTCTATTTCTGATGAGGAAATAAAATTTCTCAAAAATTTGATTTCTGAAAATAAATTTTACATTGAAAATTATACAGAAGACGAATTGAAAATAAAATTTCTCTCATTGTTGTTTAATAAAATTTCGTTTAAAACAGAAAAAAGCCGCGACTGGTATCAACGACCATTGAGTGCAACCATAAATGGCGAAATTATCGGCGGTTTAGTTGATTTTGTTGTTGCGAAAGGTGAACAAGAACCTCAATCTCCATATTTTTTCATTCAAGAATTTAAACGTTCCAAGCATGCTTCTCTTCCGAAAGAACAACTTTTGGCAGCAATGATTGTCGCAATGGAGTTAAACAAAACTACGTTGATGCGAGGTGCGTACATTATTTCGCAAAACTGGACTTTTGTGATTCTCGAAAAAGTGGATAATGTGTATCAATATTATCTCTCTGAATCTTTTGACTCAATGACTTTACGGTCTTTGAAGCAAATTTTTATCAATCTGCAAGCAGTTAAATTAATTTTTTGTGATTAAATTATGAATACAAAACGCGAAAAACCAAGTTCACTCAATCTTTGGTGGATTGCTTTGTCTTTTATTCCTGGATTAAATTGGGTTGGACTGTTAATTGCCTCGTTAAAAGTGAATCGATATCGATGGCTTTTCGAAGCTCTGTTGTATGCTGCGATTTTTTTCGTCGGCGTAATTCTTCCAACAGATTTTCGCCGCCATCCCGATATTCATCTCGGAAGTTATATTCTTGACGCAAAACTAGTGTGGAATATTTGGGTGGCAGTATTTATGATGAGTTGGATTTTGTGCATTGCTCGGTCTTTTTTGATTCGCAAAACTTTTATGATTCTACTCGAAGAGCAACGAAGCCGCGAAGGTTTCGAAGAATTTGATATGAAAGAATCGCTTGAGTTAGACGAAATTATGTCAAAAATTCGAAGTACAAAAACAGAGATTTTTGAGCAAATTAAAAAAACAAAGTCTGACGCAAGTTATTTGGTGCAAGAAATTCGTCCTTTGATAGAAAATTATATGCAACAAACCGAAGAACTGGCTGAAAGAGATAAAAAAATTCGCAAAGTTTTGTCTCAAGTTTCGGTGGAATATATGGTTCAAAATCTCGACGATTTACGCAAAAATAGTTACAAAGCGACAAATCTTGAGTTGAAAGAAGAGTATGCAAGGTCTATCGAGAAATATGAAAAACAAATCAAAACACATCAGGAACTTGCCGAGCAGCAACAAGTTGTGCGTTTGCGGTTGAAAAATACAACAACAACTTTGCAGCAAATAAAAATGGATTTGGTGAAAATGGAGGGAATTGTCTCACAGGAAACGAGAGATAGATTCTATAAATCGTTAGAAGAGAAATCGAAGGAATTAAACGAATATCTCGGCATTTTGAAAGAAAGTTACGAGCAAAATTCTTTGGAATAATGTTGGAAAATGTTTTTACGTGGTTAAAGAATCATTCTTTTGAAATCTTCGGTGCGGTAACAGGACTTTTCTCCGTCTATTTTTCCATTCGCAGAAGTTTCTTAGTATGGCTCTTAGGAATGTTGAGTTCTGCAATTTTTATCTACGTATATTTCTCGACCCGCTTTTATGCGGGTTCAATTTTACAACTTTATTACGTTTTTCTCTGTTTTTACGGTTTATATCTGTGGAAAATTCAGAAAAAAGAAGATAGAATTGTTGTCTCCAATATTCCGAGAAAAAAATTGTTTATCTCATTGATAATTCTATTGTTAGCAACAACATTTCTTGGTTTATTTTTAAAATTTTACACCGACTCGCCGATTCCCATTCCTGATGCTTTTACAACTGTCGCAAGTTTTATTGCCTCGTGGATGTTAGCAAAAAAATTCATTGAACAATGGTTCGTTTGGTTAATTGTTGATGCAATTTCGGTAGGAATGTTTATTTCTCAAGGGTTATACGCAACAGCAATGTTATTTGCAATTTACTTTTTGATGGGATGTTTTGGTTATTTAGAATGGAAAAAAGAATTATTACGTTTTGCCTCACAGCAATAATTATAATTTTTTTTCAAAAAACTATCCTCGCACAAATAAATTTACAAAGTCGTTATGTAATTCGAAATTGGACTAACGAAGACGGTTTAACTTCAAATGTTTGTCTCGCCGTTGTGCAAAGCGAAGACGGTTATATTTGGGTCGGAAATTATGACGGACTAATGAAATTTAATGGAGTAAAAATTGAAAATTTTAGTCAGGCAAATATTCCGCAAATACAAAGTAATACGTTTTTTGAATTGTTATCTGACGGCGAGGTTTTGTATTGTGCGACAACAAGCGGTTTTTTGGTGAAAAAGAAAAACGAGTGGAAAAATCTTTCCATTCGAGAAGGTGTGCCGTCAAAAGTTGTTGAAGCAATTTGCAAAGACAAAAATAAAATTTGGCTCGGGACAACACACGGAATTTGTTTTTTCGAAAATAATAAAATTTCTACTAAAAATATTCCACCAGAATTGTTGAAAAATCGAATTTATGATATTTTTCTCGACAGCAAAGAAAATTTGTGGATAGCAACCTCCGGACAAGGAATTTTTAAACTCAAAAATAATATTTTAACACATTTTGACGAAAATAATGGACTTTTAAACAATTTTGTCTACACAATTACCGAAGACGCAGACGAAAATATTTGGGTCGGAACGAGAAAAGGAATAAATATTATTTATGGAAATATCATTGTCGGGAAATTTGAAAACGATTTCGAAAACAAACCTTTGAACAACGTTTATAAACTTTTTCGCGATAGCAAAAATATTATTTGGGTCAATACGAATGAAAAAATTTGTATTTTCGAAAACGGCAAATTCTCAAATTATCTCGACGAAAGATTTTTCGAAGCACGGTCAATAATCGAGGACAAAGAGAAAAATATTTGGATAGGAAGCGAGCGAAACGGATTATTTCGTTTATACAAACCTAAATTTACTTCTTTCTCCCTCGCTGAGGGACTTGAGGGAAAAGTCGTTTTTGGAATTTGCGAAACTAAAAATAACGAAATTCTTGTCGCCACAGACAACGGAATCTCAATAATTCAAAATCAAAAAGTTAAAACGTTTCTGTCGGCAAAAGAGTTACCCGTGACTGAGGTGAAAGATGTTTTTCAAGATTCTAAAGAAAATATTTGGATTTCTACGAAAAAAGGGTTAATAAAAATCGATAAAAATGGAAAACAGAAAATTTATACTCAAAAAGATGGACTTTCTGACAATTATGCCCGACTAATTCTCGAAGATAGAAATGGAAATTTTTGGATAGGAACAACAAACGGACTGAATTTTTTGCAAAATGGAAAAATTACCTCGTATTTTGTACTTGACGGACTGGCAAATAATTACATTCTTTCGCTTTTCGAAGACAACGAAGGCACCATTTGGGTTTCTACAAAAGAAGGAATCTCAAAATTTCAGAATCAAAAATTTATTTCTTTTGGGAAAAAAGACAATTCCATTGAAAATCCGATTTTTAGAGCGTATCAAGACAAAGAAAATACAATTTGGTTCGGTGCGAATGGAGGAATTGTTGTTTATAAAAATAAAAAATTTAAAACTATTCCGCCCGCAGCGGGTTTTCCCAACGAGACAATTTTGCAAATTTTCGAAGATAAAAAAAATAATTTTTGGATTGCCTGCAATGTCGGCATTTTTACGGTAAAAAAGTCAGATTTAGAATTATTCTTAGACGGGAAAATTACAAAAATTCCGTATCATTTGTATTCGAAAGTTGATGGTTTGCGGGAAAAACAATGCACAGCAAATGCGAGAAATTTAGTGACGCAAAATGGGAAATTTTGGTTCGCAACTTTTAACGGTGCAGTAACTATTGACCCCGAAAATATTCCGATAAACAAAGAGATTCCGAATGTTCATATTGAAAAAATTTTTGTTCAAGATTCGGTTTTTTCGATGCGTGAAAAAATTGTGTTGTCTCCGAGTGAAAATCGTTTAGAATTGCATTTTTCGGCACTAAGTTATATTGCTCCAGATAAAATAAATTTTCAATACAAACTCGAAGGTTTTGATAAACAATGGATTACGACTAATAAACGCGAAATTATTTTTACGAATTTTCCTGTCGGGAAATTTACGTTTAAACTCAAAGCGTCAAACAACGACAATATTTGGAACGAGAAAGGCGTTTCAATAATCATTCAGAAAAAACCTTATTTTTATCAAACCCTTTGGTTTTGGGGAATAATTATCGTTTTATCGACCTTAACTTTTGCAATAATTTATTCGCTGCGAGTGAAAATTTTGAAAGCACAAAAAGAAAAACTTGAGAAGTTGGTTAAAGAACGAACTATTGAAATTCGAAAGCAAAACGAGGAAATTCTCGAAAAAAATGAGGAATTAAATCAATTAAACGAAGAGATTTCTGCTCAAAACGAGGAAATTAAATATCAGCACGATACTTTGTCGAAGCAGCAAAAGAAAATTACGGACAGCATTATTTACGCAAGTCGCATTCAGCGGGCATTGTTGCCTGATATAAAAATTCTTGAGAAGGTTTTTTCAGACAATTTTATTTTTTACAAGCCGCGCGATATTGTTAGCGGCGATTTTTATTGGTGTCGACAAATAGAGAATATTTTTATCATTGCGGCGGTAGATTGCACGGGACACGGCGTTCCGGGGGCTTTTATGTCAATGTTGGGAACGGCATTTCTCAACGAGATAATTTTGCGAAAAAAGATTTTAAAACCCAACGAGATTTTAAACGAACTTCGCAGAAATGTGAAAATTTCTTTGGGACAGACAGGAAAATTAGGAGAATCTCTTGACGGAATGGATGTTGCGTTGTGTTCTATTGACTTAGAAATCAATGAGTTACATTATGCAGGTGCATACAATTCGATGTATTTGATTCGAAAAAACATAGCAGAAAATTCTCAAGTTATTGTTGAAGAAGGAGAAAATATTGAAACTTTTGATATCTCGAAATTTCAACTCAATTTTCAAGAAGTAGATTCTGTGAAGCAATTTTTTGAGTTTAAAGCAAACAAAATGCCTGTCGGGATTCATCCGCGAGACAACAAAAGTTTTACAAATTATTTTTTAAATTTGCAAAAAGAAGATGCAATTTATTTGTTCTCTGATGGTTATGCCTCGCAATTCGGCGGAAATAACGGCGAAAAATTTAGAGTTAAACGTTTTCAAGAACTTTTGCTGAGTCTGCAAGATTTTTCTATGGAATATCAAAAAAATTCCTTGTCAGATATTTTTACGAAATGGTGCAGAAAATACGAGCAACTTGACGATATTTTAGTCATTGGAATAAGAATTTAATAAATTCTGTCAGAAAACAAATATTTCTGACAGAATTTTTGTGTGAAAAAATTAAGTTTTCATTTTTTTCTTTTTTGCCGCAGGAAATAAAATGTTATTGAGAATCAATCTATACCCTGCAGAATTTGGGAAAAGACTTAACTCTGTTGGTGCTTCTCCGACATAATGCTGATAATCCTCAGGGTCGTGTCCACCGTAAAAAGTCCAAGTTCCTTTTCCACATTCGCCGTGAATATAACGTGCTTCTTTCAAATTTTTATTTTCTCCCATCACCAAGACGCTTGATTTGATGTATTTCGAGCGAAAAGCAGTTGTTTGTCCCATAAATGCTTTCACTAAATTTGTATGATTTTGACATAACATTGTCGGGACGGGGTCCCATTTTGCAGAAAACTCGAATAATGAGAAATAATCGTTGTCTTGCGATACTGACCGCGACTGTGTTACATCAATATCGGAAAATTCGTACTCCATAGGATTATTATTGAGTGAAAAATCTTTGAAAGCGAAGGTTTTTGTGAAATCAAGTTTTTGATTAAAATCGGGTGTTGTTCCGTCTCCGTCAAAAACGGATTCACAAATATCAACACCTTCGGCGGCAAGAGCGATGTCATAACTATCTGTTGCTGAACACATAGCAAAGAGAAATCCTCCCATCGTAACATATTGCTTAATTGTTTTCACAACAGCAAGTTTCATTTCTGAAACTTTTTTAAACCCAAGTTTTGCTGCTGCATTTTCATTCTCGCGAACATCATTTTGATACCAAGCAGTATAGCGATAACTTCCATAAAATTTTCCATATTGTCCCGTAAAATCCTCGTGATGAAGGTGCAACCAATCATATTTCGAGAGTTCACCTTTCAAAACTTCCTCGTCATAAATGAGAGTATAAGGAATTTGAGCATAAGTTAAAACCAATGTTACCGCATCGTCCCAAGGCAGTTTATTTTTGGGCGAATAAACTGCAATTTTGGGAACTTTTTCGAGTTTCATTTTATCCATATTGACCTCAGGCTTTGCAATTTCGTCAAAAATAGCAAGTGCCTGTTGGTCGGCAAGCACTTCAAATTCCACACCGCGAAAAGTGCAAGTATCTGTTATTGATTTGTAATAAGGAGTAATAAAACTTCCGCCTCGATAATTCAATAACCAATGTACTTCGATATTATTTTGCAAAACCCAATACGCAATTCCGTAAGATTTTAGATGATTTTTTTGAGCATCATCCATCGGAATAAGAATGTAGGCTGCAAAATTTTGATTCATTACAAAGAGGAATGTGAGAAATAAACACATTCTCGATAAAAAACGTTTCATAAATTTATATTTTTAAAAATATTTCGGTTGAAAATTAGGTTTATTAATAATTTTTGCACTATTTCCTGTTGCCCGAATGACAAAGAAGCCGACATTCTCGGCTCTTCTGGCTGACTGTGATTCTTGACGCAAAAAAGCCATCGCACCTGATATTTTATAATTTTTGTAGGCAGGCACCCAGTGCTTAAATTCTTTTATTTTCTCTCTAAAATATTCAACGTCTTCGGGCATCAAAGTAGTTTTTACCTCGACAACAACAACTTCGTTGCCATTAACTGCGATAATATCGTATTCTGCACCTTCTGTTCCTGTGCCGTGTTTGATTCGACAATGAGTTTCATTGACAATGACTCCTTGTTCTCGCAAAAGATTCACTAAATCTCCCTCCACAAGCGATTCTATAAGTTTGCCCCAATGTCCTGTGAACAAATTTTCAAGTTTTCTATACGCTTTTTCAGATTGTTTTCGCAACACAACAAGTTCGGCTTCAAGTTTAGCGAGTTCTTCCTTGTGTCGTATTTCCCAAGCAGCGAGTTCGGCTTTGATTT
>DYQK01000038.1:0-9118 GCA_020719385.1 Rikenella microfusus | reverse complement strand
AGCAGCGAGTTCGGCTTTGATTTTTATGTCCTGAGCAACACTTTCTTCTTTGATTTTTACGTCCAGAGCAGCGAGTTCGGCTTTGATTTTTATGTCCTGAGCAACACTTTCTTCTTTGATTTTTACGTCCAGAGCAGCGAGTTCGGCTTTGATTTTTATGTCCTGAGCAACACTTTCCTCTTTGCGTTTTGCTTCCTGAGCAGCAAATACTTCTTGTTGCTCCTTGCTGCGTTTTTCAATCTCAACAATTTCTGCTTCGATTTGTTCGATACGCGATTCCGATTGTTCGATACGCAATTCTGATTTTGCGTGCAGTTGTTCCATACGTTTCTCAAAACGTTCCCAACGACGGCGCTCTTTGCGTCTCCATTTTCGTTCACTAATACGCATTTTTGTTTCCCAAATACACATTTTTTCCTCGTGTTTTACTGAACGCTCAATGGATTTGTCCAATAATTCGTGCAATTCCTCAATAGTTCTCATTTTTTTTACATTTAAGTGAATTTTTCGCAAAAATTTTGCACAAAGATACGAAAAATATTTCTAAAAATGAAGAAAAAAATATTTTTTTGAAAAAAAATGTGTTTAGAATGTAAATTTTTTGTATTTTTGCCGCTTCATATCTTGAAAAGTAAAGTATAATGGAAAACGAGCATACGAATATAAATATTACCTCATTTCCGCAAAATAATCCTTCTGATTATTCTGCCGAAAGTATTCAAGTCTTAGAGGGTTTAGAAGCAGTGAGAAAGCGTCCCGCAATGTACATCGGCGACATCGGCGAGCGCGGCTTACATCATTTGGTTTACGAGGTTTTAGACAATTCTATTGACGAAGCATTAGGTGGATTTTGTGAAAATATCGAGGTAACTATCAACGAGGACGGTTCCTGCACCGTTTTCGATGACGGAAGAGGTATTCCAACAGATTTTCACGAGGGCGAAGGAAAATCAGCATTAGAAGTCGTATTGACCGTACTTCACGCAGGCGGAAAGTTTAACAAAAATTCATACAAAGTCTCAGGCGGCTTGCACGGAGTCGGTGTTTCTTGCGTCAATGCACTCTCAAATCACTTAACAGCCGTCATTCACCGAGAAGGAAAAATTTTTAAACAAGAATTTGAAAAAGGAAAACCACTCGGAGACGTTCAAGTTATTGGAGAATCAGACAAGACAGGAACAATAATCACTTTCGTTCCCGATGACACAATTTTTTCAACAACATCATTTCAATACGGAATTCTTTTGACAAGAGTAAGAGAATTATCTTTTCTAAACAAAGGAATAAAAATTGTTTTGTCCGACAAACGCGAAAAAGATGCTGATGGAACATTTCGCAGCGAAACATTTCTCTCAAACGAAGGTTTAAAAGAATTTATCGAATATCTTGACGAGGCAAGAGAAAAACTTTTGAACGATGTCATCGTTATTATCGCAGATAAAGGCGAAATTCCTGTTGAAGTGGCAATGAGTTACAACACCTCGTTCACAGAAAATGTTCACACCTACGTAAATAACATCAACACTATCGAGGGAGGCACTCATTTAGTCGGTTTTCGGCGTGCTTTAACTCGAACATTGAAAAAATATGCCGAAGATTCGGGTATTTTAACAAAAGTTAAGTGTGAAGTCAGCGGAGATGATTTTCGCGAAGGTTTAACAGCAGTTATTTCTGTGAAAGTTGCTGAACCACTTTTTGAGGGACAAACCAAAACGCGTCTCGGAAATTCTGAAGTTTCGTTAGCCGTTGACCAAGCGGTGAGTAATCATTTGAAATATTATCTCGAAGAACACCCAAAAGAAGCAAAAATTATTGTTGACAAAGTTGTTCTCGCCGCACGCGCAAGAGAAGCCGCACGCAAAGCACGAGAAATGATTCAACGAAAAGGAATATTAAGTGGAGCTGGTTTACCCGGAAAACTCACCGATTGCAGCGACAGAGACCCTAAGAATTGCGAAATATATCTCGTCGAAGGCGATTCCGCAGGCGGAACAGCAAAGCAAGGCAGAGATAGAAAATTTCAGGCAATTATGCCGCTTCGCGGGAAAATTCTCAACGTGGAAAAAGCAATGCAACACAAAATTTTCGACAACGAAGAGATAAAAAATATTTTCACCGCACTCGGCATCTCCATCGGAACAGCCGAAGACCCAAAAGCACTTAATCTCGAAAAAATCAGGTATCATAAAGTCGTTATTATGACTGACGCCGATGTTGACGGAAGTCATATTTCTACTTTAATCATGACGCTTTTCTTTCGATATCTCAAAGATGTTATTGAAAACGGTTATTTGTACATTGCTACGCCGCCGTTGTATTTGGTTAGTCGTTCTAAGGAACAACGTTATTGTTGGACCGAGAGAGACAGACAACTCGCCATTCAAGAACTTGGAAGAGGAAACGAAGGAGCAGTTCACGTTCAACGTTACAAAGGACTCGGTGAGATGAACGCAGAACAACTTTGGGAGACAACAATGAATCCCGAAAAACGTACTTTTAGACAGGTAACTATCGAAAATGCCGCAGAAGCAGACCGAACCTTCGCAATGTTGATGGGCGATGACGTTCCGCCAAGACGCGCATTTATTGAACAACACGCCGTTTACGCAAAAATTGATGCGTAGAAAAATCTTTTTTCCGAATTTTGTAAAAAATTCTTTAAATTTTTTTATTTTTCATACAACCTTTTTCAAATTTTAATAGTCATTAATTTGTAATTTTTTCTTTTTTTTTCATTTTAAAAAATTTCAGCTATGAAAAGCAAAATTTCACTTTTTTTATTAACGCTATTTTTTGCGTTTTTCACTTCCCAAAGTTTTGGGCAGACAACAATTTATGCTCATTACGATATTGATTTTTCATCTGGAGAATGGTATGACGACCCTGTTGATGAAGATGTTTCAATGGATGCAAATAACGATTTTTACATTCTCTCTATTCCGAGCGGCGTAACGGTAACTTTGCAAGAAATAGATGCAGGAGTGGCAAGTTGTGTAGGAATCATCGGAGGAGGAACATTAAACTTAAACGGTTATGATATAAGTGCTACTAATGGAACACTCGGAGAAAATGTAATGATTCAAGGAGGAACAGATGGAACAACGAATTCTATGTTGACGCTGAGTGGGATAACTGGCACTCTAAATCTTGCAGAAGGTTATGAATATTTGAAAGATTTAGTCATCGATGGAGGCAACATTACTTTGGGAACGAGTGTTCATGTTGCGAGGTTCAGTTTTCCCGATTTAGGTGTAGGAGGAAATTTATCTCTCGGCAGCAACTCATTTTATGTGAAAAATATTGATGCCCCAAGTACTGGTACAATTACAACAACAGCAGAGAGTGTTATTTATCTTGAGGGAACTGATCCTTTTGATAAAAAAATTACTGACTTTTTGACATCAGGAAATGTTGCGTTGATGGGTTTATATATTTCAAACCCAAATGTAAACTTGAGTTTACAAAGCAATTTTATTATTGGTGATTTAGAAATTGCCGAAGGTGCAACTATTTCTTTAAACGAAAGAAATTTGCAAATAAATACTTCTCTTCTCAGTGGTTTGGGTGCTTTCAAAGGACATATTAACTCAACACTTACATTGGGCAGCAGTCTTTCAGCAAATTTGAACTTTGCCGAAGGATTTCGTAGTTTAGGCACCTTAGAAATGAATGGAAATTCTGTTGCAACATTACAAAGCGACTTGACAGTAAATACATTCTCTTTTCTTGGTACAGGAACACAATTAGTGTTAAACGAAAAGAAATTTACTTTTAGCGTATTGAATGGTGCAAGTTCAGGTGAATTTGTCGGAGGAACAGATGCTTCAACTAATTCAGAATTGTTTTTTGTAGGTTCGGTAGCCGCCGATTTTAAATTCTCCACAGGTTCTAACTATCTCAAAACATTAGCAGTTACACAAAGCAATGGAGATTTATGTTTATACAACGACATTTATGTTAAAACCTTGAACTTAACTGGTAATTTAATCTTAAATAACCGTAAACTTTATTTGCAAAACATTGACGCAGCAAGCACAGGTTCAATAAGCACCGACAACAGCGGCGCTGAGATTTATCTCACAGGAAGCACCGCATTCGACAAATCGCTTGCTGATGTATTTGGGACATCAAATGTTGCGTTAACAGGTTTGTACATTCAAAATCCCACGGTTAATTTGGTTTTAAACAATAATTGTGACATCAATAATTTGGAAATTATTGATGGTGCTACGGTTTCTCTGAATGAAAAACATTTAAGCATTTACACTTCCTTTACAGGTGCAGGTTTATTAAAAGGACACAGTTCTTCTATTCTGGCATTGGGTGAAAATATTACCGCAACTCTGAATTTTGCCGAAGATTTTCGCACTCTGAACACTTTAAACATTGGAAATCTATCTGTGATAACATTGGGTAGCGACCTAACTGTTTCATCTTCAAATCTTAGTTCTGATGTAAGGTTAGTTTTAAATGAGAAAAAACTTACCATCGGTTCAATAACAGGTACGGGACAAATCAAAGGCGGAGCAAACAATTTAACCAATTCTGAATTATTTTTCACTTCAGGAAACAATTTGAGACTCGCAGGAGGTTTTAATTATCTCAAAACATTAACCGTCAATAGCGGCACTTTATATTTGTTCACAGATGTTTTTGTTAAAAATTTAGCATTAACAGGCGATTTAGTTTTACAAGAATACAATCTACTTGTCAGCCAAACAATTAATTGTGTAGGAAAAATTGAAGGTGGAAGTTCTGAATTAACAACTTCTAATCTGACTTTCAACGGCGCAACAGGAAATCTTCTTTTCAAAAATAATTATTGGTTTGTGCGAAGTTTAGAAATACAAAACGGGAATATTTCATTGGGAACTGACGCAACTGTTGGTGCAGGCAATTTAACTATCGCAAACAACGGCAAAATTGACATTGCCGCAGGAAAAGCTCTCGTAACAGAAAATGCTTCGTTAAACGGAAATCTTTGTGTAACTCTTCGTTCAACAGAATCTGCCACAGCAGCTCTTTTAGTAAGAGGAAACACCACTGGAACTTATACCGCAAAAATGGAACGTTATATTCCTGCTAACGGCGGTTATCATTTTATTGCTACACCTTTCAATAACACCAAAACAGGCAATTTTAAAGCCGCTTCAGGCAGTACATTTTTGAAAAAATATGTCAACAGCACAAACACTTGGACTAACATTCTCTCGCTCACCGAAGCAATGACTCGCGGTGTTAGTTATATGGAAAAAGTTACCGTTAATTCTACGGTAAATCTCGTTGGAGGCACATTCCCTGCAGGTGAAGTTTCTACAGGTTTAATTACAAGTGCACAAAATTACACCGCAATCGGAAATCCTTATCCTTGTCCTCTTAATTTTGAAATTCTTTACGCAGCAAACACAGGTATTCAAGCAAAATGTTGGTTTTATATCGGAACTGTTTACGGCGTTTATGATGTTAACACACATTTAGGTACAAATAACGCAACGCGATATATTCCTGTAGGACAAGGTTGCTTGGTTAAACGCACAACAGGTTCAACATTTTCATTTTCTGGAACTGCAAAAGTGAAATCTACGCAAAATTTTTATAAAAATGCTACAACTTTAACTAATTTGATTCGTTTCAAAGTTTCAAATAGCGAAGGAAAAGGCGATGAAAGTATTATTGCGTTTAAAGAATCAGAATCAAATGAAGTAAATGAAATTGATTCTCGCAAATTATTCGGCGATGGTTCTGTTCCTGAAATTTTCACTTCAATGAACGGCAGTTATCCCGTTGCGATAAATGTTTTGGGACAATATTCCTCTGTAGATATGAGTGTAAAATCTCCAAGTAATGAAATGTTAACTCTCACGGCTTCGGATTTTGAAAATTTCGATGCTTCGATTTACATCTATCTTGAAGACAAAGTTACGGGCAAAACAATAAACATTCGAAACGAGAAAACTTATACCTTCGCTGCTGTGCAAGGAGAAAATAACCGTTTTGTAGTTCATTTCAGTGCTGCTCCTGCCGCAATTCACTCGCAAGAGGCAAAAGTAAATATTTATGCTGTTGACAACAACATTTTCGTTTCGACAAACGAAAGTTTTTCGAAAGGTGAAATTCGAGTTTATAACATTCTCGGAGCAGAAATTTTACGTACATCTTTGAACGAATCTTTTACAAAAACAACTTTGAACGCACAAAGCGGTACTTACGTTGTAAAAGTGTTTGCGAATCAACAAGTCTACACTCAAAAAGTGGTCATCCGTTAATTTTTTTGAAAAATAAAAAAAATTTAGTATATGAAAAGTTTAATTATTCGACTGATGGTTTTAACATTCTTAATGTTTGCTCCGATTCTCTCAACAATTGTAAAAGCAGATGACCCGGGCGACCCAGGCGCAGGCGGCGACGGCACAGAACTCGGCGCACCATTAGGTGAAGGTATTGCTCTCCTCATCATTGGGGCAATCGGTTACGGCTCGAAAAAAGTTTACGACTCTAACAAAAAAAAGGAAAACTAAAAATATTCCTTTTGGAAGTGTTAAATTTTACAATATTTAACCGCAAGAAATTTCTTGCGGTTATTTTGCTGCCAAATTTTTTTTATATTTGCAAAAAAATTTCTTATGAATCTCGAAATTAAAACGCTTTTTCAAAGTTTAAACAAAGCCTATATTGCTCTCGGCTTGTTTATTGACTATGCAGAATGGTTTAAAACTAATTATATCACGTTTTTCGACACAATTAAACCCGAAGACAGCGAGGAAACTATCAAAGACGCGATAAATAAATTGCTAACCAACGTTTTTTACAACGAAAATTTTCTTATTAAAGAGAATTTTAACGATATTGACCTCGCAATTTATAATGGAAAAGTTGTCAATGAACGAATCGGAGTAATTATTGAGACAAAATCGTTGCAAAATTCCAACGAAATGATTTCGCAAAGCGAGATAAACAAAAAATCCTTTCATCAATTGCTTCAATATTATCTCGAAGAAAGAATTATTCACAAAAATTCTCAAATTAAACATTTGATAATTACAAATTCTATCGATTGGTTCATTTTTGACTCATCAGAATTTGAGAAAATGTTTTATCAAGATAAAAATTTTCACAAAAATTATGTCGATTGGTACGGCGGAAAGTTAATTAGCAAACACAAAGATTGGTTTTACAACGAAATTGCGAAACCTTTTATCGAAAATTCGCAGGAAAAAATTGTTTGTACATATTTTCAGTTGTCAAAAAATTTTATTGACACCGAAAAAAACCTTATTGAGTTGTATAAAATTCTTTCTCCCGAACATTTATTGAAATTGCCGTTTCAAAATGACAGCAATTATTTGAATTTGGAGTTTTATAACGAACTTTTGCACTTAATGGGGCTTTATGAAACCGATGACAACATTGCAAAAATCGAAAGATTGCCCCAAAAACGCAGAAACAAAGGCAGTCTTTTGGAAAATATCATTGCTGTTTTGGAAAAAAATGAGGAAATGTTGTCTCACATTACCGATTTACAGGAATTTGGCGACACAAACGAGGAACAACTTTTTAGCATTTCGCTTGAGTTGTGTATTACGTGGGTTAATAGAATTTTGTTTTTGAAACTTCTGGAGAGTCAAATTGTGCGTTTTAATGACGATGAAAAAGATTTCGCGTTTTTACATTCACAGAAAATTGGCGATTTTGAGGATTTGCGAGAATTGTTTTTCGATGTTTTGGCAATTGAACCCGAAGAAAGGACAGAAATGTTGCAAATAAAATATAAAGCAATTCCGTACTTAAATAGTTCTTTGTTTGAACAGAGTCTTTTGGAAAAAGAATGCGTTAAGATTAATCAATTAAATTCGCATTTGGAAATTCCTATTTTCTCTGCCACCGTTCTCAAAAATTCTAATGGAAAGCGACAAACAGGCAATTTGCCGACATTAGAATACATTTTTGAGTTTTTAAACAGTTACAATTTCGCAAGCGACCACAAATCTGCCATTCAGAAGGAAAATAAAACTCTCATCAATTCGGCAGTTTTGGGTTTAATTTTCGAAAAAATCAACGGTTACAAAGAAGGAAGTTTTTTTACACCAGGACAAATTTCGATGTATATTTGCCGCGAGACAATTCGCAAAGCCGTTTTACAAAAGTTTAACTCGAAATATTCATTGCATTGCGAAAATATTGAGCAACTTTATAATCAGTTGATAAAAATCGACATTTTCGAAGCAAATAAAACGTTTAATTCGATAAAAATTTGCGACCCCGCAGTTGGAAGCGGACATTTTTTAGTTTCAACACTCAACGAATTGATTGCGATGAAGTCTGAACTCGGAATTTTGTGCGATGCAAAAGGGAAAATGTTCAGAAATACATATTGCGAAGTGCAAAATGACGAATTATTTATCAGCCATTTCGGCGAAATCTTCGTTTATAAATACAAAGACAAAGAATGTCAGCGAATTCAAGAGACAATTTTTAACGAAAAACAAATTTTAATCGAAAATTGTTTGTTCGGAGTCGATATAAATCCTAAATCTGTTCATATTTGTCGGTTGCGTTTGTGGATAGAATTGTTAAAAAATGCGTTTTACACGCAGAAATCGAATTTCAAAGCGTTAGAAACGTTGCCAAACATTGACATCAACATCAAATGCGGCAATTCTTTGGTGAGTCGTTATGCGTTGAACGGGAAAAACGGGAAATTTTCAAACGGCGTCTTACAAAAAATTAAGAAAATTACCGAAGAATACAAAATTCAGGTTTCGTTGTACAAAAACGTTTTAGACCGAGCGGCAAAACGCGAGATAAATAAAAATATTTCGAAGTTAAAATCCGATTTCGAAAGTTTTATCAACCCAACAGACAAGGATTATTTGGAATTAAAAAAAAAACGTGCTGAACGAAATCAAGTTTTTATCGCCTTTTCGCTTGAGGAAAAGTTAGAAATTGAGAAAAAAGTCGCACAGTTAGAAATTGACATCGAAAATTTAGAAGCAATTTGTCAGCACAAACGCGTAACACTTTATTTGCGTGCTTTCGAGTGGCGTTTTGCGTTTCCCGAAGTTTTAGATGACGAAGGAAGTTTCGAAGGTTTTGATGCAGTTGTCGGAAATCCGCCGTA
>DYQK01000248.1 GCA_020719385.1 Rikenella microfusus | reverse complement strand
CAATGCTGTCAATGTCGGGGTCTTGTTCTACAATTTCCAATTCAAAATCACTATCGTATTCAATCACTTCTTCAAATACCCATTTTGTTTTCAAAGAAAAATCGCCTGTAATGTCTTTTTGAAATTTCCCTACGCTTCCTGTATCTAAATAGGTTTTTCCCTGTGTTGAGCCTGTCGAAACATCAGTTTTGAATACGTTTGGCAAACCTGTTCCATTGATTCCATCATACTTAATGTTTGCTTTAAGCATTGCAATTAAGTTCTTGTTGATTATTTCGGAAATTTCTCTTTGTGCCTGTTCGGGATTATTGCAAAGCATTTTAGTTTTAAAATCATCACTCAAAGCATTGAAAACCTTTACAACAAATGAAATTGGTGTTTTGGTGTTGTTGGACAATGTGCGAACCAATTCTAAATAATCAACTTTGCTTTTGTATGATACAGTGTCGGTTAGTTTTTCTGTAATTGCTCCTTGTTCTCCAATCTTGTTCACGTTTAATTCTGCTCGAATGGTCTGCAACAAAATTTCCTCAATGTTTACTGCTTCAATTTGCGTTTTTATGTTTTGTATCAATAGGCTTTCTTGTTCTTCGGTCAAAGTTTCTAAAACATAAAAAGCATTTTTGTTGATAGCGTTCCATAAATTTTGGAACTCTTGAAGGTGTGTTGCCTTTATGAAAACTTTCTTTTTCTCTTTTTTCTTCTCGGCTTTCTGAACGTATGTGTTTGTGTCGGTTGCAAACAAACTTTCAATTGCTTTTACTTGTTCTTCTGGCAAATTTTGTTCTTTGAGAATGGCTGAAAACTCAGGCGATTTTTCATAAATCTTTTGTCCATCAACTATTGCCTTGCGAACAATCATTTTCTTTTCTTTCAATACATCATCAACCAAGGTAACTATTGTATCATCATCAAAACCCGATTTTTCTTTAAGCGTTTTAATCAGTTCTTGTTCTGTAAATGTTTCAGAAATCAGGAATGAGTTACTTAAAATTTCATTTTGAATTGCCTCAACAAAACCGTGTTCTTTGCTTGAAACAACGACATCAAGGTTATTGATTTTCCAAAATGCTTCTTGGTCGTCATTCAGATTTTTCAGTGTGTATCGTTGTAAATTTTGGTTTACACAAATGCGTAAACCACGCCCAATTTGTTGCATTTTTGAAATTTCGCTTCCTTGATTGGATAGTTTGCAAATGGTAAAGACATTCGGGTTGTCCCAACCTTCTTGTAACGCCCAAATTGAAAAAATGAAACGTGAAGGACTTTCAAACGATAGTAATTTCTTTTTGTCTTTCAAAATTTCATCAACTCCTGCTTTTACTTTTTCGTCTGCATTTCCTTTGTCGCCTGAAAAATATCCTTTGTGAACCTGCAAAGTGCTGTCGCCGTCAAAGTCGTTTTGCAGGAATTTATAATACTCACTTGATTGGTCAAGTTTGCTTACAATTTCTGTGAATTGCTTTTTGTATTCTTCTTCAAATATGTTTTTGACTTTGGGATTATCGCCACGAAACAAACTGGTGTCGCTTTCAATAAAAAACAAAGTGAGTGCTTTAACTCCTTGCTCAAACAATGTCTGTTCTTTCTCAAAATGTATTTTGATTGTTTCTTTAATCATTGCCCGCAATGATTCGTCCGACAAAGAATAATCAACCTTTTCAATGG
>DYQK01000143.1 GCA_020719385.1 Rikenella microfusus | reverse complement strand
ACAAAACCATTAAACTGTGGAATGTTAGCGATGCTATCGCTTTAAGCGATGGCATCGCTAAACCCATCAAAACGTTAACAGCACACACAAATTTTATTTGGTCAGTTTGTTTTTCGCCCGATGGAAAATATATTTTATCAGTAAGTAACGATGGTTCTATTCGTTATTGGAATCCTGAATCGGGTAAATTGTTATTAACCGTTTATGCTCTCGAAAATAATGACTGGATTTGTTATACGCCTGATGGTCGTTTTGATGGTTCGGAAGGTGGAATGAAATTTTTGCATTTTGTCAAAGGAATGGAAATTATTCCGTTGGAAAATTTGTATGAACAATTTCATACGCCCAAATTGATGGCAAGAGTTTTGGGCGGCGAGGAAATTGCCAAGCCGTCTGTTGATATTAAAAAATTGTTGCCGCTTGCGGAAGTGAAAATCATTTCACCTTCGTCGAATGGCGATTTGCGTGGTTTTAAATTGTTAAATGAAAATTTACAATCTGAAAAACAAGATATTGAAGTTGTTGTTGAGGCAACCGACAAGGGCGGCGGCATTGACGAGATAGTTTTATTTCACAATGGCAAACTTCTCGAAACTACGAATCGTGGTTTTAAACCTGCTATCGAAGTGGGTTCTGTTCGTCGTCAAACATTTCGTTTGTCGTTGGTTTCGGGTTCTAACTTGTTGAAAATCATTGCGTTCAACAAAGACAGGACAGAGTCTTTGCCTGCGGAGTTGTCGATTTCGTATTCGTCTGTTGATAATTCGAAACCCGATTTATATTTGTTTGTTGTTGGCATCAATAATTATGAAAATTCTCGTTACAATTTGAATTATGCGGTTGCTGATGCAGATGGTTTTCGGAATTTGATGGTTTCGAATGGTTCTTCGTTGTATCGCGAGATAAAAGTTACGTATTTAACGAATTCTGATGCGGTGAAATCTCGTATTTCGGAATCGGTGAATGTTATTAAAAAATCTGCTCGCAAGCAAGATGTTTTTATTTTTTATTATGCGGGTCACGGTGTGATGAGTGTTGAGGAAAAACCGCTGTATTACTTGGTTTTGCAAAATATCACGCAAATGACTTCTGTTTCGCAGCTGCAAAATTCGGGTTTATCGGCTTCTGAATTGAAAAAAATAAGTCAAGACATTTTGTGTCAAAAGCAAGTGTTTATTTTAGATGCTTGTCAAAGTGCGGGTGCTGTCGAAGTGTTAGCCGCTCGCGGTGCCGCCGAAGAACAGGCAATTGCCCAATTAGCCCGCAGCACAGGCACTTATTGGTTGATGGCAAGCAACGTTGACCAGTTTGCAGCCGAATTTGCCCAACTCGGACACGGCATTTTCACATATTGTCTCTTGGAAGGTTTAAGCGGCAAAGCAGACGGACAAAAAGATAAACGGGTAACAATCAACGAATTAAGTTCTTATCTTAACATTTCTGTTCCTGAATTGTCAAAAAAACACAAAGGAAATGCTCAATATCCGAATAGTTTTGGTTACGGACAAGATTTTCCCATAATCATGACGAAATAAATTTTTTATTTTCGAAAAAACTTTTTTATATTTGTCGCAAATTATTTTAAGATTTTATAAAAATGAAAAAGAAGAAATTAACAAAGCAAGATGTTTTAGATTTAATTGCTGCCAGTAATGCCAAGTTTGAGCAACAAATGTCAGAATCAAACGCCAAGTTTGAGCAACAAATGTCAGAATCAAATGCCAAGTTTGAGGCGGATTTGAAAAAAAGCCGCAAAGAATTTGATAAAAAAATGGGAAGTTTAACAGGTTTTCTCGGAAAGTTTACCGAAGAAATGATTCGTCCCAACATTATTCCGATGTTTCAAGCAAAAGGAATTAATGTCGAAACACTTTTGCGTTCAGTTGTCGGGAAAAAAGACGGCAAAGATTATTATGAAATCGATTGGCTGTTAATTGACACCGATATTGCTATTGTTGTTGAGGTGAAAACGAAATTAACAAGAGACGATGTTGACGAGCATCTCGACCGTTTGGCAAAAATTAGCGAGATTGCCCCAAAACACATTCTTTTGAACGAGAAAACGTTATTAGGTGCAGTCGCTGCCATCACATACGAGGACGGAGTAGACCGTTATGCGTATAAAAAAGGTTTGTATGTTTTGAAGCAAACAGGAAATCTCGTTTCAATAATTAATGAAGAAAATTTTAAACCTTGCGAATGGAAAACAAATTATTAATTTTAGAGAAAATGTATAAAAAATAAAATTGCAGACTAAATTTTCGTTAGTCTGCAATTCTTTTCTCGAAGAAAAAAGAAATTTTTATATTCCTATTCCTAATGTTACTAAAATAACGTTATTCGAAAAGTCATTTCCGATGGTAGAATTGTTTAAATCCTGAACACCTAATTTATATTTCACTTCTAAGGACAAAAAAAGAAGTTCGTCGAGGTTAAAACCAACCCCAAATTGCGGTGCAATTTCGTAACTTTTCAATTTCGAAGTAACATTATCATAAGATTCGGAATAACTAATTCCATTTCCTAACGTATTTTTACGAACTAAACGGGCATCTGTTTGCAAATTATAAACAAAACTTGCCCCTGCAATTGCATAAATTCCAATTCCTCGCATCAACTCTACTCTTGGACGGAGCAAAATTGGCACTTCGAGAGTGTGCATACGAATATCAAGATTCGTCAAATTGGTTAAAGCAGGCGAATTATTGAGATAAATCGCTGTTGGTTCAATGTTGTTTGCACCTTGCTGCGTGTAGAGACACTCTATTGACGCATAAAAATTTTGCGAAGGTTTGAACATAAAAAAACCACCTGCTGTTATTCCATGCTGAAATTTTGAAAATTCGTCATAATCAATGTAATTTGCAAAATAAGAATAAGTCCAACCAACTTTTAACCCGCCAGAAATCATTTTTTCTTGGGAAAAAACATTTTTGGAAAATATTCCTGCAAAAAGAAAAACAACTAAAACAAGAATTTTTCTTGTATTCATAACGAAAAAAGTTTTATCGAGATACAATAAACCCCACAGTTTCGAAATTTCTGTGAGGTTTATCAATATCAAGAAATTAGTTTTCTATACTTCGTTTTCCTGAACCTAAATAAAAATCTTTCACAACCGTTTTGCCGCTAACTAAACTGTTGACAGTTTGTGCGTCTGTTGCTCCGCCGTGAATTTTATTTTTGGTTACATAACCCGCACCGCCATTTGTGATGACAATGTTGATGCCACCGTTGCCATTTAGCTGTGCTTTGCCTGTTGCTCCGCTTCCGACTCCATCAACAACAGGTTTAATTGTTACGCTGACAGGTAATTTAACATAACCTGTGCCTGCGTTTGTTATGGTTGCTCCAGTAACGACACCTGCATCGGTAACATTGAGTGTTGCTGTTGCTTGCTCGAAACGATTCGAAACGACAAATTTAATATTAGG
Source organism: Rikenella microfusus (assembly GCA_020719385.1). Lineage (GTDB taxonomy): Bacteria > Bacteroidota > Bacteroidia > Bacteroidales > DYQK01 > DYQK01. The sequence goes on along the minus strand of DYQK01000143.1, from coordinate 4,717 downwards.
TGAAGAAGTATAACCCGAACCAGGATTTGTTACCTCGACTTTTGCGATTTTTCCGTCAACAACGGTTGGGACAGCAGTTGCACTTGTTCCTCCTCCGCCAGTAATTACGACATCGGGAGTTGCTGTGTAGCCGTTTCCTGCGTTAGTTACCGCAATTGCTTTGATTCCGACTGTTCCAAAACGCAAATGTGCAGATGCTTGTTCGCCGGGAATGTGAGTCCAAACTTCCACTTGAACATTCGAACTAATACTTGCGTTATAAATTCGTTTTTTTGCGTGTGTTAAACCAACAACTTTTCCGCCTGAGGTAACAGCAACAAATTCTGTGTACGATTCTTGTTGTCCACCGACAGCATTTACGTGAACCATAGGTTTCGCTTTGTAACCTTCGCCTTGTTCAGCGATTTCGAATTGAATTTCGGCTTTTGTTTTGTCAAAACCATACCAAGGAATTTGTGCAGTTGCGTCTGTTGTCGGATTTCCACCGATAAACTCAATAGTAATTGTTGCGGTGTCTGTATATAAACCTCCGTTATTAACTCGAACACTCTTTACGCGTTTTGTTCCATTTCCTGTTCCATCATCTTCCATAATTGCGGTTAACGATAAACCTGTGCTGCTTGGGGGAACAACTACAACACTCGGTGTTGTAGCATAACCTGAACCTGAATTTGTAACGAGAATTTCTTTTACAGGATACACTAACCAAGCATTCACAACAGCACCTTTACCTTTATCTTCGGGACATTCCAACGAAACGGTTGTTGCCTCAGAATATTTTGTGCCGTTGTTGGTTATGTTCACTTGAGTAATTTTTCCGTTATTGACAACGGCTGTTGCCTCAGCACCTGTTCCTTGTTCGGTTGGGTCGTTGAAAACAACATCAGGAATTTGTGTGTAACCATTTCCCATATTGGTTATGTGAACGGTTTGAATTGCACCTGATTCGTCTAACAAAGCAGTTGCTTGAGCGTCATTGTTCACTTCACCAATAATTCCATTGGGAGAACCAATTTCGACATAAGCACCCCCAACATTTGGAATTGCACTAAAATTGCCGATACCTGTACCGAAAGAAGTGCGAATTGTCTGAACACCTTGAACAATTTTTTGATTCAAAGTATTCATCAAAAGTTGTTGATTTTTTACGAAATCTGAAACCTCAACTTTATAATCGATTCCGCCTGCCATTGATGGAACTTTGATTTCATATTCGCCGTTTGCGTTTGTTGTTGCTCGAAGTGCGGCGTTGCTGTACGCAATAGAAACTATTCCGCCAGGAACATTTCCTTGCGTCCATAAATTTTTTCCTGCCAAATTAGGAACGTTCATTGTTGCGATAACCTCAGCTCCTGAGGCAAATTCTGAACTGTCGTTCACTAAATTTCCTTCATAAGTAACCACGCCTTTTATTGTTGCGAGACCTTGAGTTAATGAAAACATCATCACTTGAGTTGCCGCATCGCGAACCATTCGAACAACGTCTTGAGCAGACAATTCAGGGTCATCGGGAAAAACAATATTTGCGACATAACTTACATCGGTGAAATTTGTTTTCGAAAGCGTAACAGCCACTGTTCCGATTCGAAGGTCTTCAAAAACAACGGTTCCTTTTGCAGTTTTTTTCGTTTGAGTAACACCATTCTGAGAAACGGTAACATCAACATCGTCAAGTAAAAGAGCAGATTTTGTTGCTCCTGCGTCTTCTGACGAAACAACATTCACTGCATAACGCACAACGCCACCCACGCGACGAAGCGAATCACGAATAAATTCCATACGACGGTCAATAGAATCTTGAACGCGGAGAAGATCCTGCTGTTCTTTGTACGCATCTTTTTCAGAAAAATCATCTTCTTTACATGAAAAGATGAACAAAACAAAGCCAAGCACGACAAGCAAACTAATTTGTGCCTTTCTCATAGATTTGTGAAATTTAGAATTAAAATATTAAAATTAATCAAAAATTTTTATAAGAAATTTTTTGCAAAAGTACAACTTTTTTTCGACATAACAAAAAAAAAAATTTTTTCGAAAAAATTACAACTTTTCTTTACATTTTTGAGAAAAAAGAATCCCTTTCGCTTGAAAAATTAAGCAACAATCCCATATAATCAATTAATTTGAAAAGTAAAAAAAATTCTCAAAAGTTTTTTATTTCTCTTTTTTGTACAATTCCAATGCTTCTTGGTCCCAAAGTGAGTAAAATTCTTGCTGACTTTGAATTTTGGCAGGTTTAAAAAATTCTGCTGCGTAAAACTCGAAAAGTGCGGAATATAACCAAATTTTACTCGAAATTCGGAGAAAAATGAAAAATTGTTGAACAAAAAACATCAGAATCATTGTAAAAATCGATGTTATTCCGATGTCGTTGTCGAAATGAAAATACAAATAAAAAAATAAAAGTTGCAAAATGAAAATACTCAGAAAAATAAAAATCGATTTTCCAATGTTGCGAAACAAAAATTTAACTCCATTTGCGATAGAAATAAAAATTTGTTCTGAATCGTGAATCATTAAATAAAATTTTGCAAAATCTGCTGTTAAAAGTAAAAAAATGATACAGAAGAAATGAATCAAAAAAGTTATTCCCAAAAAAAGATAAAGAGAAATTTCTGTCGAAAAATTGTCATAAAACATTGATAACAAAAGAGTTAGCAACGCATACAAAAGCAAAGCGATAAAAATTTGTAACGCAAAAATAGCGAGAGAAAGTTTAAAAAACCGCGAAAATAACGAGCCGCAGCCTGCCCAAAAATTTGAGAAGGTAAATTTATCTTTGTTCAAACTTCGCAAAATTCCGCCCGAGAGAAAAATATTCATCATCGCATAAAAAAACGCAATAGCAATTCCGCCGCTTAAAAGAATTGTTAGTCCGTTGTTACTTCGTTGCAAAAATTCTGTAAATATTTGATAATCAAACTCTTTCAACATTGAGTCGAAGAACATACTTTTCTGAATCGTATGATTCAGAAGTGCTGCGAAGGCAAAAGTCAATGTTGTTGAGAGTGAAAAATTTATCAAAAAAACGGTCAAAGACATTTTCCAAAACCGAGCAGTCGTTTTTAAACCACGAGAAAGAAATAAAAAAACATTCATTTTTTTTGAAAAAAGTTAAATTGACATTTTGTAAACTTCATCTTTGACCCAATCTGCCCAATCGTCACGGGATTTTGAGTTGTCAAAAAATTGATACGGAATTGGTTTTCCAATTTTCAAAGTTACCGTTTTGTTGCGATAATTAAAAAATTCGCGCGGCAAAAGCATCATTTCGAGATTCGTTTTGAGGTTAAAAAATTTTCTCAAATTTGCGATTCTGTAAAAAGAATTCGAATTTTTCCCATCAATAAAAATCGGAATAATATTGCGTTTAAATTGAATTGCTTGCGAGATGAAACTTTTTTTCCATTTTAAATCGCAAATTTTATGATTTATTTTTCGCGAAACTAAGCCCGCAGGAAAAACTATCATGGGAATTTCTGATGAAAAAATTTCATTCAACTGCTGCAACTGCTCGCGAGAGTTCTTTCCCAACGTATTTACACCTGCAAAAAGCGGCTGTAAACCTTTGATATTCAACAACAAATCGTTGATAATTGCCTTAACTTTTCCATAATGTTTGCCGATAACTTGCATAAAAATCATTCCGTCTAATCCTCCCAAAGGGTGATTCGAGGCACAGATAATTCTAGAATCGGCGGGCAAATTTTCGATTCCGATGACGTTGCTTTTCACATTTAACACTTCCAAGGCTTTGTCGAGAAATTCTAAACCTTCTTTGTCGCCGATTTTGTGCAAAGTCTCGTTGATGTCGTCCTGATGAATCAAGCGTTTGAACCATTGAATCACAAAATTTGGCAAAATTTTTTTCAATCTCGGATTCCGTTTTTCCAAAACATTTTCTAAATCTACGAAAAGAGTTTTATTTTCCATTTTTTCGAAAATTAAGTGCGCAAAGATAAAATTTTTTTTCATAAAAAAACACCCAAATAATTTTGGGCGTTTTTTTTATTTTGTCTGTTACTCGAAATTATGGTCTGCGTTTTAGAGACCAGGTGTCTCCTGTGGAAGTGTTGGTCACGACAATTTGGTCTGAAGTTCTGCGATAATCGATGGTAAAAGTTTTTCCTGCGCCATCAACGACGGTGTAAACAAATCCGCCTTCCTCGTCTTGTCCGTCAAGACTTTTGTAATCAGAAATTTCGAAAGGAACCCATTTGGTTTTGTCAGCGTTTGTAAACGACACTTTTAAAACTTGCGAGTTGTCTAAATTGCATGTGAGCATTACATTGAAGGACTCTCCGTCATAGACAAAATATTGTTGTGCAAAAGCGGTAGAAGTCAACAGGGTAAAAACTGCACAAAATACAAATAATGAAAGCAACTTTTTCATATCCGAAAATATTAAAATTTGAGATTTTTTAAACACTTCAAATTTACAACTTATTTTTAAACTTTCCAAATTTTTTTTAGAGAAATTTTTGAATTTTCTGAAAAATTTTTTTTCAAATCAAAAAAATTGTTAAAAATTTTACAAAAAGACAAGTTTATTGAACTTTTTTAACCAATTTTTATATCAAAATTTTTTAGAGAATGAGCAACAGCGGTTAGTTGTTGCATTGTTATCAGTGAATTATCTGTTGAACCATCGAGAAAAATGACGAATTACGTTTATAATCATAATGCAAAAATCTGATTTTTCTCAAAAAATTTTCAC
>DYQK01000142.1:6260-8245 GCA_020719385.1 Rikenella microfusus | reverse complement strand
TAGTTGCCACGCTGTGGTAACTATACAAAAACGTGGTACCTACACAGATGTTGGCGGTTACCCTAAAAAGACATTGCTGCCAGACAAATATGAATAACATTGAATGAAAGAACAAATCGAAAATTACTTAAACAATATATTTTCTGAAATTAAGGAAAAATACTTAGATGAAATAACTTTAAGAGAAGCTGACATTGAAAAGTATAGCGTGTTTGACTTTGTAAACTTTCATCTTATTTATCAATATATCTTGGACGACAACTCTAACAAAAACGATTTTTTCATAAGCATCCCCGAAGACGAATATAGAGAAAACTTTTTTGCTTCAATTTTTCATTCAATCGTTCTAATTAAACTTTACCAAAATTTTTTCAACTACGAAAAAACTTTCCCTATCCTGAATAACGGAGATTTGATTTACAAAAAATATCGTAAAGAACATAGAATTTTCAAAGTTAGAAGCTACTATGACGGAAAAGTTTTGGTAAATTACAAATTTCAAAAAAAAAACGAAATAGGAATATCTGATTTCCTTTTTGATAAAGAGAATTTTACTAAACTCAATCCTAATTTAGTTGATAACAAAAATACAGTAAAAAACGTAGATTCTTACCGTGAATTTTTGACATCTACTTTCAACGACAAGTTTCCTTTTATTACTGACTTCAAAAACCGGTCATTAGTAATTGCTGAAAAAAGTTTTTTCAAGGAAAGCAAATTTTTGCCAATTAGATACACAAATAAAAACGGAAAAATCAGCAACGACTTGCCGTTTTTTAGCTACTTAGTTGAATGTTGTAATGATTTCGATACTGCACAAAATTTTTTTTTAAATGAAAACCAACAGTTTGATGAAATCATAATTATTGGCGATACTAAATACAGAAATTCTTTTGAGTTTGTACTACAAGAAAAATATAGAGACAAATACAAAAATATTATTGTAATTGGAACAGAGAAACCAAATTCAGAAAATCAATTTTTGGAGTGGTGGTGGTCAAATGACGAAGTTAAAATTGCAAGCAAAGAAACGCCAAATAAAACAATAAAAGTCAAACTAAACAACACTAATCTTTATTCTTTGTTTTTAGAACTAACACAAGAAATTCAAAAAATAAAAGATGAAAGCAAGGTAAACCTTACCTTTATCTTAAAGTACACGAATTTCTTTCTTAGAATGATTTTGGTAAACACCAATTTGTCGAAAGGAATTTTTCAAGAGTATTTAGACCGTTTGAATCGATATTTTTTGAGCGAAGTATTTTCAGAAGAATTGAACAATTTTTTTTACACAAACGACATTTACAATCCTGAAATAATCAAAGATTATACAACACGGATTTTTGATGTGTTTGCTAAAATCTCAAACGCATTAGAAAACGAAAACCTAAAATGGAATTATATCAAGCAAAAAGTCAAAGAAAACCAAGGCAAAACCTTTTATTTGATTATTGAGAAGAAAAACCACGATGCTGTTTCAAATCAAATAAAATACGAGAGGATAAACAATATTCGCTTAATCAGCGACAAAAGAATTGATAACACAAAACTATATTTAGATAAATGGTTGAATGATGAACGACAAAATTCACACAACAGAGTTGTAATCATTCCGTATTTAAACAACCTTGAATTGTATGAAAAAATCAAATCAATAAAAGGAAGTTGCGAAGTTCTTTGTTACGAAAACTTAGATGAAATCTCTTTCGACAATGTAGAACAGACATATCAAAATCAAGAAAAAACAAAATTGAACCATAAGGATAGATTAGTATTTTTCAAAACAAATTTCACTCATTCAACAGAGTTGAAAAAACGAGAGTTGGACGATGTATTTTCTTTTGATTTAAACAGCGAAATATTCAAAAACAATCCTTATGAAACTATTGATTTACCAAAGGAAAAAGCGGTTTACGAAATTCAATTTACAGACGGAACAACAGATAAATTTGATTCTTCAAGAGGTGTTTTCTTAATTGAAAATG
>DYQK01000142.1:0-6160 GCA_020719385.1 Rikenella microfusus | reverse complement strand
AAAACGACAATTGGAGAACTATATGAAAATGCAACAATCAGATTTTATCAAAATAACAATAAGGAAGTATTTAGAAAAATCCTAAAAATCTTTGACACAGAAAATTTATTGGATTCGTTTGATGAATATTCTAATAGTTGGAAACAAACGTTGAAAGATTTATCCGTAAACTTCAACAGCACAGAAAATTTATACGATTCATTATTTACATCATATAAAATAAATTACGTAACATTCCGAAATTATTTTCACGAAGAAATGTCGCCAAGATTTCCAAGACTAAAAACATTGGAGATTATTCGAGAATTTTGTTTGAACAACAATCGCAAAAATGATTTAATTGTAAATGAGTTCGATAAATTCAAATTGTATTCAAAAAAAGACCATTCCATAAGACAACAAGCCGGGAAAATTTTAGGAAACGATTTATTGGATTATATTGCTTCTAACAGAGAAGAAAAAAGCGATTCATTAAAAAAATTGCCGAATGAAATTTTAGAGAAACTGACAGCCACAATTCAACAAAAAACTATAATAAAAAAAACTTTGGTAGATGAGTAACTACTTTAATGAGCCAAGATTGATATTTCGGGATACAATCAAAAAAAACTTGATTGGTCCAGGTTCTGATGTTTTTATTTCCGATATTGAAAACGAAATTATATCAGATTATCCGTTGAGCAGATATTATTCAGGAATTTTGTTTCCTGAACGTGATATGGAAGTTTCTATTGGTGAAAAGGAAACAAATGATGCAAATGCAGAAATTGAAGATGGTGGCCTTGAAACAGAAACCCCAAAAACAGAAGATAAGAATGTAGATTCTGACGAAGATGTTGAGAAAAGTAAAAATGTAGAACCAGAAAAAGAATACTCAGAAGCCAATCAATATTTCCCAACCAATTTTGGTTTAACTTTTTGCGTTCCAAAAGATGCAAAAACGTTAACTGTAACTTTCAATTACGCAAAGTACATTCAAATAAAATCAACAGAAGCAACAATTGAAATTTCAGAAGAAGAATTTAAAAAGTTTTCTGAAAATCCATACAATTCTGTTTCAAGATATTTCAAGTACGAAAATGGACTAATGTCCTTAAACAAAGAAGAATTTGACAAAGGTAGTTTGTCAGTTCGCAATTACAGAAGCAGATTTAAAGAAAATGAACAACAAACCGAATTAATCAATAGTGTTGCTTACAAAAAAGGCGAATTGCTTTTAGGTCGACTTTGGAAAAGAGCAAAAAGAGAACCAATAAACGTTGAATTAAATCTAATGGAAATAAATGTTGATGAATCAAAAGAATATCCATTAGATGAAAACGATGATAAGTCAATTGTTACTTGTTATTACAAGAAAATTTACGAAACACATTATGGTAAGTTTATTAAAATCTTGTTGGCAAATAGATTAAATCACCCAAAAAACAAATTTTCTTTTGGAAACGAACTTCTAAACACCAAAGCAATTTTTCAAGGAGAAATTTCAATTTCGGGCGTAACGTTTTTACCATACAAACAACTTTCAGAAAACAATCCGTTTGATGAAGAATTAAACTTAATCAATTTTCAATACAGAAAAGAAAAATCTTTTGCAATTGGACACGGTTGTGCGGTTAATTGGAATGACCCCAAAAATCCAACGGAATTAAAAACTACCTTTTTACCCGAAGTTGATATTAAAAATTACAGCAACGCATTTAAAGAAACGTTTCCAAGCGAATTGAAAGAAATCACCGAATTGAAAAAACTTTCAATTTGGACAGACTTAGATAAATCAACAATCATTCAGAAATTAAAACTCTTTGCAAATGAGTACAAAAAATGGATAACAGAGCAAGAGAAAACAAACGCAGACGACAATTACAAAAAATCTTTAAATACGATTTTAGAAAAGCAAAACAAAACCTATAACAGACTAATCAAAAACATTGATTTTCTAAACGACAATGAAATTGCCTTTAAATCCTTTTTGTTGGCAAATACAGCAATGTATATTCAAATGCTTATTTCTGACAAAAAACTATTTGGCGAAAAAGGAATTGAGTTATCAGAAATCAAAAGCGATTTTCAATATAACGACTTAGACTTTTTCAAAAATCACACATTCAAACCAAATTACAGACCGTTTCAATTAGCGTTTTTTCTTTTGAACCTTGAATCAATAATCAAAGAAGATTCTGACGACAGAAACAATGTTGTTGATTTACTTTGGTTTCCAACGGGTGGAGGAAAGACAGAAGCTTATTTAGCGATTACAGCTTTCACAATAATTAGCAGAAGAATTTTACACGGAAAAGATTCGGACGGAGTTTCTGTAATAATGCGCTACACACTGCGATTGCTCACTGCACAACAATTTGAGCGTGCAACAAAATTAATTCTTTCGTTAGACTTTTTGAAAAGATTTTTCAAATCAAATGATGAATACTTTTTCGGAGAAAATATAGTTTCAATTGGAATGTGGGTTGGAGCTTCAACAACACCAAATTCATACAAAGATGCTCAGTTGATTTTTAAAAAAGTATTTGATGAAATCACAAAACGAAACAACAAAAAAACAGGAGATTATCGCAAAGCGAATACTTTCCCTATTACAAATTGTTCTTGGTGTGGTTGTAATTTGGTTTCACAAAATAATTCGGGAAAATTTGATTTAGGCTACAAAGCAACTGACAAAGCATTTTCAACAAATTGTTTGAATCCGAATTGTGCATTTAGTGCAGAACTTCCAATTTATTTTGTTGATGATAAAATCTATCAAAATCCACCAACATTGCTTTTTGCCACAGTAGACAAATTCGCAATGCTTTCGCACAGAGAAGAAGGACATCATCTTTTCAATTCGGTATTAGAAGAAAAAGACAAAAATAAACAACCACCCGACTTAATTATTCAAGATGAATTACACTTGTTAAGTGGTCCTTTGGGTTCAATTACAGGTTTATACGAATCTATTGTAGAAATGCTCTCAACAAAAGGAAATAGAAAGCCTAAAATCATTACATCAACAGCAACGACAAGGAACACAGAACAACAAGTTGCAATGCTTTATGGAAATAGAGAATTGAACATTTTTCCTCCAATGGGCGTAACTTTTGATGATAATTTCTTTTCGTATGTTTCAAATGAAAGCAAAAGAAAACATATTGGTTTTATGCCAACAGGGAAAACGGCTTTAAATTCTCAAATCCGAATTTTAGGTAATTTACTTTTAGCAAGAATTGAATTGTACAAATATTACAGAGTAAAAGAAAATTTATCGCAAGAAGAAGCAATTAGTCGAGAAAACAATTTTTGGACAATTGTTTCATTTTACAACAGCTTACGTGATGTTGGAAAAGTTTACAACAAAGTTCCTGCGGAAATTTCAGACTTCTTGAAACTCTTACATAATCGTTACCAATTGAACAAACAAGTTTATGGCTTTAATTATTTTGGACTTGCAGGCAGAACAAAAGAATTGACGAGTAGAATTGAAAGTAACTCTATTAAAAAGCTTTTAAATGAATTGGAAATGCCGTTTAGTTTAATTGCCAAAGACAGAATGTCTTTCGTTCAAAATACAGTTGATTTGGTTTTAGCTTCAAATATGTTTTCTGTTGGTATTGATATTGAACGACTGAATGTAATGTTGATGAACGGACAACCTAAAAACGTTGCAGAATACATTCAGGCTTCAAGTCGTGTAGGAAGAAAAGACAAGGGGATTGTGATAAATTTATTAGATGCCAATCGTTCAAGAGATAAATCGTATTTTGAAAACTTTGTTCCTTTCAACAACGCATATTACAAATTCGTAGAGCCGTTGAGTGTTACGCCATTCACAGAGATTGCGTTGGATAAAGTATTAGCAAGTTTATTGGTATGTTTTGTCAGACATAAACAAGGTTTATATTTAGACAAGCGAGCCAAAGATTTTACAGGCGACTATAAAGAACTTGAAATGTTTATTTCTGAACGAATCAAAAACAAAAAGCAATTGATTTACGCTTTGGAAAAATTAAAAATTCTAACCGAAAAATGGACAGCCAAAGAAGGTGATTTGACCTACAAAATTCTGATTAAAAAAATGTCTGATTTGGATGATTGGAGCTTGATGATGTCTATGCGAGAAATTGATACAAACAGCATTGTAAAAATAATAAACAAGTAATGGGACAATTTGAACAAATACAAACAAGAAAAGCCATTAGTTCGTATGGTGGAGTGGGCTCTATTATTGAAACAAGAGACGGTTCAATATTGATTGACAACTTTAATGAGTGGCCATTTTTCCAAGCAGTAAACGGTAAATTTGAAGAACATAATATTATCGTTGATAAACGATTTAAAAATAGGTTAAGCCGATATTTTCAAGAATTAGAACACTTGATAAGAATTCCTGTCAATGATTTAAAACAAGGTTTTAAACCCGAAAATCAATTTGCGTTTTTATCTGCAAAATATTTTCCTGAATGGTTTTATTGCAATAATTGTGGTCGTTTTGACAGATTTGATAAATGGAAAAGCAATTGGGAAAACAACGTTAATTCAGAACATAAAGACAATTTCTTTCCGCCAAAGTGTTCTTATTGTTATGTAAAAAACAGAGATAAGAAAAGAAAGTTTTTTGATTTAGAACAAGTGCGTTTTATTCTAACTTCGCCTAATGGAGAAATTGCCGATATTCCTTGGGATAAATGGGCAATGTTTAGAAACGCAAATAAAGATGAGAAAAAAGAAACTAAGGAAACCGTTAGTGAAGAAGAAATTATTACGCTTGCCAACATTCAAGTTCCGGAAGATGCAATTTTTGAATACAAAACTTCTGATAAATTAGACGATTTAAAAGGTATTTGGATAATTGCAAAAAAAAAGAATGGGGAACAATTAAATTTTACAACGTTTTCGGGTTTGTTTAATTTGAGAATAAAAATTCAAGATTTAATTCCTAACACAAAAGAAACAGATATTTTGTTTAAACCTGTTATCCGTTCAAGTAATAGTGTTTATTATCCAAATATTTTATCAAGTATTTACATTCCTGCAAATGATGAATTAAACGAATATACAATCAATTTGATTAGAGACGAATATAATGATGGAAGCAATACACAAACAATTTCAAAGAATTTGAAACGTTATAAAAGTATCGAAATTGATTCTGAAATCATTCAAAAATTGATTGACAACAATTTTAGCGAACGAGAACTTGAAATTGCAAAAACAGAAAATCAATACAGATTCGATGAATACAAATTCATTACTGAAAAAGACAGCGTAAGAGTTGAAGATAAGCTAATTTTCAATAAAATCGACAAATCATTTTTTCAAAATGACTTAATAAAATCCATTTTTAAAATGGATAAAATAAAAATTACCTCTGTTCAAACTTCTTTTACTAGACAAGAACCAATTTCATCAAGTCAAATTTTACAGGACAAAGACTCCGAAAAGTCTACAAAAGATAGTATTGTAAAGAAATTCACTTCTACTTACGGCAAAACCACAAAATATTTGCCAGCAATTGAAAGTTTTGGCGAAGGAATTTTCTTTGAGTTTGACAATAATGTTTTGGATAAGTGGATTAAGTCAAACACCAAAATTCAAGAACGAATTTCAATTCTAATAGGCAACAAACAACAATATGAATCTGCTTTTAGTGAAGATTTTGAATTGAACGCAAAATATGTTTTGATACATACGTTTTCTCATCTAATTATTAAAGAATTGGAATACTTGGGTGGTTATCCTTCAACTTCAATTCAAGAAAGGCTATACATTGACGAAGAACTTGGTATGAACGGAGTTTTGATTTACACAATCGCAGGTTCAGAAGGCAGTTACGGTGGTATAACTTCAATTTGTGATGACAATAGAATTGGAAAACTAATTGAATCAGCAATGATTCGAGCTATTGACTGTGCAACAGACCCGATTTGTTACTATTCACACGGACAAGGTGTAGCAAATTTGAATCTTTCAGCCTGTTTCAGCTGTACATTATTACCAGAGACATCTTGCGAAAAATTTAATTGCTATCTTGACAGACGTATTTTGGTTGATAAAGATTACGGATATTTTAAAGACATTATAAAACGAACTTAACGTAAGACAGAAAAAGGGCGAAACGCCAACAAAGGTTATATGCAATAAGGGTTTAAGTGGTAAATCAAGCATT
>DYQK01000141.1 GCA_020719385.1 Rikenella microfusus | reverse complement strand
CGTTTCGCAAGAAACCTAAAAAGCATACTATCGAAGAACCAAGAAAAGTTCTTGGTACAATACTAAGAAGCCCCCTTTGTCTTTAGCAAAGGGGTAATTCACTAACTCAATAATTTCATTTTTCAAATTGGGCAAATGATTCACAATAATTGCCCAAATCGTTGCATCATTGATGGAATCATAAGAATGAATCACTTTATTTCGCAAATCAACGATCCGTCGAGCGTTTGTAATACAAATATTTTCGAATCAAAATATCCATAAATAGGAATCTTTGTTTGGTTTAATACTTCAATAAAATAAGGATTTTGTAACGAATCTTCAGTTAATAAATCGATTTCTCGATGAAAAATTTCTTGCAACGCATAAAACAAATTCCACCAATTTTCGCCTTTTTCGAGAGGTTCTAATTCTTCATTGAAAGAAATTAAAAAATCAATATCACTGTGTTCACTAAAATGTTCAGTGCAAATTGACCCAAAAATATAAGCATTTTTAACTTTATTTTTCTCAAATAAAGCAAAAACTTCAGGAAGTTTATTTTCTAAAATGGTATTCATAAAAATTCACAATTAAACACAACAAAGATAAGAAAAAATTAGGATAAATTGATTCCATAAATAAATTTTTTGAGGACAAAAATAATAAAATTTTCGCTTTTCTCAAAAAAAACGGTGAAATAAATTATTTCTTGTGAAAAATTTTTGTTTTTTTCAAAAAAATTTTATTTTTGTGAAAAATTTTAACTCAAAATCAAAATGGAAGAGTACAAAGAATACGAAATTCTCTTTGATAATTATTGCATTAGCATTGGCGTGCATTCTGTAAAGAATTTCACCATCGAAATTTACAAAGATTACGGCGAGGATGATGACATTCTTGCGGGAAAACGAAAAAGCGGCGAGTTAATTGCTGACCGAAAACACATCGGTTACATTGCTGATATGCGAAATTTCAAAGGAGCAAGCCCTGCGGCAATGCTTTATGTTCAAAATGTGTGGTTTCCTGAAGCGTTTAAAAACGGACTTCGTTATGGAGCATTGATGTTTGGTCCCGATATTTTCTCGCACTTTGCAGTCGAAACGGCAATTGACAATCCTTTTGCGAAAAAAATGATTATTGAAAAGTTTTTAACTCTCAAAGAAGCAGAAAATTGGTTGATACAAAAATTTTCTACACATAACGAAGCAGATTTTTTGTAAAATTCATCTCTTTTTCAAAATTTTTTTCGTTAGAAGTTTCGTTTCATATAAAAAAATTGGGAATTATCTATATTTCCCAATTTTATTTATTCTGTTTTCTCTAAAAATTATATAATTTTTCTGTTTTAACAGCAAGAAATGTTAATAATTTGGGGAAGATTCTTTTTTCTCAAAGAAATTTCTTATCTTTGCAGTAATATTTTAATTTTTTTTGAAATCAACGCAACGTTTTGGAAATTATTGAGTCTTTGAGTAAAGTATAGTTTTCAAATTTCGTTCACAAAAAAATAAATTATGAAAAAACGAATGTTTCGCTATATTTTTTCAGGTATTGTTGTATTTTTTACAGTAAATACTTTGAAAGCCCAAAAAATTGCTCCCTCATCATTGGATTCTTGCAGCAAAAACAACGAATATTATTCCTGTGATACTGCAAAAACAGACAATGTCGATTCTGTTTATCTTAAATTTGGTCGCACTAAAAAACGAGAGATTAAACAAACAAGAATAAATTTTCACAGGAAACTGCAAGATTCGGCAGTTCGCGAACACATCAAAACACTCAATAATGCCGCAAAAGATGCTCCCAAATTTATTTTTGAAATTCATAAAAAAATTGAAACAGCAGAATTAGACACTGCTCCGACTTCGAGAAAAGCAAAAGATTTTGACATTGACCTTGACTCGTTAGACAACATAAAATCTTGCAAATGGAGTGCATTAAGTGAAAAAATTAATTGCACCGTTGAGGCAGGAACAGGAATTTCAGGGATGAATATTCGCAATTCGCCGAATGTTATCTCGGTTGTTTCAGAGGAAGACATAAAAAATTCAGGTGCGCGAGACTTAATTGATGTGTTAAATCTTGTTCCAGGGATTTATTTTGCCCTCGACCAACGCGGAAATATCGGAATCGGAATTCGCGGACAATGGGCAGGTGACGGAAAAGTTTTAATGTTAATTGACGGGCAAGAGGTCAATGATATTTATAGTTCGAAGTTGTATTTTGGAAATCATTTTCCTGTGCAATTTATCAAAAGAATCGAGATAATTCGCGGTCCGGGGACGGCAATTTATGGGGGTTTTGCAGAGTTGGGCGTCATCAATATCGTTACAAAAATCGATGAGGAAAATAATAGAATCTCTTTTGGGGTAATAAACGGTAATGCGGGAACAAATGTTCAGCGTAGTTATTCGCTTTTCGCAAAATATAAATTTACAAAATTCACTTTTGCAGGCTGGATTCATTGGGGAGACGGTCAACGAAGCGATAAAAAGTATTTTAGTCGTTATGTTGATGAAAGACATAATTCGTTTTTGCGTTCAGGAAAATATGTTTCACTTCAAGATGAGTCCAATGTTACTCCGAGCGTTTTTCAATTTTCATTTCAATATAAAAATTGGAATTTGAAAATTTTAAACGATAATTATTCCGTAACAGACATCACAAAGATTGACACTAACGACAAACATCCGATAAAATCGGGGTTTCGCATCAATTGTACAGAGTTAAAATATGATTGGAAAATTTCTTCTTCGTTTAAATTGACTCCGAGGTTGAGTGTTGTCAACCAAGTTACTGAGATTACAGGCAGACCCGGTATTGTTGCTTACGATAAAAATACGTTGTTACCGCAAAAAATTTATACACCTCCCGACCAATACGATAATTTTGTGATTCGTCCCAAATTGTCTGTTATTGGGGAATATGAGTATTCGGTGCGGGCAAATTGTTTATTCGGTGCAGAATTTTATGACGATTATTTTAGACGTCTCAATATTGATTCGTTGCATGGGAAGAGTGAGATTTCGTATCAAAATCTTTCGCTTTTCGGTCAAATGGTTTTGAAAACGCCGTTTGCTAATTTTATCGGTGGAGTGCGTTATGATAAAAATTCTTCTTACGGGGAAAAAGTTTCGCCGCGTCTTTGTTTAACAAAGAAATTTGAGTATTTTCATTACAAATTATTGATGAACAAAGCCTTCCGCGCTCCTGCTGTTGCACATATTTTAAATTCTTTTGATGGGGAAAATTATGTTGTTGACCTTCAAAATCAAAAAGTAACGTTGAATCGCGGAATCAAAGCCGAGTCAACAAGATATTTAGAAATTGAAGTTGGTTATCAAATTACTTCGGATATTTTGTTAACCGCAAATTTTTTCGACATAACAACTCAAAATCCTATTGCGTTTTATTTTTACAAAAACACAGATATTGAAAACATTTACGCCGATACTTATGAAGCACCGAATGGTGCGTATGTTTACGGGAATTTTGAGTCTTCAGGTTCTCGCGGCGTAGAATTTGAAGTTCAATTTAAAACGAGAATTGGGTATATTCGCAAAAGTTACTCGTTTTATTCTGTTGCGAGTAAGAGTAAAATTCCTGTTCAGAGTGTTCGCACTTTCGATTATGATTTCAATAATCAGGAGGAAGTGAATTCGAGTGCAGTTCTTGCACTTCCGCAACACAAAATAGTTATTGACGGTGTTTTTTATATAAAACCTGACTTTACCGTATCAATGTCATATCTATATTTTAGTCAAAAATATGGTTATGATGTTGATGTAAACCCGAATAATCCGTTGGAAGTGTCGAATCGGTTGATAACAAAAAATTCAGTATTTGTAACAAATTTATTTTTTCGTTGGAAGCGTTTATTATTAACAGGATTGGATTTTAGTTTTGGAGTACATAATCTTTTCAATGCTGATGTAGATTATCTGCAACCGTATTTCGGACTTGATGCGTCTTTGTCGGCAGTTTCGCGAGAATGGACTATAAAACTGTCGTATGACATAAATTTTAAATCAGAAAGAAAGGAGAAACAACATGACGACTAATTTTACACTAAAAAGCACAGTACTAATTGGATTGATGACTATCACTTTGAGTTTTGGAAGTTTTCAAAATACCGCTTCAGCACAAATAAATTATAAATCGCAGGCTTTGTATATTTATGTTTTTATTAAAAACATTCATTGGCCGCAAACGGTTTCAAATGGACATTTTGTGATAGGCGTTTTTGGTAATTCACCTATTTATGATGAGTTACAAACAATGGCTTCCTTGAAAAAAACAGCAACGGGACAAACCATTGTTGTTAAGAAATTGAACAGCGTGGAAGAAATTGACGACAATGTGCATCTTTTGTACGTAACCTCCTCGAAAAGTCGAGATATTAAAAAGATTGCTGAAAAATTGGAGGGCGCACCAACGCTAGTTGTTGCAGAACGAGATGGATTAGCAAAGAAAGGTGCTTCCATAAACTTCGTAGTTATGGAAAATGACACATTAAAATTTGAGGTAAATACTGCCGAGATGCAGGCACATAATCTTCAAATTTCGGATGAATTGTTAAAACGAGGTTACATAGTTCGATAAAAAACAAAGAAAAAATGTATTTCGCAAAATACCAATTCAAAACTTCACAGGCAACGAGATTTTTTTCACAGAAAGTCTCGTTCTTGTGAATATTAACTTGCAAATTTTTATTTGTGAGTTAATTTTTTAGAGAAAATTTTGTTTAGGTTTTTGTTCAATAGACATTTTTCCAAATTATTTTCAACAGAAAAACGTGAACAATTTTTTGAGAAAAATTGCATTTTAGAATAACGACAAACAGATGAATTTGATTAAAAAATAGAGAAATGGTCGAAAAAATCTTGTTCAAATTTAATTGGAAAGTTGTTTAATATTCCGTTAGAATAATTTTTTCATCACCCGAAAAGGTTGGAGTTTGCGTTCCGCTAATTTTTCGAGAAGTTTCAACAACATTTTTCGACAAATATGTGTTTAACTCGCCGACAGAGATTTTTTTATCGTTGTTTGCGTCTGCTTTTCCCATTAAACCTGCACACAAAAAATACGTGAAAAGTCCCGTTTGACTTATGTCATAACTTAGCGATGTTTCCTCGCCTGTTGAGGAATTGAAAACGACAAAATTGGGATTCCGTTGCCAGTCAGGAATATATTTTCGCACAGGCGCTGCTCTTTCGTTGGTGAGATTTTTTTCAGCAATGGTCGCTGATTTTCGCAAAGCACCGCTAAAGCAAGCATCAAGGAAGAGAAAAACTTTTTTTGCTCCGAGACCATTGAGATTTGCGTACAACGAATCTAAATCGTAGGCTGTTCCGTTCAAATCTTCTTTAATTCCATCGTATGGGAATAAAAAAGTTTTTTTCAAATCTTTTTGCGGCACACCGTGTCCCGACCAATAAACAAAAACTTCTGTTTCACCTTTGACAACATTTTTTGCTAATTGACCGTAACTTTTAAAAATATTTTTCAACTTATTCGAAGTCACTTTTTCGTTGGTGAAAAACAACACTTGCTCCACGCCGAGAACTTTTTCGAAATATTCTTTCATTATTTCTGCGTCCTTGTCGGCGTAAGGTGCATCTAAAAGAGTTTCGTAATTTCCAATTCCAATAACTATTCCTAACGATTTTTTGCGTTTTTTCGTGAAATATTTTGATGGAACAGGATTTTTGATTTGAATCAAATTTTCGGTAGTGTTAAATTTGTTCGAACTATACTCAAACTTCGCAACATTGCTTTTCAATTTGTCAACATCAGAATTTAACGTAAGAATTTTGGGTGCAGATGTTTTTTGATTTAAAAACAACGGAATTTGGTAGCGAATTAAATTACAACGACCATATTTCTCCTTCAAAGTCAAATATAACGGCAGTTTGTCGGTTGTCGTAACGCGTTTATTCGGACTCACTTTCACAAAAATTTCTTTAGTTTTTCCCACTTCGATTTTGTCAAAATTGCCTGAATTTTTTTCGAGATAAATATTGTTATCTTCAGAAATCAAGGAATATGAAACTTCTTTCGCCGCATTTTGCCCCGCATTTTGAACAATAATTTTCAAAACAATTTGTTCACCTGCCTGCAACTGCGCATCAGGCGAGCCAAGAGCGAATGTTTCTGTGCCTGCATCGTTAACTTCTAAACCCGCAAATTTCAAATCAGGAACTTGATACAGAAAAGTCTGCAAATTTAAAAAAGCAGGATCCATATCATACCCAAAACCCTCTATTACCTCAATTTTAAAACGATGTTGCAAAGTTTTAATATCGATTCCTGCTTTGAACGCAAAATTTAACGTAATCGATTTTTGCGGCGACAGAATCGGAATTTTTTTACTGTTTTTGAAACTTAATTCTGAATCATATTGCGAATCAGAAATTTTTACTTCCAAATTCACCGCATCACCTTTGCCTCTATTTTCCAATGTTATTGACAAAGTGGCAGTTTCGAGTGCTTCGAGAATGCCATTTCCGTTTTCATCCGTAAAACTAAGATTCGCATTCAAATCGGGAGGACTGCCGCGAGTACTCATCATTTTTTCAGGAATCTGAACTTGCAAAAGTTCATAATCGAAAGAATTAGATTTCGGCGAAATGGATGCCGTTTTTTTGTGCAATTTCGCTATTCTAAAATAATCGAAAACCCAAATTGCAGCAGCAACACCGACTAATCCGACTGAAGCAGCAAAATATTTCTTCGATTCATCGTGAAATGCGTTGCGTTTAGACTCGTCAGACTCGATTTTATAATTGTTAAAATTGTCAACAGACTTTTTATTTGTGTAAATTGAACCAAGAATTGCCCCATAACCAAGAATGCCGAGAAGATAATTGTTGCGTCCATCGACTTGCCTGTGTCCCGAACCAGGGAAAATTGTTGTTGACAGAAATGCTTTTCCAAAAGAATTTTGAGGCTGTTGACGAGCAAATAATTTTATCGAAAGAGGGGTATTATTCAGAAGTACACCGTCAGTTTTCAAATCCCACACAATTTTTTTCGTCCCAGACGGAAAAACATAACCGACATCGCCTGAAAACGTTTGAACATTTAATGTTGAATTCTTTGAATATGCTTCAAACCAAATGAAAAATTTTTCATTGGAATTACAATTTTTCAATTCGTAAGAAATTTCGATTTTCCCATCAACATAATTAAATTTAGAATTTGCAATTCGTGGGTTATCGTTATATTGCCCTTTTATCAACGAAAAAGACAATAAAAATGCTAAAAAGAAAATTGTATGTTTCATTTTTTTCTAAAATTAATTTTTTTACAAAGTTAAAAAAATCTTTCACAAAAAGATAATTTTTTTTTGTTTTTAACAAAACTTTTTTTATTTTTGCAAAAAATTTTTTTATGAAAAAGTATATTTTGCCAACAATTGCAATATTTTTGTTTGTTGCAACATTTTTTACTTGCCAAATCGTTGATTTTTCGAGACTTACTGCTTCGAAAATAAATTATGTTGTAATAGTTGATTCGACAACGGTGTTAATCAAAGCCGCAATTATTGATTTGAGTGAAGAATCTCGAACATTTTGCGGAATTTGTTATAGCGACAAAAACTCTACTCCGACTATCAACGACAGCAAAGTTTTGATAAACGAAGTGGCAAAAAAAACTTATCTGCAAAAAATTTCCAATTTAAAACCCAATACAAAATATTATTTTCGTTTTTTTGTGATAGAAAACGAAAAACCAATTTATAATTTAAAAGAAACTGCACACAAAACAACATTAAGCCCCACAAAACCTATAACGCAATCCATATTAAATTTACCAGGAGGCGAAGCAATACTTAATGCTACTGTCTATCCCGATGGTGTGAATACCGCAGTAAGTTTTGAATATGGCGAAACACAAACTCTCGGCAAAACGATTACTTTGAAAGATTCTATAAACGGAGAAACACCACAAAGCGTTAGTGCTAAAATTACAGGACTAACTATTGGAGCAACATATTATTTTCGAAATAAATTGCAAACAAGTTACGGAGAAAATCTCTCTTTTATAAAATATGACTTAATAAAAACCTTAACAGGACATACTCATATTGTTTATTCTGTTAGTTTCTCTCCCGATGGCAAAACCATCGCTTCGGGAAGTGTAGACAAGACGGTAAAACTGTGGGACGTAACGTCAGGACAATGTCTCAAAACATTCGAAGGACATAAATATTATGTTAATTCTGTTAGTTTTTCGCCCGATGGCAAGACGCTCGCATCAGGAAGT
>DYQK01000140.1 GCA_020719385.1 Rikenella microfusus | reverse complement strand
AGATAAAAACAAAAAAAATTGTCCATTTTTAGAAAACAGACAATTTTTGAAAAATAAAAAGTTAATTTTTAGAAAAACTTTGCTCTATGGTCTTCGATATTTGCCGCTTCCTTCAACGCTTCATACGCTTGATAAGTTGCTCGCATTTGGCTGTTGCGATTTAAACGACTTCTGTCGGGACCAAAATCCATATTCGCTTTAATTTCAGGATTTGTTATTGAAGTTACGACCATAACAAAAACTCCTGTTTTACTTTTTATGATGGGCGAAACTTTGTCTTTTTCCAAAAGCATCGCTGCGGCTATTGCCTCAAAATCGTTTCCTGCTCCAGGAATTTGATAAGCAGAGAATGAGATATTTTTTGCTTCTTGAATTGGAACATTCACTTTTTGAGCAATTTCCTCAAGAGTGTTTAAACCTTTGATTTTCTCGGCAAGCATCGTCGCTTTCTTTTCCAGACGAACCGCCATTTCTACCTGTTGTTTAACTTGTTCCAATGAAGCTGTTCCTTTCTCGCGTGCTTCTTTAAGTTTTGCGATAACAAAACGACTTCCCATCTCTAAAACTTGCGAAACATCGTTTTTCTTTGAACGAAACGCCCAACGCACTAATTCTCTCGGATTTTCTAAACCTGCAATAAAACGGTCATTCTCGTTTAAGTTTGGAGCAACTTTTTTCGTTAATTTTTGCGTTTTGATTGCTTCATCAAACTTCGCTGCGGTGTTATTTGTACCTGCGAATTTACTTGCTGCGCCGAAAATATTTTGATAAGTGCGAGAACTTGCTTCGAGTTTATGCTCTAAGATGGCAACTTGAACTTTTTTTGTTTCCTTGCCTTTGTCAAGAATTTCGATAAGGTGAATTCCATATTGCGTTTCAACAACTTTTAAATCTCCTTTTTTGCCCAAAAAGCAGGAATCGTTGAACGATTTTACCATTGCTCCTTCTTTGAACCAACCTAAATCGCCGCCCTTGGCAGCACTTCCTTCGTCTTGTGAATGTTTTTTTGCTAAATCTTCGAATTTCACTTTTTTATCTTTTAACAATTTTTTCAAACTGTCAATAGCTTTTTGTGCTGTTTCTTTCGAAGTTTTCGCATCAACTTTCACTAAAATATGTCTTGCTTTTACCGTGTCTGACAAACTTTTCGTTTCGACTAATTTGGCAATTTTGTAAACATTATCTGCGAATATTGGTCCATACATTGTTCCGATTTTGCCGCTAAACATTACAGAATCAAGCATTGCGGGTTGCAATTCGCCTTTTTTGTAATATTTCGCTTCGAAAGGTTTGTCTGATTTTTCGTTGACAAATAATTTTGTCTCTTCGGGATTTTTCGTTTCAAATTCTTGAAGGGTTTTACGAACCCATTCCTCTGCAACGGCTTTGTCGTCAGAAGAAGGAACAACATCAAAAGTTACATACTCAAGGTCGCGTGTTGCTTCTTGCTTGTATTCGTAGAGATGTTTGTTGTAATAATCTTTCAATTCAGCCTCGCTAATCAAAACGGCGCTGTCGGGAATTGAGTTGTAACGTTGCAAAATATATTTAAAATCGACCAGATGATTTCTCTCTTTAAAATCATTTTTCACCTGAGATGTTGTCGTATATAATCCTTTGGAAATCAAAGTGATATACTTATTAAAAAGTCTGTTAGTCCGAATCTCATTTTCCATATACAACCACATGATTTTGCTTCTTCCTGTCTTGTCGTTATCCATATTTTTGAGAAACTGAATAACTGCACCAGGGTTAAACTCTCCTGTTTGTGGATTTGTAAATGCTTGTTTTACCGAAGGGTCAATGAATTTTCCTTGTACCATATCGTACAACTCTTCGGGAGTAACATTGATTCCCAAAGCGGAATACTCGTCGGTCATAACATTTGCCTTGAGCAAATTTTCCCATACTTGTCTGCGAAACTGTTCACGAAGCGATTCGTCTATTGCCTCTTGTCCTGAGCGAAGTTTGTACATCCCGACTAACTCTTCTTCTTGGGCTTGAAAATCCCGATAATCCACAGATTTCCCTGCTACTTTTGCGATTTCGTACTGGTCACTTGCAAGAATTTTATTGCCCTGAGTCAGAAAATCGCCCAAAATAAACGCAAGTAACGCTAAACCAATAATCAAAGCAACCAAAGAACCTTTGCTGCGTAATTGTTGTAATGCTGCCATCGATGACTTGTTTAATGTGTTGTTTATAAATAAATTACGTTGTTTTTAAAAATTTCAAATTAAAATGTTTTAACAAGCCGCAAAAATATAAAATTTTTATGAAATTTAAAAATATATTCTCACTCGACATCGAATTTTTTTATCAAAAAATAAATGCCGAATTTGAGATTTATATTTAAACTCTTGATTATCAAGAAATTGAAATTTGATAATGTTTCTCGTAAGCCGAATTGATTGCCTCTTGTAACGCATTTTTTAACAACGGTTTCACCAAAAAATTATACGTATTTGGCAATTTTGTCTCCTGAATAGTTTCCTTGCTGTCATCACTGGAGATAAAAATGACAGGTAAATCATAATTATTCAGAATCTCCTTTGCAGCATCAATGCCGCTCATTCCTCCACGCAAATGAATATCCATCAATATCAGGTGCGGAAGGTTTTCCTTACATTTTTCTATTGCGTCCCTGCCTGTTTGCACTACAGAACACTCATAACCCAACTCCTTGAGAAACATATCGAAAACGGTGCATAACATCTTGTCGTCTTCTACGAGTAAAATTTTGATTTTGTCCATAAAATTCATTTTAAAAAGACAAAAATTCTCAAAAACAAATGTAACCATTTTTTTTGTAACAAAAAAATTTATTATCAGAAACCTTGTTTTTGTACTTAATTTTATCTATTTTCCTCAAAATAATCCTGTTTTTGATGGAATATTTGCAATAAAAATTTATTTTTTTTATTTTTGCAGCGAAAAATTTCAAATTTTTCAAAAATATTTTTTATCTTTGCAAAAAAATATTTTTGTTTTTCAAATTTTTAACTTACTCTACTTATGAAAAAAAAATTGCTCTTCCCTTTTGCGACAATATTTCTGCTGTGGGGAATATTTTTTCAAATTTCGTGTAAAGATTCGTTCTTCGACTATGATTTTGACCTTTCAGACGAACTTTCTGACTCAATCTCGGTCAGCCCGACTTTTATTGCGCCGCTCATTCACGGCAAATTGTCTCTCGAAGACTTGCTAACAGACAGCACTTCGAAATATCTGCAAATTGATGCAGATAAGTTTATGCACATAAAATATGACTCTTTGTATCGCCGTTTTCTCATCTCCGATTTCGTCAACACCATCCCAAAACAAGACAGCATGGTTTATGTTTACACAACTGATGACCAAAACGACACAAATAAAATTTTCTTGGGGGCGTTAAACAACTTAGATTACGTTGATATGGAATCGGAAAGTGTCTACCGTTTTCGAACAAAAGACCCTAACCAACAAATTGACTCAATAATTTTCGAAGCAGGAACGTTGTACATCAATGTTGATTGTGATTTTAAATATTTCGGAAAAATTACTTTCACATTTCCAACCGTCACTAAACCAAACGGAGACACTTTATCTTTCGAAGTAAATCTCGACTCAACTCAAGCAGGACAATCTCAACACATCGCTTTGCCTGCCACCTCGTTAGAAGGTTTAAAAATTGGACTTTTCGACAAAGAACAAGGCCCCAACAGACTCCACGTTACCGCAAAACTGCACATCAAAAAAGGACAAACAGAAAACATAACTACGTCACAAACAATGCGTTACACCATCAAAGCAGATAACTTTAAAGTTGATGCCTTTTGGGGTTCTGTCGGACAGCAAATTTACAATTTTGCCCCCGCACGCGTGAACATCAACCTTACGCAAAAGGTGATGGACGGAAATTTATTCCTCAAAGACCCAAAAATCACGCTGCACCTCGCCTCGCAATGGATGATGCCGAATGCGTTTATCCTAAATGATTTCTCGATTTTTCAAAAAGACGAATCAAGAATTGACATCGGAGGACATTACACAACAGACTGGACTCTCATTGAATCAGCATCACAAGTCGGACAAACTAAAGTTACAGACATCGTTTTCGACAACTCAAAAACTACACCTCCCATCGGAAGTTTATTATTGACTGCACCGAAATATTTGATTATGAGCGGCTCGGTTAAAACCAACCCATACGATGCAACGGCAAAAAACTATATCCCGCTAAATGCCCCACTTGATATGTGGATTAATATCGACATTCCGTTAGATTTGGCATTAGAAAACTACGTTTTAGCCGATACTCTCGACTTAAATATGGACAGTTTGATTTTTCAACAAAAATATGTCGGCAATTTGAATTGGTTAGTTCTAAAAACTTTCTTGGAAAATGGTTTTCCCGTTGCTATTAAAACGCAAGCATATTTCACTGACGAAAATTTCAACGTTATTGACTCATTATTTTCCACTCCTTTGTCTGTTGAACCTGCTCCCGTCAATAACATTGGAAGAGTTACCGATTTGAAACGAAATAATATCGAAGTAAAGAAGGAAAAATCTGTTATTGATAAGTTAAAACCTGTGAAAAAAGTCATTTTTCAGTCTCGTTTCGATGCTGGAAAATTCCCAACAGAGACCGTAAGATTTTATTCCGACTACAAAGTTGGAGTAAGCATGGGAATAAAAGTCAATTTTAATGCAAGTACTAAAAACTAAACTTTTTAAACGATGAAAAAACATTTTTTTAACCTTTTTGTTGCGACATTTCTCTTTGTCAGCAATGTTTTTGCCCAAAATACGCTTCATTATATGCCAATTCACCAAATTATCGGACGAAATCCTGCTTTTCAGAGTGAATATCGTCTTTTCATTGGAATTCCTGTTCTCAACTCGATTAATCTCGGACTTTCAACAGATATTGCGTGGAACGATGTTTTTACCCGCGGAACAGGTGCATACAAAGATTCGTTGCTCTTCGACCTCGAAAATGTTGAAAATAGATTGGCAACCAACAATTATGTGAAGTTTAATTTTGATGTTTCGCTTCTTGCCTTCGGTTTTTGGATTCGAGAAAACTATTTTTCTTTTGATATTTCGAATCGTACTTTTTACAGACTTCGCTACCCAAGAGACCCATTTACCTTCGTAATGAAAGGAAATGCGGCTTTTGTCGGTGAAGGAAATGCCGCAGATTTGGGAAATTGGTTAATCAATACGACTAACTATACCGAAATTGCCTTCGGACTTTCGAGAAAAATCGCTGACGGACTAATCATCGGCGGAAGATTGAAATATTTACGCGGAACGGCTTGTCTTGAAACTGAAAATTCCTCAATGAAAATTTATACTTACGATGACAACGGTCAATATGCGTTGAAAGTTGTCTCTGAAGGAAAATATCGCGCTTCTTTTCCTGTAAAAATTTTTAGACAACATGTTGATGAAACCATCAGCGATATTGACAGCATCAAAATTGAAGAGGATGAAATCGAAAATAATTACACAAGTAATTTTTTAGGGAATAATAATCACGGTTTCGCTGTTGATTTGGGTGCAACTTATGAATACGGCATAAAATGGCAATTCTCGGCAAGCATCACTGATTTTGGGTTTATCAATTGGCAGTCAAATCCTTTGACATTGGAGCAAAAAGGTACTTTTAACTTCGACGGCGTGGCGATAGATTCTTTGTTTAACGAATTTAAAGGCAAAAAACGCACTGGTTATGCTAAGATGTATCAAGACTCGTTGGAAAAAGCAATTACTATTGCTGATGACTCGACAAATTTTACTTCTTGGTTGCCGTCAAGTATCTATGTTGGTGCGATGTACAAATTTACTCCATCGACTAACATCGCTTTATTATCTCGAACAGATTATTATGACAAAGGTTTTCACCCAACATTCACTTTTTCTTTCAACACAAAATTAAATACTCGACTCAGTGCGTCATTTACTTACTCATACTTGAACAACAACTTTGAATATTTTGGTACTGTCGGAATGGGATTTACCTTGCGACTTGGTTGTTTTCAATGGTATATCGCAAGCGACAACGCACTTGCACCTTTGTTCCCAAAAGCAGTTACAGGTTATAATTTGCATTTTGGGATGAATCTTGTCTTTCCGCACAAAACAGATTACACTCTTGAACCTAAATTTGATTTTTAAACCCTCAAAAGTATTTTTTGAATGAAAAAAATTGCGTTAATATTCGTATTTTTTGCCCTATTTTCAACAACTTGGGCGTGTACAAATTTTATTGTTACCAAAGGAGCTTCGACAGACGGTTCAACAATGATAACTTATTCTGCCGATTCGCATCAACTTTTTGGAGAATTAGTTTACCTTCCTGCACGCGATTACCCCGAAGGTGCGTTGAGAGAAATTTATGAGTGGGACACAGGAAAATTTCTCGGTTTCATAAAACAACCAAGACACACTTACTCCGTTGTCGGAAATATGAACGAACATCAAGTCGCTATTGGCGAGACAACATTCGGCGGCAGAGAGGAACTCTTTGATTCTACGGCAATTATGGACTACGGCAGTTTAATTTATGTCACTCTTCAACGTTCAAAAACCGCAAGAGAAGCAATTAGAGTCATCGGAAGTTTAGTCGCTGAATATGGTTATTACAGTTCAGGCGAATCCTTCTCAATCTCTGACGCCAATGAATGTTGGATTTTCGAAATTGTCAGCAAGGGAAATCCTTATGTTGACAAAACAAATCCCAAAAAACCTGTCAGAAAACACGACAAAGGAGCAGTTTGGGTGGCACTTCGCATTCCTGACGGAATGATTTCGGGACACGCAAATCATTCTCGAATCGACAAAATATTTCTCAACGACACAATGAATTGTTATTACGCAAAAGATGTTGTCTCGTTTGCTAAAAGCAAAGGCTGGTACGAGGGCAAAGACGAGGATTTCTCCTTCTGCGACGCATACGCACCAACACACGACAAGAGCGGCAAACTCATCGATTACGGAGCAATACGTTTTTGCGACGCACGCACTTGGATGGGTTTTCGCAGAGTCAACAGCCAAATGGACCAATATTTACCTTATATATTAGAAGGAAACAAAGCGAAACGTTTCCCTTTGTGGATTAAACCTGACAGAAAATTGTCTGTGCAAGATGTAATGCAGTTGATGAGAGATCATTACGAAAATTCTCCTCTTGATATGACGCAAGATGTCGGCGGCGGTCCATATAATTGTCCTTATCGTTGGCGACCAATGACTTGGAATATGGTTGAGGGAAAAGATACGGTGGAATATTTTCACGAAAGAGCGACTTCGACTCAACAAACAGGATGGTCTTTTGTCTCGCAAAGCAGAAGTAATCTTCCCAATATGATTGGCGGAATTTTTTGGTTCGGAATGGACGACACTTATTCCACCGTTTACACGCCGATGTATTGCGGAATAACCAATGTTCCCAAAAGTTTCGCACACGGAAACGGAAGCATGACTGAATTTTCATGGAATTCTGCGTTTTGGGTTTTTAATATGGTCGCAAATTGGGCATATTCCCGATATTCTGAAATGATTGTTGATATTCAGAAAGTACAAAAAGAACTCGAAGACGGTTTTGTCAAAGAAATGCCTTCGATAGAGAAAAAAGCATTGGAATTATACCAAAAAAATCCCAAAGAAGCATCCGAATTTCTCACAGAATATAGCGTTCAACAAGGCTGCAAAGTTACGAAACGTTGGAAAGAATTGTTCGAATATTTGATGGTTAAATATATGGACGGCAATGTTAAACCCGAAAAGAAAGGGAAATTTACCGACAACGCTTCAGAAAAACCACAAGCAGTTTCGCCTGCTCACCCACGTTACCCCGATTCTTGGTACAAAGTAATTATCAAGGAAACAGGAAACCGTTACAAAATGAAAAAATAAAACTTTTTCCCACAGAAAATTCTGTCAGAATTTTAAAAATTTTGACAGAATTTTTTTCGAAATTTTTTGTAAAATAAAAAAAAAATTGTATCTTTGTCGTCTAAAATAATTTTTAAACTTCGAAAAATTTATGAAATCTTTTGAAACTTGGACTTACGAAGAAGTCGAAACTTTTTTTGGAATAAAACGAATTTTTGATTCTGTTTTAATGAATAATTTGCTATTGGCAAATCAAATCACAGACTCACATCAAAGTTACTCCATTGAAAATTTGCAAAAAAATTTATTTCTCTACGTTGATTCTTGGAACGAAGACGAAATAAAATTCCATTTTATTGGTCCTTTTGTGCAATTAGTTGATTTTATCACAGAAAATTTTAAATCCTTCAC
>DYQK01000005.1:10248-59149 GCA_020719385.1 Rikenella microfusus | reverse complement strand
TTTCAGATTCCTGCAATTTTTTAAAATCTGAAAAAATGACAAACAATTTTCTCAATAATTCCTCCGAAGAATCGAAAATGTGATTCATCAACAACAAACCTGTTCGCAAAGCAACTTGATTAAACAATATTTTTATCTTTTCGTCAGACAAAGAATTCGTGTTCACAAGTTCAAAATCAAAACTTGGCAAGTAACTTCGCAAGAAATCGTCCATTTTCTCGAAATATGAGTCAAATTTTTTCTTTTCGAACTCTTTTTTCCCGTGATAAAACAGAATCGGAATCACAGGAATAAGTTTTTTGCCCTGTTTAACATTCGTTTCCCAAATTTTCAACATATAACCGAGCAGCTGCAAATACGGATGCTGCGGAACATAACTTTTATGTTCGAAAAGCAACGCAATATTCAGTTTGTACTCTGTACCATATTGACAAGAATACACCAAATCGGAGTACGTATTTTGCAGATTCTCATCAATATAAGTCGTTTCATCGAGAGTAAGAGTGTTCAATTTGAGATGTTTCGCAACATTTGGCAACGCTCCCGTGAGAAAATCTTGCATTACCTCTCTTTGCGAAAATAGTTCTCGAAAATATTTGTCGTGAATATTTGTAATTTTTTTCATAAAATTAATTTTTAAAACACAAAATTACAAAATTTTTTTGAGAAAACCAAAAAATCTCTTTCTTATAACGAAAATTAAACGTCTTCTATTTCTAAAATAACCGTTTTATAAACAAAAATTTGCCGTCATAATAATTTTGCCACGAAGACGAATGGCTGTCGTCAATAACGATTCCGCGTCTTGAGGAATGAATCATTTTGAAATGTCCGTTGTCGTTAGAAATAATCAAACCAACGTGAGTTACCGAGTACGAACTACCTCTTTTCCACCCAAAAACAATTAAATCGCCAGGTCTTGCTTCTTGCATTGAGACAACTTTTCCCATTTTCGCTTGTGAATCGCCGCCTCTCGGAATCAAAATTCCCATTTCTTTGAAAATATAATAGACAAAACCTGAACAGTCAAAGCCCTTCGGAGTAACGCCGCCGCGTCGATAGCGAAGTCCAAGAAATTGTTTGCCCAAATCAATAACTTTCTCTTTCAAAGAAAGAACTGCCTCGCCTGAGAGAGTAGATGGGTCTATAATTTGTTGATTAAACGAAATTGTTGTTGTGTCGGTGGGAATGTTGAGTGTTTGCCGTTTTTGATTTTTTGCAAACACTTTCTGTATAGAATTCGATAGTTGTTGACGTTTTTCTCGATTTGTTTTCGATTTTTTCTTAGTTGTTTTTTTCGAAACACCTGTAAAAACCGCAAGGTTGGTCGTATCTTTGCCGAAGACATTTTGTGGTGCAAAAACGCCTGTTAAATTATTGGTATAATTAATTTTCGAAAGACGCGAAATATCAACGGAAGCGATGAGTTGTTGCGAAATTGGAGCATTACAAAATTCTTCTTTTGCATTGCTATTTGACGTTTCAATGTGAAGTTTTGCAGCCATTTGCGTGGCAGAAGGCATTTTTAATTCGGGCTGCATCAATATTCCTGTAAACGAAACAATCCCTGCGAGGAGTAATAATTTTCTCATTCGTTAAAAGATTAAAAACAAATTTTTTGCAAAATAAATACTTTTTTTTCTTTTTTGCAAATTCTTTAACTTTTTTTAACTTTTGTCTATTTTGCTTTACACAAAATTTTAACAAATAAACACAAAAAATATACCACTTTTTTAAAATTGAGTGGTATATTTTAGATTTTTTTAATTTTTCTGTCTGATTTTGAAAGTGGAAAGTCCCGCCATATAACCGTCAATGTAAAAAGTTACATTATATTCTCCAATTGCAAATCGCTGTGTACCGCGATGAAATTCCAAATAAACATCTAATTTTTGCGTTTTTTCGTAGTCAATTTGCGTTTTCATTGAATACACAACTTTTTGTCCTTCAGAATTAACAAAAATAGAATCTGTAGGGTTTTCGCTTTCCATATCATCGCGATAAACGGTGGTTTTGGCAGAGTCTTCAATAACAACATATAACCACTTTTTGCCGCTTTCAGCCAAGGGATGGTCATTAACAATACAGTTCATCTGAATAATCTTGATGTTTTCGGGTTTTGAACTAAAACCTGTCGTAAGAAATTCATAGTTGCATTCAGTAACTGTGATTCGCTGCATATTAACGACAACAATTTCTTTTTCCAAGCGTTCTTTTTCCTTCTTCTCCTCGTCTAATTTTTTTTCCAACTGATTTACCTTTTCTTGATAATTTCTTTCGCTTGATTTTACTTCGTTAATTTGTGCAGTGAGTTCATCGATTTTGCGTTTACGTTCTTGAAAAGAAGCAATTAAGTCATCCAAATTTCCTATTGCTTTCTCGTTTTTTTCCACAGTAACGATAGTAGGAATGTTTTTTACTTTTTTCAACTCAACCTCAGCTTCGTTTAAACGTTTTTGCAAATCTCTGATTCGTACAATGTAAATTTTGTCATTGCCGCCTTCGGTGTAAACAACTTTATTTTTCCCGCCTGCTGATTCTAAATTCCTGATAGAATCTTGCAGTTGTTTGATGAGAAGTTGATTTTTTTCAACCAATTCTCGAATCTTCGCTTCATTTTCGGCTTGATATTTTTTTTGCAAACTGTCAAGCATCGCCTGATTATTTTTTTCAGACGAACATTGACAGAG
The DNA here is from genome assembly GCA_020719385.1 of Rikenella microfusus. Lineage (GTDB taxonomy): Bacteria > Bacteroidota > Bacteroidia > Bacteroidales > DYQK01 > DYQK01. Next base: position 56,459 of record DYQK01000005.1, on the reverse strand, counting down.
AAGAATTATTCCGAAGATGAAAAATAGAGGTAAAACTTTGTTTTTCATAGAATTAAAATTTATTGTCGCAAATAAACGCTACCAACTTTTCTCGCAAATAATCGGAATTTTAATTGGAGAAAACCGCCAACACCTGAAAAATCGCTATTTTGATAATAACGGTTGATTCTGAAGGGTAGGGTGTAATGTCCTCCAAATCCAACAATAATATTGCGGGTTATTGGTCGTTCTATACCAATTTGTGGTCGAAAAACGATAAAATAATCATTATCTACAGCAAGGTCGCTACCATCATCAAGATAAATTCGACCAATTCCACCTTGCAGTCCATAAGTCAGAGTAATGAGTCTTGGAGTGTAACGACCCGATTGAGTGCGATATGCGCCTAACCCAATCTTTCCGCCGAGCCAACCGCCTAATTCGTTGTAACTTAGGTCTAAATCAGTTCGTCCTTTCGCCATCGGTAACTCAGCAGGAACAGTTGTGCCATTCATTTTTGTCTTGAAATAGCCGCCCAAAAAAAGATTGTTGTTGAAAACCATTGTTGCTCCGCCGCCGAAGGTAAAAGCACCGCTGTTTCCAACTTTTGTATATTCCCAATAGGCTGTGGCACAGAAATTCACATAAGTGGGAATACCAAAATCCTTCGCACTCTTAACATTTTGCCCGAAGGTATTTGCCCAAAAAAAGAAAAGCAAAATACCAAAAAATAATTTTTTCATAGTTGTATTTTTTGTGAAAAAATGAGTAAAGTTTCTTACATAAATAAAACGCAAAGATAAAAAAAATATTACACAAAATAAAATTTTTTTTATTTTACATAAATTTTTCTTAATTAAGACTACTTTTTTCTCTAAAAAGTTGCGAATAAATTAAAAATATTGATAATTTTGTGAAAAATTTTATATGAAAATTTTAATTACGGGAGCAAGTGGATTTATTGGGGGTTTTTTTGTTGAAGAATCGTTGAAAAGAAATTATGAAACGTTTGTTGCGATTCGAGAAAATAGCGACAAAACTTATCTCTCTGACTCAAGAATTCAATTTTTATACCCTAATTATTCCGACAAAAATGCGTTAAAAACTTTGTTTTCGCAACTCCCGACTTTCGATTTTATCATTCACAACGCAGGTTTAACGCAAAGCCGCAAGGAAAAAAATTTTTTCACCGTCAATTTTGAGTACACAAAAAATCTCATCGAAGCGTTGATAGAGACAAATCGTGTTCCAAAAAAGTTTTTGTTCAACAGTTCGTTGGCATCTTTTGGGGCAGGAGATAATCACTCGCCTACACCTGTGCGACTTTCAGACACTCCAAAACCAATAACGACTTATGGGAAAAGTAAACTTCAAGCCGAGCAATACATTGCTTCGTTGCAAAATTTTCCATATCTCATTTTTCGACCTGCGGCAGTTTATGGACCAAGAGAAAAAAATTTGTTTACTTTATTTAAAATGATTTCGAAAGGTTTTGAACCATATATTGCGACAAAAAAACAATTTCTCTCTTTTATTTTTGTGAAAGATTTAGTGAAAGCGTTTTTTCTTGGAATGGAATCAAATATTGAAAATGAAAGTTTTTTTGTAACTGACGGCAAAGTTTACACTTCACAAGAATTAAACTTTCTCATCAAAAAAACGATGAATAAAAAAACTTTTTCTTTCGTTATTCCGTTATTTATCCTTCGTATTGTTGCGAGGATCAACACTTTACTGAAACGAAACAGCATTTTAAACGATGAAAAAATCAAAGAATTAGAATGTACAAATTGGCGTTGCGACTCAAGTTCTTTGTTTGAGAAATTAAATTTTAAACCTGATTTTCCGCTTGAAAAGGGAATTATTGAGACAATAAATTGGTACAAAAATGTTGGTTGGCTGTAATTTTTTCACAGATAAAAATACTTTCCCGATAAAAAAATCGGGAAAATTAAAAAAATACCTGCCATTTTGGTAATTTTTATTTGCGATTTAACTTTGCTTCGATGCAAAGTGTTGCGTGAGGAACGGCAAGAAGTCTTTCTTTTGGAATCAATTTTCCTGTTTCGCGGCAAATTCCGTATGTTTTATTTTCTATTCGGATTAATGCTGCTTCGAGGTCTTTGATAAATCGCAATTGACGTTGGGCTAATTGTCCAGTCTCCTCGCGAGACTGCATATCGGCACCTTCCTCAATAATTTTAAAAGTCGGCGAGGTGTCTAAGGTGCTGTTGTCGTTGTTGTGTCGCAAATTTTCGTAATCCTCGCGTGCTTTTTCGAGTTTATTCAAAATGACTTCCTTAAATTTTGCCAATTCAGTGTCGGAGTAACGAGTTTTCTCTGTCATAAAACAAAAACTTTTTAATTTTTAATAACAAATTTTAAACAAAAATAAATTTTCTTAATAAATTTTTGTTATCTCATTGATTTTGAAATACTTATCAAATTTATTTTCGCAAAAAAATTTTTCACAAAGAAAAGAAATTTTTCGCAATTTTTCGCAATTCTTTGAAAAATATTTTGTGAAAAAACAAAAACTTATTATTTTTGCAAAGTTTAATTTAAAAAAATGTTAAAACAATACGAAATTTTTAACGAATCTTGTTATGAATTGTCGCCGCTTTCAGATAATTCTGTCGATGCACTTGTTACTGACCCGCCTTACGGCATTTCGTTTCAAAATCATTATTGGGACAAGAGTTTGCCTGACAAAAAAATTTGGCAAAATTCTTTGAGAGTTTTGAAAAATGGGGCATTCGGATTAGTTTTCTCTTCTGTTCGACTAATGCACCGATTAATGGTCGATTTGGAAGATTCGGGTTTTTTGATTAAAGATGTAATTTTTTGGGTTTACCTCAATGGAATGCCCAAAAGTCGAGATATTGCGTTAAATATTGACAAAGAATTGAACGTTGAAAGTAAAGTTGTTGGAAAATATAATTATGTGCAAGGTTATAAAAAAGAAAAATCTGAAAATTATTACGCCGAGGGCGGGAAATTAAAATATGAACCCAATTCAGAGTTGGGGAAATTTTACAAAGGTGCAGGTCTGGGAATAAAACCTGCTTATGAACCAATTATTTTAGTGCAAAAACCTATTGAAAAAGGTTTAAAAGTGGCAGAAAACATCATTAAACATAGCACAGGAGCGTTAAATATTGAGGAAACAAGAATTCCTTACGCAAAAAATGAAGGGAAAATCGGACATCATCCGCACCCAAAAGGGCGAGTTACCGCTAACATCCTTCGCACAGACGAGTTAAATGATTCTTTTGATAAATTTTTTGTTGTTCCCAAAGTGCGTCAAGATGCTGACGAATTTAATCATCACCCAACATTAAAACCTGTAGAGTTGATGTTTCATTTGGTAAAATTGGTAAGTTTCGAAAATCAAATAGTTTTAGACCCGTTTATGGGCAGCGGCAGCACGGGTGTTGCGTGTTTGCAGTTGAATCGCAAATTTCTTGGTTTCGAATTGGATGAAAATTATTTCAATATTTCTGAAAAAAGATTGGGGGAAATAAAAAATTCTCTTTTCTAAAAATTTATATGAAAAAAGCGTTGCCAAATTAAAAAAACTTGACAACGCTGCAAAAATCTCAAATTATTCATTGATATTTTTCAAATAATTCTCATATTTGGTTTTGTAAAAATTCAACATTTTGAGATTCTGAAGGTTTAAATTTTCGTTAAAACTACTTTTCTCTTTTTTGTTTTTGAAAATGTCTTCAGGTTTTTTATATTGTTTGTCGTCGAGAACTTCTTTTGACTCGCGTTTTTTGTCCTGTTCTTTTTGACGTTCTGCGTTTTCTGCTTCGAGTAATCGAGTCTGAATTTGATTTTGTCGATTTAAAATATCAGGAGAAACGCGTTTGTTGACAATATCGGATTTATTTTTTTCGTTCAACTTTTGTATTTCGTTGAGGATTTTTTGCGTTTCGGGTTTAATACCTTCGTTTTGCATCATTTCTCGGAGCATTTGGTCGTACATTTCCTGTTGCTGCAACATTTTTGAAAGTTGTTGATTTCCGTTTTGCGGCATTTTCCCGCCGTTTTCCTTCATCTGCTGAAGCATTTGCTGCATTTGGTTTTTCATTTCCTCTTGCTGCTTTTTCAATTCAGAAAAAGACATGTTGCCTTTTCCGCCTTTTCCTTGTTTTTTGCTTTTCTTTCCGCCTTTTCCTGAAGAATTATTCATTTGATTTTGCATATTTTCAAGAGATTCCGAAAGAATCAATGCCAAATTATTCGCCGAGGTCATCGCAGTTTGCTGATTTGTCCCTGCATTTTGCAAACGTCTGTCAATAAGATTTTGCAACGCTTTTTTGAGATTTGTCTTTGCAGATTTCACTTCTTTCTGAAACATTGTTCCGACTTGCGGAGTGCGTTTCGCTATTGCGTCTAAGGAATCCTCAATTAAACGAAAATCGTCATTGAGTTTTCGCTCTCGCTGAATAACTTCCTGAAATTTGGGGTCGCTGCTAAGGGTATTTTGGGTTGCCTTAATATTTTCCTCTTGCTCGAAGGAAAAACGAATCAAATTATCAAGGACTTGACGCAAATCATCTGCGTTTTCGGCGTTTTCCTCTTCTTCCATTTGCTGCATTGCTTGCCCCATTTCTTCTGCGAGTTTTTTCATTTTCTCGGAAGCATTTTTTTGTTTCTGCGAAGCTTTTTTGTTATCTTTGTTTTGCAAATCCTGTTGACTTTCCTGCTGCTCTTTCTGAATTTCCTGCATTTCTTTCTCGAAACTGGGAAGTTTCATTGGTTCGGAGAGTTCAGAATTCTTTTTCAACGTCTCATCGTAAGATTCTTTTAAACGTTGCATCTCTTTTTCCTGCATTTTTTGCAACTGAATCAAAGAATCGCGGTCAAGTTTTTTATCTTTTGTCATTTCCGACAATTTTTCCTGATTTTCTGCCATCTGATTCAGTCTTTCTATCGCTTTTTCCATATTTTTCTCAATCTCTGCACGTTTCAAAAGTTCAAGATTTCTGTCCATCTCTTTTTTCATTTCCTCATAATTCGTTTTTAAATCCTCTGCTACTTTGTTAAACTGATTTTGATTAAACTGCTCTTGAAGTTTTTGAAGTTCCTCAAGCAATTTTTTCATCTCGTCAGTCATTAAATTTTGCATCAACTCCTCAAGTTGCTTCTGTTTTTCGAGAATTTCGTCACGAAGTTCTTTGTCATAAGAATTCATAGTGTTATTTTTCTCTTGATTTAACTTTGCCGCTTGATTTAAAATTTGCTGCAAACGTTCTTGCTTGTTCAAAATGCCTTTCAACATATTTGATTTCTCCCATTGCGTAGTATTTTCGCCGACACTTTTTTGCTGCAAACGCGTAATGTCCTTCTGAATTTCCTGTGCTAACTTTAAACCTTCTTGCAACGAAGACTCAATATTAGAATTTGCGGTTTTCTCGTATTTGTCTAATTCCTCGGCAGACGGAATTCTGTACTCAAAAATTCTTGTTTTCGCAGATTTGCCGCCTCGAATGGCATCGTTGTCCCAAATTTCAAAATAATATCGAATTACGTCATCGGTAGTTGCTGAAAGTTTTGAGAAATCTATTGCGTGATAAAAGTCTTGATTTATCGGTGAATTAGAAATTTTCAACAACATTTTTGTGTAACTTTCCAACGCCGCAGGTTTTGTTTCAGATTTATTTGAGATGGAATAATTAAACGTTAAACGGCTAAAACCGTAGTCATCAGCAACATTTCCTCTAAAATAATAATACGCTTTATTGACCGAATCGGCAACTTCTTGCACCTCAATATTCGGGTATAAATCAGGAATTACCTGCAAAGAATACGAAATTACGTCTTTTTTCGAAAAATAACCATTTTTTAACGAAATAGAATAACGACAACTTTGCGTTGCGGCTTGAGAAAATGTGAACAAATTTTCATCCTTAACTGCCACTTTTCGAAGCGAATCATCGAATGTTATATAAAGAGTATCAAGGTCTTGCGAGTTAAACTTCCACAAAAGTTTCGTCCCAAAAGGAACAGTTATATCGCCTGTATTTTGAAAAGTTTTATTTTCCTCGCCCGTATATTTCGGCATCTCAGCAACGATGGAAAAATCTAAAATCACAGGAGTGGGCAAAACATTTAACGCAAATTTTTGACTGAAAAAATTGTCTGCTTCGAAACGAAACTCAAGAGTGTTGTTGATATTTTTCAATTCATACTCAAAATCTTTTTTTGTCTCGCCTCTTGACATCAAAAATTGATTCCCTCCAAAAGCAATTGTTGCCTCTTTGGGAATAAATTCGCCCTCGATTCGAAGTTTAATTTTATAATCGCCGCCTTTTGGCACGAACAAAGAATCGTTTTCGAGAATAAATTTAAACGGAGCAGCAGGTTCGAAATAAGTTTGATGATTCACAATGCGATAAGTGCCTTCCGACAAAATATGCGGAGACCAAAGCGACAAAACCACAAAAATCAACAACAAAGCAACTAAATATTTCACATATTTAAAATTTGATTTCAAATTAATTGCTTTCTTGAACGGAACTAAACGAATTTGCTCAATTTTTTGATTTACACTCGCAATTAACAACGGCGAAACATTTTCTTTGCCCATTTGTGCTAACTCAAGCGTGTTGAGAAGTTTATCCTGCACCTCATCAGGAAAATGAGTTGCGATAATATTTGCCGCCTGCTTGTAAGTTAAAACTTTACCGATTTTGAAAAAACGCAATAACGGCAAAATGATAAAATAAGTCAACTCGGCAAAAAATAAAATTGCCAAAAAATAAAAAACAGAAGTTCGCGCTGCGACAGAGAAATGCCCAAAATATTCAGAGACAACAGCGAAAAGATAAGCAATTGCACCGATTCCAAGACTAATCAATGTTCCGCGAAGAATTTGATTTTTATAATATTTGCGAATAAATGCGTCTAATTTTGCAACCAACTCGTTATATTGCGAAGTCATAAAATTTTTAATTTGAAATTTTGCACAAAAATACAAAAAAATTCACACAAAAACATTTTTTTGAGAAAATATTTTTACACTTATCAACAATGCCATCACTTTGAGCGATGGCGTTGCTTTGCTAACATAAAAAAAACTACTAAAAATTTTATTTTCCCCAAATTTCAGGTTTTTCCCGCCATTTTTTCAACAATTCCAACTCGTTTTGAGAAATATAATTTCTCTCTAACGCACAATTTATCAACACTTCATAATTTGTCAAAGTGAAAAGCGTACAATTTTCTGCCGCAAATTTTTCTTCCGAAATCGAAAATTGATAAGTAAAAATTGCTGTCATTCCTGCGACTCTGCAATTTTTTCCCCGCAACGCTTTTACGGCGTTCAAACTGCTGCCGCCTGTTGAAATCAAATCTTCTACAACCAATATTGAGTCATTTTTTTCAAAAATGCCTTCGATTTGGTTTTCGAGACCGTGAGATTTCGACTCGCTGCGAATATATAAAAATGGTTTTTTCAAAACATCTGCGACCAACGCTCCGTGAGCGATGCCGCCTGTTGCGACTCCTCCGATTCGGTCAATATCGCAAAATTTGTCTAAAATCAATTTTGCGAAACTCTCTTTGATAAAACTCCGAATCAAAGGAAACGACAACGTCTTTCGATTATCGCAATAAATCGGTGATTTCCAGCCCGAAGCCCAAGTAAACGGCTGACTCGGCTGCAAACGCACAGCCTCGCACTCCAAGAGATAATTTGCCAGTTGTTTAGCAATTTCCAACGAATAAATCATAAAAATTTTTTTGTTTACGAAAAAAAATTTATCTTTGCAAAGAAATTCTCTACAAAAAATTTGACAAATGTATAAAATATTTTTTTACGATAGAGCAATAATTCTTGTTCCGAATGCAGAAATTCTCGACAAAAACAAAATTGACTGGTGTTTTCCGTATATTTCGGAGGAAAAATTGAGAATTCTTATCAATGATTTTCAAAGTAATTCGTTGTTAAGCGAAATTTTTATCTCGCACCCAAATACTGACGAACTTTTTAATGCGTTTAAAAAGAATTTTCTCTACATCGAAGCGGCAGGCGGTTTGGTGAAAAATTTACAAAATGAGTATCTCGTGATTCGGAGACTCGGCAAATGGGATTTGCCCAAAGGAAAAGTCGAAAAAGACGAAACCGTTGAAAATACCGCACATCGCGAGATTTTAGAAGAATGCGGAATCAATAATTTGCAACAAATCCGCGAACTTTCACCGACTTATCATTGTTATACCTTAAAAAATCAACAAATTTTGAAAAAAACTTATTGGTTTGAGATGTTGTATTCGGGGACAAACACTCCGATTCCGCAGCAAGAGGAAAGTATTAGCGATGTAAAATGGGTGAAAACCTCTGATATTCCGGCAGTTATTGAAAATACTTATTTGAGTTTAATTGATGTTTTCGCTCAAATTCCGAGATAAATGAATTGGAAATTTGCGTTTTTTGTTGCTCGCCGTTATTTATTTTCGAAAAAAAAGCAGCAAGTTATTCACATAATTTCGATAGTTACAATGATGGGAATTGCCGTTGGAACGATGGCACTGGTGATTATTCTCTCTGTTTTCAACGGCTTCGATAATTTGGTGAAAAAAATGTTAAACGCTTATGCTGCAGATTTCAAAGTTGTTGCAAAAGAAGGAAAATTTTTTGAAATTTCTCAAGATAAAATTAACAAAATCAAGCAGTTAGACGGTGTCGAGATAGTTAGTCGGACTCTTGAGGAAAATGCGTTGTTGGAATGTAACGAAAAACAATTTCTCGCAAAAGTCAAAGGCGTGGACGAAAATTTTGTGAAAATTACGCGTTTTGATACGGCAATTTATGATGGTGCATATTTACTTACCGATATGGGACGCTCAATGGCGATTTTAGGTTTCGGCGTTTCGCATTTTTTGGGTGCAAATGTTGGAACAACATCGCCGATTTCTGTTTGGACGCCCAAAAACTCCGCAGAAATTAGCACAGATATAGAAGACATTTTTCGACAAAAAATTATTTATCCGTCAGGAATATTTTCTGTTGAACAAGAATTTGACGCTCAATATATAATTGTGCCGATAAAATTTATCCGAGAACTTTTAGAATTTGAAAATGAATTGTCCAGTTTAGAAATTAAGGTGCGAGAAAATATTGATAAAAAAAAATTTCAAAATCAACTGCAAGAACTTTTGGGAACATCTTTTTCTGTGAAAAACCGTTATCAGCAAAACGAGATTTTATACAAAATTATGGAATCAGAAAAATGGGCAATTTTTTTAATTCTGTCGTTTATTTTGATAATTGCCTCGTTTAACGCTGTTGGCTCGCTGACAATGTTGATGATAGATAAAAAATTTGATATTCAAACTTTTCAAAACTTAGGTGCAGAAAATTCTTTGATTCGCAAAATTTTTCTCCTCGAAGGTTGGTTTATCTCGTTTATTGGTGCGATAATGGGGCTGCTTTTGGGTGTTTTTGTGTGTTTTTTGCAACAAACTTTCGGCATAATTACGTTTCCCTCGTCGGGAAGTTTTATTGTTGATGCGTATCCTGTCGAAATGAAAATTGTTGATTTTGCGTATGTTTTCGTTACAGTTTTGATAATTGGTTTTCTTGCGGCGTTTTATCCTGCGCGTTTTATTTCTGCGAAACATTTTTCTGTCCAAAAAATTTAAAATTTATGAAGTCAAAAGCATTATTTATCTGTCAGAAATGTGGTTTTCAGTCACCGAAATGGGTCGGAAAGTGCAATGGTTGCGGCGAATGGAATACATTTGTCGAGGAAATTGTACAAATAAATCAAACAAAAACCTCAAAACCTTCTGTCGTTTTTTCCCGCAATGTTGTTCCGCAAAAACTTTCTGAATTTGTTTCGCAAAACGAAGAGCGAATCAACACACAAAACATCGAATTTAACAGAGTTTTAGGCGGCGGTTTAGTCAAAGGTTCATTGGTTTTAATCGGCGGCGAGCCGGGAATCGGCAAATCAACATTAGCCCTTCAAGTTGCTTTACATTTGAAAAATCTCAAAATTTTATACATTTCAGGCGAAGAGAGCGGTCAACAAATAAAACTTCGAGCCGAAAGATTAGAAATAAAAAATGACTTATGTTATATATTGACCGAAACGGCATTAGAAGAGATTTTGTTGCGAATCGGTGAGTTACAGCCCGATTTAGTGATTATTGACTCAATACAAACTGTTTTTACCGAGAAGATTGAGTCCTCGCCGGGCAGTGTTTCGCAAATACGCGAGTGTACTTCGTTAATTTTGCGTTTTGCAAAGGAAAATCATTTACCTTTTATTCTCATCGGTCACATAACAAAAGAAGGCAGTATTGCGGGTCCGAAAGTTTTAGAGCATATTGTTGATACGGTTTTGCAATTTGAGGGTGACCAGAATCAAATGTATAGAATTTTGCGTTCGATGAAAAATCGTTTTGGGTCAACATCGGAATTGGGCATTTATGAGATGCGAAATACGGGTCTTCGCGAGGTTTCGAATCCGTCAGAGTTGTTGCTTTCTCAATTTGAGGAGCAATATAGCGGCGTTGCTATTTCTGCGAGTATTGAAGGGGTTAGACCGTTTTTAATTGAGGTTCAATCTTTGGTTGGAACGTCTGTTTACAGCACTCCGCAACGTTCTTCGACAGGTTTCGATATACGAAGGTTAAATATGTTGCTTGCTGTTTTGGAAAAAAGAGTTGGTTTTCGTCTTACTTCGAAAGATGTTTTTCTGAATCTTGCTGGCGGTATAAGAATTGACGATACAGGAATCGATTTGGCTGTTTTGTGTGCCGTTTTGTCGTCTGATTTAGACATTTCTATTGACAAAAGAATCTGTTTTGCGGGTGAGGTTGGTCTTTCGGGCGAGATTCGTCCTGTGCATCGCATTGAGCAAAGAATTGGTGAGGCACAAAAATTAGGTTTTCAACAAATTTTTATCTCAAAATATAATCAAAAAGGCATCGATTTTTCAAAATTTTCAATAAAAGTTCATTTTTGTTCGCGTGTGGATGAAGTTTTTCGAAATATTTTTGGAAAAAAGAAGTAAAGAGAATTATTTTACGAAAAAATTATTCTGCACAAAATTTAAGGGATAAAAAAAATTTATCGCTTTTTTTTGAGAAAAATGTATTTTTATCTCTTTGATTTTCAAAAGTTTAGAAAAAAATTAAATTTTTTTTGCGAAAAAAGGTAAAAAAATTTCGTTAAATAAATAAAAATTTTTACCTTTGAAAAAACTTTTTAATCACTTTTTTTTTGCAAAATTATGGCAAAAATACGAGGTGCAGTTGTCATCAACACTGAGCGCTGTAAGGGCTGCGAGTTGTGTAGTGTGGCTTGTCCCCAAAAAGTATTAAGTATGAATGAGAATGTGAACAGCAAGGGCTATCATTTCGCTTATATGGCTGTTCCTGATTCCTGCACAGGCTGCGAAAGTTGTGCATTAGTATGTCCCGACACGGTAATTACCGTTTATCGAATGAAACCCAAAAAAGACTAATTAAAAAATTCTCTTCGCAATGAAAGAATTACGTTTAATGAAAGGCAACGAAGCAATTGCAGAAGCCGCCATTCGTTGTGGTGCTGATGCATATTTTGGTTATCCCATTACTCCGCAGTCGGAGGTTATGGAATATCTGATGGCAGAACGTCCCGAACAACGAACAGGAATGGTTGTTTTGCAAGCCGAGAGTGAAGTTGCTTCGATAAATATGATTTATGGCGCCGCAGGTTGCGGTAAGAAAGCAATGACTTCGTCCTCAAGTCCTGGAATAAGTTTAATGCAAGAAGGTCTCTCTTATATTGCTGGAGCCGAATTGCCGTGTTTGGTGGTCAATGTGGTTCGCGGTGGTCCTGGTCTCGGAACAATTCAACCTTCACAGGCAGATTATTTTCAGGCAACCAAAGGTGGTGGTCACGGTGATTATCATTTAATTGTTCTTGCCCCCGCTTCTGTGCAGGAAATGTGCGATTTCGTAAAAGATGGTTTCGACCTTGCTTTTCAATATCGAAATCCTGTAATGATTCTGACTGACGGAGCAATAGGGCAAATGATGGAAAAAGTAGAACTTTTCGAGCAGATTCCTCGCAGTGAGACTCAACCTGAGTGGGCATGCGTTGGCAAACCTGCAACGCGAGGACGCAGTATTATCACTTCTCTTGAACTTGACCCAAATCGTCAGGAGCAATTTAATTTAAAATTACAGAAAAAATATCGCGAGATAGAAGCAAAAGAAGTGCGTTACGAGAAGATTCAGTGCGATGACGCTGAATATTTGTTTGTTGCATACGGCACAAGTTCGCGTATTTGTCAGAAATCGGTGCAATTAGCACGGGAAAAAGGAATCAAAGTGGGTTTATTTCGCCCCATTTCGTTGTATCCTTTTCCTTATGAGGCTATTGAGTCTTTGTCTAAACAAGTGAAAGGAATTTTGTCTGTCGAGATGAGTGCAGGACAAATGATTGAGGATATTCGTCTTGCGGTTCATGACAGGATAAAAGTTCAACATTACGGTCGTTTCGGGGGAATGATGCCTGTTCCCTCTGAGATTTTACAACAATTAGAAACACAAATCATTGGAGGATAAACGAATGGAAGAAAACATCACTCTTGAAGACATTATTCGTCCCGAAAATTTAGTCTTCCAAAAAACCAAATTATTCACCGAGAAACCTTTGAGTTATTGTCCTGGTTGCGGACACGGTGTGATTCATCGTTTGGTTCTTGAAGTTCTGGAGGAAATGGGAATTTCAGAGCAAACCATCGGCGTTGCACCTGTTGGCTGCTCCGTTCTTGCCTACGAATTTATGGACATCGATATGCAGCAAGCCGCTCACGGACGCGCTCCTGCTGTCGCAACAGGTATTAAACGAGTTTTTCCCGAAAAATTTGTTTTCACTTATCAAGGAGACGGCGATTTAGCCGCCATCGGCACAGCCGAAACAATTCATGCGTGCAACAGAGGTGAAAATATTACGATTATTTTTGTCAATAACGGAATTTACGGAATGACAGGCGGACAAATGGCTCCGACAACACTTCCTGGAATGCGTGCCTCGACTTGCCCGTATGGTAGAGATGTAAAATCGATGGGACATCCATTGAAAATTACAGAATTAATCGCTCAACTTCCTGGAACCAGTTTTGTCACGCGTCAGGCAGTTCATACGCCGGGAAATGTTCGCAAAGCAAAAAAAGCGATTTTAAAAGCATTTCAAAATCAAAAAGAGAAAAAAGGACTCTCTTTTGTCGAGGTTGTCTCGAATTGTAATTCGGGTTGGAAAGTTTCGCCTGTTCAAGCAAATAAATGGATGGTCGAAAATATGTTTCCATTTTATCCTTTGGGTGACATTAAAGATGTCTAAAAATTTTTTCACCTTCGAAAACAAGAATTTTTCATGACAGAAGAAATTATTATCGCAGGATTTGGTGGTCAGGGTGTTTTGTCAATGGGCAAAATCTTAGCGTACTCTGGAGTAATGCAAAATCAAGAGGTTAGTTGGATGCCTTCTTACGGTCCCGAAATGAGAGGAGGAACAGCCAACGTTACCGTTATCATTAGTGATGAACGAATCAGTTCGCCGATTTTGAACATTTTTGATACAGCCATCATTTTAAATCAACAATCTTTGGATAAATTCGAGAAATCGATAAAACCAGGAGGAACACTTTTGTATGACGACAACGGAATCACGCGTCCTCCGACACGCAAAGATATTAACATTTTCTTGGTTCAAGCAGCACAAGAAGCCGCTAAAATGGGAATGACTAAAACAATGAACATGGTTGTTTTGGGTGCGTATTTGAAAATTAAACCTGTCGTTCAAGACAAAAATGTTGAGGCAGGATTAAAAAAATCGCTTCCTGCACGCCATCATAATTTGATTCCTGAAAATATGACCGCCGTTGAACGAGGCAAAGAAATTGTTGAACAAACTCAAAAAGTGTAAACTTTTTCCGAAAAAAAATTCCACAAATTAATTTGTGGAATTTTTTTTATTTCTCAAAAATCGAAAAAGAATTATTGCGAATTATCAAATAAGAACTTCCTAACAAAATATTTCGCAATTCATACATCTATCAATAATTATCATTCGTGACCCTGAAAAAAGGGAAATACAATCAAAATATTTCACAAATTTTAACTTAATTTATCTGATTTTAACAAAAAATTGGGTTATAAATGCGATAAATTTTGAAAAAAATACTCATTTTGTCTTTAATTTTTTACAAAATTATACATAATTTAAACACCTATAATTAAACAACAATCCCCAAAATTTTTTGCAATTAATTTTCTTTCAATTCGAAAAAAATGTCGTGAAAAATTTGTTTTTTCGGAGTAATAACATCCAAGTCGGAGTAAAATTCGCAGCGGTCAATAAATTCGCTTATCAAAATGCAGAAAGTTATTCCCCAAAAAAGAATTGAAGTTTTTGATAAAAACAAAATTGCAGGAATAAAAAGTAAAAATAAAATTCGCAAAATCGAAAAAATGTAATTTATTGAAAATTTATGTTGATGAAAATAAAATTTTCGATACAAATACAAAAAACTTTTCACTAAAACAAACCCCAAAAAAATGTAATATTTCTCAATAAATAGCGAAGTTAAGCACAAAGAAGTTAAAAGTGTGTCTGCGCTGTGCATATCTGTTGGTTTTTTGGGTCTCGCAACTTGATAAACCATGTCTATCGAAAACATCGCAATTAGTCCTGAAAGTCCCGTGAGCCAAGCAAGAAACTGAAATTTAAAAAACAGAAAATAGAGAATTGCCCCGAAGAGAAATCCTCCGAAGAAAAATATTTCTCTGCTCAGCCAAGAATTTTTTAAATTAAAAATTGCCCGAAAAGCCCGAAGTGGTTTTCCCAGATGCAGCGTACTCAATATTGTCGCAAGAATTCCTGCACCTGCAAACGCAAAAATATTCACTTCAAAACCCGAAATCGCCGAAGCAAGAAATGTCGAAACTAAAATTGTCGCAAGAAATGTAAAAATTGTCAATGGAAATTCTTTTTTCAGAGAAATTTTCGATTTTGGAGACTCAAAAGTTTCGTTAAACAACGTTTTTTCGTCTTCTAAAAATGTATTTTGCAAAATCGGAGTCGAATTTTCTTCTCGCAACGGAATAATACGAATCAGCGGCACCGTATTTTTCTCGGTAAAACCGTTTATTTTCTGCGGCGAAATATTCGTTTTCTTCTCCTCAACACTCAAGGCACCAGTGGGACAGCCCAAAACGCAAGCAGGTTTTTCATTTTGCAAAAGTTTTTCGTTGCAAAACGTACATTTCGCAACCGTACCCATATTTTCTTGATATTTCGGTGCATCGTAAGGACATTGCCAAGTACAAAACTTGCATCCAATACATTTTTCGGCGGAATGCAAAACTGCACCCGTTTCTGAACGCGAATATGCGTTTGCAGGACAATTTTTCAAACACGGAGACTCAAGACAATGATTACAAGAAAGCGAAAGTCGAAAAGTCGAAAGCAACGGATGTTGAAATTCGTTGTAAACATTGACATTGCGAAGGACAAGTTTATTTTCGTTAAAACAGGCAACAACACACGCCTCACAACCAACGCATTTGTTTAAATCGAGCAGAAAACGCAACATTTTTTTATCTTTTTAGAAGAAATTCGAGATATAATTGTTTCACAATTCCGTCAGAAAGTCCCACTGAGGGCACAAAAATTTCAGTAACATCGCTCCATTTCATTACTTGCAGAAATATTTTCGCTGCAGGAACAATAACGTCAGCGCGGTCGGGGTTGAGTTCAAAAAATTTCATTCGGTCCAACACTGACAAAGCAGCCAGTTGTTTGTGAAGTTTTTTAATTTGTTTAACGTCTAACGGCGTATTTTCGACATTTTTCGAAAGTTTAAAAAGTTTATTAATATTCCCTCCCGAACCAATAAGAGTCAAAGGTTGATATTCTTTTTTAACTTGTTGAACAAATTCTTTGAGATTTTTAACTTCTTTTTTCTCAACAATTTTATTCAAAAACCTCACTGTTCCGACCTCAAAAGACCGCGAAACGATAGATTCTTGGTTCGAAAAAAGTGTTAACTCAATGCTTCCGCCTCCCAAATCTACGGAAAGATAAAAATGTTTCTCGTCCAAAAGATTAATTGCCTGTGCTTTGTAAAGCAAATCGGCTTCTTCTTTGCCCGAGATAACATTTATCAAAATTCCTGTTTCTGAAAAAACTTTTTCAATAACTTCCTGCGAATTAGTTGCCTGACGCATAGCCGAAGTAGCACAAGCACGAAAATCAAAAACCTCCTCTATTTCCATCAATAAACGATACGCAGTAAGTGCTTTGATAAGTTTTTCGATTTTCTTCTCACCGATAATTCCGTCTTTAAAAACGTCTTCGCCAAGACGAATCGGCAAACGAATCAATGATTCTTTGATAAATGAAACTTTATTGGGAAATTTATCC
This sequence comes from Rikenella microfusus, assembly GCA_020719385.1. Lineage (GTDB taxonomy): Bacteria > Bacteroidota > Bacteroidia > Bacteroidales > DYQK01 > DYQK01. The sequence goes on along the minus strand of DYQK01000005.1, from coordinate 40,045 downwards.
TCAATAACATTGTTAATTAACAAACGCATTGCGTTAGTTCCAATATCAATAGCAGCGAATTTCAATAACTCCATTTTTTAAATAATTTTTTCGATTTCCTCTTGCGAGAGTCCTGTTGCCTCAGAAATAGTCGAAACAGGAACATTTAACTTCTTCAGATTCTGAGCCGTTTCGATTTTCCCTTCGATTTTCCCCTCGTTTTTCCCCTCATTAAAAATCTCTGCCACTTCTTTTATCGCTAATATCTGTGCCTTGTCAATAACCTCGTCTGTAACGTAACGCTCATAAATCTTGCGCTCCTCATCCGACATATTCAAAACCGCTAACTTTTGCCGTGCTTTGTTTATGTTTTTCGACGAAAAATTCTCTAAAACCTCATTATTTTTCATCAAATAAATCCACTCGTCAATGTGTTTGCTCACAATATTTTTGTAACGCTCAACATTTATCAAATAATATTCGGGAAAAATATTTGTCTCGACAAGTTTAAACTTGCGGTCAGAATCCTCATCAGACTTGACACGCTCGCGAATCACTAATTTTTCATCCAAATTCATTCCACGAAACTCTGTTGTCCCCGAATACAAATAATCATTTCCATAACCAAGGTTAAAATACAAAATACTTATCGAGATAACCTTCGCAACGTTCACAAAACTATCGCCGAGTTTTTGATTTTCGACAATAATTTTCGAAGTTCCGTACAAAATTCGCTTCAAATAATCTGTCTCGCGTGAGTTTTGTATCTCAATAATAATTTTGCGATTCAAACTGTCTTGCACTAACAAATCGACGCGGTTAAACTTATCTGTCTCTAAGATTTGATTCCCTTCGCTTTCGAGAATCGAGAGAATTTTTATCTCGTCATCGTTTAAAAGTGCGGCGAGAAATCCTTCGAGAATATCGAAGTTTGCCTTGTCTCGCAAAATCGTCTTCATTGCCCAATCAAAACGAATTAAACGCATAAGAAAAAAATGTTTTTAAATGATTTCTGCAAAATTTTGAGAAAAATCTTGCAGAAATATTTTGTTTTTAATGAGAAAAATTTATTTCAAATAAATTTCGTCCATTTTGTTGACAATTTTATCAACAATTCCATATTGCAACGCTTCATTTGCGTCCATCCAATAATCTCTATCAAAATCTTTGTAAATTTTTTCGATAGGTTGACTGCAATTTGTTGCCAAGATTTCTGCTCCTAAGTGCTTGATTTTCACTATTTCTCTTGCTTCAATTTCTAAATCTGTTGCGTCACCCATTGTTTCGCCGATGCTTGGTTGATGAATCAACACTCTGCCGTTGGGATAAATGTAACGTTTTCCCTTTGCACCGACAGACAACAAAATCGAAGCCATTGAAGCCGCTAAACCCGTGCAAATCGTTACGACAGGCGAGGAAATCATTTTTATTGTGTCATAAATCACCATTCCTGACGTAACAACCCCACCAGGACTATTGATGAAAAAATAAATATTTTCACCCGGTTTTTGGTCTTCGAGATATAATAATCGGTTTGTTATGTCTCTTGCAGAATCGTCCATAACGGGACCCCAAAGAAAAATTTTGCGTTGTTTCAGAAAATGTTGGTTAAAAAAACGCCCTTCTTTGCTCTGTTTGATTTCGTCAGAATCGTCGTCTTCGAAATATTTCATTGTTAAAAAAGTTAAGAATCAATTTTTTTGCAAATATAATTAAAATTTTTGTGAAAAAACAATTTTTTCTTGAGAAAATTTTACTTTTTCGAAATTTTTTTGAGAAAACCCCACAAATTTGTCAGATTCAAAAAAACCTGACAAATTTTCGTCAACTTTTTTATCTAAAATTCACTTCTTCAAATCAAAACCTATATCGCGGCGATAATATTTTCCATCAAAATCTATAATTGCTGCGTTTTTATAACATTTCTGCAAAGCCTCTTCGAGAGTCGGAGCAACGCCTGTTATTGAAAAAACTCTTCCGCCGTTAGTTCGAATTTCGTTATTTTCTTTTTTCGTTCCTGCATGAAAAACGTAACAATCGCTAACTTCCTCTAAATGTCTCACTATTTTTCCTGAATTATAATCTTTGGGATAGCCGCGAGAAACCAACATTACCGTTGCCGCAACGCGAGAATCTATTTCCAAATGATAAGAATCTAAAGTACCATTTTTTATTGCTTCACACATTTCGAGAAAATCAGATTTTAACAAAGGTAAAATCACTTCAGTTTCGGGGTCACCCAAACGAACATTATACTCAATAACATACGGATTTCCTTTTACATTCATTAAACCCAAAAACAAAAAACCTTGATACAAAATGCCCTCGTTTTGCAATCCTTTTAACGTTGGTTCAACAATGCGTTCCTGAACTTTTTGCAAAAATTCTTTGTTCGCAAAATGCACAGGAGAGATCGCGCCCATTCCGCCTGTGTTCAAGCCCGAATCGCCCTCGCCGATACGTTTATAATCTTTCGCCGAAGGTAAAAGTTTATAATTTTTCCCGTCTGTTGCAACGAAAACGGACAATTCCATTCCTTCCAAATATCGTTCAACAACAACTTTTCGGCTTGCTTCTCCGAATTTTCCACCTAACATTTCCTTAAGAATCGTAATTGCCTCCGAGAGAGTATTTACGATTAATACTCCTTTTCCTGCAGCTAAACCGTCTGCTTTTAACACAAAAGGAGGCGGTAATGTTTTTAAAAACTCCATTCCTTCAAGAATCGAGGGACTCGAAAAAGTGGCATGCTCGGCAGTTGGAATTTTGTAACGACTCATAAATTTTTTTGCAAAATCCTTACTCCCTTCCAAGAGAGCAGCGTTTTTACAAGGACCGACAACGAAAGTTTTTTTCAACATTTTATCTGCCAAAAAATAATCGTGAATACCTTTGACTAAACTTTCTTCTGAACCAGCAACAACCATATCGATTTTATTTTCAACGACAAAACGTTTAATCTCCTCGAAATCGGTAATGTTTAATGGAACATTCTTCCCAAAATCCTCTGTTCCTGCGTTTCCTGGGGCAATGAATAATGAGGTAAGTTTTTGACTCTTTGCGATATGCCACGCAAGTGCGTTCTCGCGACCACCCGAACCTAAAAGTAAAATTTTCATTGAACAAAATGTTTATTTTGACTCGCAAAGGTAATATTTTTTCTCGAATCGAAAAAATTTTCGCAAATAAATTTTTCTTTTCACAAATAAAAGTTAACTTTGTAAAAAAAAGTTATGGCACAAATTATTAATATTCAGTCTCGCGAGATTTTAAATTCTAACGGAATGCCGACTCTCGAAGTAGAAGTATTTGCCGACAACGGGGCTATTGGGCGGGCTTCTGTTCCATCAGGAACATCACTCGGAAAATACGAAGCATTCGAACTCCGAGACGGAGACAAGGAACGTTACGCAGGAAAAGGCGTTCAAAATGCAATTCGACACATCACAGACACACTCAACGAAGAACTAAACGGTGCAAATATTCTCGACCAACGTTACATTGACTCAATAATGTTGGAATTAGACGGCACAGAAAATAAACTTCAACTGGGGGCAAATACAACATTAGCCGTTTCGCTTGCCGTTGCCAAAACGGCGGCACAAACTACGGGACAGCCACTTTATCGCTATATCGGTGGAATAAACGCAAATTTATTGCCGATTCCAATGATGAATCTCATTACAGGAGGCACTCATTCTTCGAATAACCTTGATATTCAAGAGTTTATGATTATGCCGATTGGGGCAGAAAATTTTAGTGAAGCGTTGCGAATGGAAATTGAGATTTTTTATCAACTGCAAGAAGTTTTGCAACAACATCAATATTCTACCAACCGCGGAATTGACGGCGGTTTTTCCCCGAATCTTTCCTCAAACGAAGAGGCGTTAAATTTGATTCTTGAGGCAGTTGAGAAAACTAATTATCGAGCAGGCGAAGAAATTTTTATCGCCATTGACGCAGCAGCGTCTCATTTTTTCGATTCGCAAAAAAATAAATATTGTCTTTCGCTTGAAAATAAAGAATTCTCATCTGACGAAATGATAGATTTTTGGGAAAAATTAACGCAAAAATATCCAATTTTATCTCTCGAAGATGCTTTATCCGAAGACGACTGGCAAGGTTGGATTTCAATAACTCAAAAATTGGGCAACAAAATTCAAATTGTTGGAGACGATTTATTTGCGACTAACATTTTGCGTTTGCAGAAAGGAATAAACGAAAAAGCCGCTAACTCTGTGATAATCAAGCCAAATCAAGTCGGAACATTGACAGAAACCATCTTAGCCATTCAGACTGCACAAACCAATTCTTTTGGGACAATCATAAGTTTTCGTTCAGGCGAAACCGAAGATACAACAGTTTCAGAATTGGCAGTTGCTTTGAACACAGGTTTAATCAAAACGGGACCACCTTTTGGGTTAAACATTACAAAATATAATCAACTGCTTCGAATTGAGGAAAATTTGGGCGATTCTGCTCGTTATCCGACCAAAGATTTTCGAATTTTTAAGTAAAAAAAGTTAATTATTCCTGACAAATCTCAATAATTCCTTTTTTTCGAAAAATAATTTTGTAAACTTCCTTCTCGCGAAGGTAAAATATAGTTTTTCTTGCGTGAAAAGCAGTGTCATATTTTTCATTCAAAGACTTCATATCGTCACTTTTAACGAGTTCAAAAATTTCAGATAATTGTTTTTTCAAAAAAGAATCTTTGTTTTCTGTGTAAAAAATATTGGGAAAATCATTTTTTTCATAAAGAGGAAAAATTTTAAAATTTCTCTCTTGCAAAGCAGAATCTACAAACAATTGATAAGGAAAAATTAACGTTTGTTTGCAAATTTTAACATAAATAAAATCAAAAACCAAGTTTCGCATTTTCAATGTTGGTTCAATTTTGCGAATTACGTTTCCATCCAAATCGTAAAACTTCATTGCCACGCGAAGCGAGGATTCATCGCGTTCCACGACTTTAAAACGCAAAAAAACACTTTCATCGGCAAGTTCTGAAATTTTTTTGTCCAACAACTTTTTATCCTTCTCCTCCTCTGCTTTGCAAGAAGTGCGAAAAAACCAAAAACCTAAACTCGCAATGAGAAAAAGAATCACAAAAACGATGATTTTTTTCATTTTACTCAATAATTTTTCCATTTTGAATATTGAAAATTTTGTAATTTTTTGTTAAAGAGATTAAAAAAGGTTTAATTCTGTCAACTTGAGTGTCGGTGATAAAAATTTGCCCAAACTCTTGATATGCAACAAGTTCAATGATTTTTTTCACTCTCAAAAAATCCAGTTTATCAAAAATATCGTCAAGCAATAAAATTGGTTTTAACGAATGTTGTTGTTTTAAAAATTCATAACCCGCCATTTTTAAACTGGTGAGAAAAGTTTTTTGCTGTCCCTGTGAGGCAACAATTCGCAAACTTTTTTTTCCCAACTTAAAATCGAAATCGTCTCGGTGAATTCCTTTTGTTGTGTGCTGCAATTTTTTATCTCTGTCAAAATTTTGCGAAAACAAAGTTTTCAAATCCCTTTCCTGCAACTGCGAGGAGTAAGAAAGCGAAACTATCTCGTTTTTCTGAGAAATAAACTCATAAAAATGTTGAAAAATAGGTAAAAAATTTGTTAAAAAATGTTTTCTTTTGTTAAAAATTTCTGTTGCCAACGGAATAAGTTGTTCATTGAGAATTTCGAAAAGCGTATTATCAAAAAATTGTTTCAATAATGCATTTCGTTGTTTTAAAATATGATTATGTTGCAGCAAAATTTCGAGATATTTCGCATCGCACTGACAGATAATATGGTCAATAAACTTCCTTCGCACCTCACTTCCATCTAAGATTAGCGAAATATCGTTGGGAGAAATCATTATCAACGGCAAAAAACCGATGTGTTCCGAGACTTTTGTGTATTCTTTTTGATTTCGTTTGAAAATTTTTTTCTTATTTTTATATCCGCAATGAATTTTTTCGATATGTTCGCTTCGAAAATAACTTCCGTGCAACGCAAAAAAGTCTGAATCGTGATTTAAAACTTGCGAATCTGTGTTAAACGCACTTTTTGTGAAGGAAAGAAAAAAAATTGCATCAAGTAAATTCGTTTTACCTGCACCGTTGTTGCCGACAAAACAATTTATTGAATCAGAAAATTCCAATTCTGTCTCAATAAAATTTTTAAAATTCCAAATCGACAAATTTGATAAATACATTTTTGAAAAATTTGGCACAAAATTAAAAATAATTTATAATTTTGCGAAATTTTTTTTGAAAAAAAAGAAAAATCAACTTTTTTTACATCGAAATGGTGGCAATGTAAATTTTTTGTCATTTTATTTTTCAATTTTTTTGAAAAATTTTGTACTTTCTCGAAAAAATTTATATTTTTGCAAAATTAATCAACGAAAAAATTTTTTATGTACGGAAAATTAAAAAACTTTTTAACAGAAGAGTTAAATTCTATTCGCGAGGCAGGTTTATACAAAAATGAACGCATTATTACCTCACCTCAGGGAGCAATAATTCAACTCAACACAGGGGAAACCGTATTAAACTTTTGTGCGAATAATTATCTCGGACTTTCTTCTCACCCAAAAGTTATTGAAGCTTCGAAAAAAGCATTGGATTCTCACGGCTACGGAATGTCTTCGGTGCGATTTATTTGCGGAACACAAGATATTCACAAAGAATTGGAGAAAAAAATCTCGGATTTTTTTGGAATGGAAGACACCATTCTCTACGCAGCTGCTTTCGACGCTAACGGAGGCGTCTTCGAACCATTATTCCTTGCCGATGACGCAATTATCTCTGACGAATTGAACCATGCTTCGATTATTGACGGCGTAAGACTCGCAAAAGCTGTGCGATACAGATACAAACACAGCAATATGGAAGACCTCGAAGAACAATTGAAACTCGCTCAAGCACAACGTTTTCGCATCGTTGTTACAGACGGCGTATTCTCAATGGACGGCGATATTGCAAAATTGAACCAAATTTGCGATTTGGCAGAAAAATATGACGCCTTAGTAATGGTTGACGACAGCCACGCCGCAGGTTTTATCGGCAAAACGGGACGCGGAACACACGAATATCACAACGTAATGGGCAGAGTCGATATTATCACAGGCACTCTCGGCAAAGCACTCGGCGGCGCATTGGGCGGCTACACAACAGGCAGAAAAGAAATTATTGAAATGTTGCGACAACGTTCAAGACCGTATTTATTTTCCAATTCACTTTCTCCCGCCATTGTTGGAGCAGGAATCGGCGTTTTCGATTTTCTCAGTTCAACAACTGAACTTCGCGACAAATTAATGAAAAATGCGGAATATTTTAGAGCAAAAATCTCTGCTGCAGGTTTCGATTTAAAACCTTCAGAATCAGCCATTGTTGCGTTGATGTTGTATGATGCAAAATTGTCTCAAGATTTTGCGGCAAAACTTCTCGACGAAGGAATTTATGTCATTGGTTTTTATTATCCCGTAGTTGCGAAGGGGCAAGCAAGAATTCGTATTCAACTCTCGGCTGCTCACGAGGTTGAACATTTGGATAAAGCAATTGCTGCGTTTATCAAAGTCGGAAAAGAGTTAAATGTTATTAAATAATTTTAACATTTTTTTTTAATTATTGTCTGAAATATTTTTAGAAGTATTTTAGACAATAATTTTTCGTTTGAAAAAATGGTAGTATATTGGAATTGATTTGGTGATTTCAAAAAATTTCGAAATAAAAAACGTTTTCACTTAAAAATGAAAACGTAAAAAAATTTAATATTCTTCTTCTGTAACCAAGATGTAAAAAATATTTCGTCGAGAAATATATTCACTATTGACAAACGGCTGTTTTAACAAAAAATAGCATCGAACATTCGGCAAGTCAATTTGGTAAGTTACGTTAGTAAACGCACTGTCTCGTTGCACAATTTTGCCCAAATAATCAAGCATATCGATGTAACCGTCCAATAATTCGCGGTTTTTCGAAACTATCCCAAACGAAATACAACGATTTGACTTCATATCAAGTTCGTAGGTGTAATACGGATACGGCTGTGAAGTTTTGCATGTTAGCAAAATATTTTTCCCAATAGTATCAATAACAACCGTATATTCAGGGTCGTGGTCGAAATATTTCACAATATATTCCTGCGTTTTGCCCAAAAAATTGTGTTGCCCCACAACCAGTTTACCAAAAAAAATGAAAAAAATAACCCCAAAAATTCGTAATTTAACGAGTAAAGGTTTCATTCCAACATTTCAATAAAAGATTTTTTGCGATAATAATTCTTGTCTCTTTCTCTGCTCTTGCGTCAGAGATGGGTGAAAATTCGTTTTCTATCAATAACATTGCCTCTTCGATGTTATTGCGTTCCCATTTTTTATTAGACAAAAATTTCTCGACAAAGGTTGCATTCCTCGGCATCGCTGCCATTCCGCCGTAACAAATTTTTATTTCAGAAATTACATTTTCGTTGTTTCTTTTCAAAAAAATTGCAACGCTAACGGTTGAAATATCAACATCTTGACGTTTCGAAACTTTATACGTTTTAATTATCTCGTCATTTTTTAATTTTGGAGTGATAATTTTCGTAACAATTTCATTATTAAGAAGTTGCGTTTTTCGATAAGCACAAATAAATTCCTGAATCGGCATTTTGCGTTCACCATTTACAGACTGCAAAACAATTTTCGCATTGCTGACAAACAAAAACGGCAATAAATCACCGATGGGCGAAGCGGCAGCAACATTTCCGCCTAATGTGGCTCGATTTCGAATTTGATGCGAACCAAAAATCTTTGCAATATCGGACAAGGCAGGAAAATGTTTTTGCGAAAGAGTCAAAATGTCATTGACCGTTAAACTTGCTCCCCAATGAATTTCTGTTTCAGTTTCAGAAAATTTTTTCAACTCGAAAACTTGAGAAATATCGATGATTTCGGGCAAAAATTCCATTTTTTTAGTAACTTTTAACGCCAAATCGGTACTTCCGTTGCAAATTAACGCATTTTGAAACTCATTTTTCACTTTCAAGACTTCCGACAAGGTAAAAAGTAAAAAATATTTCTGTCTTTCGGTTTCGAGAAATATGGTTTCTTGCGTTTCTATTTCGGTTAATTTCTCAAAAATAAAAGATTCTTTTTCAGAAAAATGGTCGATTCCGTTGTGAACGCAAGATTTTCGCGCTGCTTCAAAAATTGATTTATACCCCGTGCAACGACATAAATTTCCTGCCAAATATTTCTCGATTTCGTTTTGAGACGGAAAATTGATATTTTTGTACAACGCAAACAACGACATCGCAACGCCTGAGGTGCAATAACCGCATTGACTCGCATTAGAATCAATTATTGCCTGTTGAATTGGGTGCAATTTGTCAGAGACAGCGAGATTTTCGATGACAATTAATTGTTTTCCGTGAAGCGCGGGCAAAAAAATTAAGCAAGAATTATAAGACTGATAAATTAAACGTTTCTCGGAATGATGTTTTTGGGCAAGCACAACGGTGCACGCACCGCAATCGCCTTCGCCGCAACCTTCTTTTACTCCTTTATGATTCGACAAACTTCGTAAATATTGCAAAACTGTTGTGGTCGGAGAATATTTATCTCGTTGAAAATCAATAGTTATGGTTTGCGAATCTAAAATAAATTGGATGATGGTTTTCATAAAAAGTTTATATCAAAAATTTATGTTATAAAATAAACGTTGCAAATATATATAATTTTTTCGTTAAAAAATGTTTTTCAAAAAATAATTTTAGAGAAAATGTTTCCATCCCAGTGAGAAATGGAAACAAAAAATCTTAATCGTTACAATAAACAAGTTTAACTGCCTGCAAACAGACATAAATTTGTTTTAACTTTTCAAAATCAAGCGAATCAAAAGAATTCGAGATAAAATATTGATACGAATTTTCTGCCATTTTTTCTAAAATCATAAAATGCCAATAACGTCCCAAAACGTACGCACCGCGAATAAGATTTGTTTTATTTAACTCTATCGCCGCTAACAATTCGGCAAGAAGTTGATTCTTGGGGTGCGTTGCTTTCTCTTCGCGTTTAAATTCTTGAATGAAAAAATATGGTTTCTGTGGTTCTTCGATTCCTGAAGCAACCATAAAATCAGTTTTGCCGCTAAATTCTACCTCATTTATTCTTGCTTTTAACGGTTTGTCGAAAAAACCACGTCTGTCGGAAAGAATAAAATTGATTCGATTCAAAATGTTGCTGATAAAATACATTTTCAAATCCTCTTCCGAGTAAGAAGACAAAATTTCTTTGTGAGTTTTAATCAGTTTTTTCAAAAAATGCAAATCCGCTTTTGTCAACTCATATTTAAAATGAAACCATTCTCGAAATAAAGTTTTATTTTCACTCATTTTCAGTTTCACTATTTTCACCAAATCATCGTATTTGGCTGTTTGAAAAATAATTTTTTCAGGTTTTTCCATAAAATTTCATTTAAAATGTTCACAAAAATACGAAAATTTTTGAGAAAAAACAATTTTTGTGAGAAAATGTTTCCATCTCAGTGAGAAATGGAAACAAAAAATCTTAATCGTTACAATAAACAAGTTTAACTGCCTGCAAACAGACATAAATTTGTTTTAACTTTTCAAAATCAAGCGAATCAAAAGAATTCGAGATAAAATATTGATACGAATTTTCTGCCATTTTTTCTAAAATCATAAAATGCCAATAACGTCCCAAAACGTACGCACCGCGAATAAGATTTGTTTTATTTAACTCTATCGCCGCTAACAATTCGGCAAGAAGTTGATTCTTGGGGTGCGTTGCTTTCTCTTCGCGTTTAAATTCTTGAATGAAAAAATATGGTTTCTGTGGTTCTTCGATTCCTGAAGCAACCATAAAATCAGTTTTTCCGTTAAAAGGAACATTATTTATCACTGCTTTTAGTGGGCGGTCATAAAAACCACGTTTATTTTTGGTGCGAAATCGAATTTTCCCAAGTAAAAACGCAATAAATTCCATTTTTAATTCCTCTTCAATATACGAAGACAAAATATCTCGATGTTTATCAATGAGTTCAATTAAAAAATTTTCCTCATCAATACTCAAAGAATAATTAAAATTAAACCATTCCTCAAAAATGTAAACTTCTTTTTGTGCAGTGAGGTTAACAATTTTCACCAAATCATCGTATTTGGCTGTTTGAAAAATAATTTTTTCAGGTTTTTCCATAAAATTTCATTTAAAATGTTCACAAAAATACGAAAATTTTTGAGAAAAAACAATTTTTTTTGAGAAAAGTTTTCCTTTCAAAGATTTTTAGTTTTCGAAAGGAAAAAACAAATTTTTAATAGCGATAATGTTCGGCTTTGTAAGGACCATTGACAGAAATCCCAATGTAATCTGCTTGTTTTTCTGTTAATTGAGTGAGTTTCACACCGATATGCTCCAAATGAAGTCTTGCAACTTCCTCGTCTAAATATTTCGGCAAACGATAAACGCCAACTTTGTAATTATTTCGATTTTTCCACAAATCAATTTGGGCAAGTGTTTGATTCGAGAAAGAATTACTCATCACAAACGACGGATGTCCTGTTGCACAACCAAGATTCACTAAGCGACCTTCAGCAAGCAAAATTATTGAGTGTCCATCGGGAAAAACATATTGGTCAACTTGCGGTTTAATGTTGATGTGTTTAATTCCAGGGTAATTTTGCAATTTGTCAACTTGAATTTCGTTGTCAAAATGTCCGATATTGCAAACTATTGACTGCTCGTTCATTTTTTCCATATGTTCAATAGTGATAATATCGCAATTTCCTGTCGTTGTAACGAAAATATTTGCCTCGTCAAGCGAATCTTCGATGGGTTTCACTTCGAAACCCTCCATAGCAGCTTGTAACGCACAAATTGGGTCAATCTCGGTAACAATAACTCTTGCTCCATAACCTCGCAGCGAACGCGCCGAACCTTTTCCCACATCGCCATAACCACAGACAACAGCCACTTTGCCCGCAAGCATTACGTCTGTTGCTCGTTTAATGCCGTCAGCGAGAGACTCGCGACAGCCATACAAATTATCAAATTTCGATTTTGTAACCGAATCGTTAACGTTGATGGCAGGGACAAGCAATTCACCTTTTTCCATCATTTGATAAAGTCGATGAACACCTGTTGTTGTCTCCTCTGAAACGCCTTTCCAGTCAGAAACTAAACGATGCCATTTTGTTGAATCTTCTTTGAGCGTTTTTCTCAATAAATCTAAAATCACAGATTCCTCGTAATTCGAAGGAGTAACATTCAATGTTTCAGGGTTTTTCTCTGCTTTGTAACCTTTGTGAATCAATAATGTTGCGTCTCCGCCGTCATCAACAATTAATTCGGGACCTTTTCCGTCAGAAAAAGTTAATGCTTGTTCGGTACACCACCAATATTCCTCCAATGTTTCGCCTTTCCAAGCAAAAATACTTAAACCGCGTTCCGCTAAAGCAGCGGCGGCGTGGTCTTGCGTGGAGAAAATGTTGCAACTTGCCCAACGAATATTTGCACCTAACTCGACTAATGTTTCAATTAAAACCGCAGTCTGAATAGTCATATGCAACGAACCTGTGATTCGTACATCTTTTAACGGTTTTTCGCTGCTATATTTTCTGCGAAGCGACATTAATCCGGGCATTTCGTGTTCGGCAAGAGTAATTTCTTTTCTGCCCCAATCGGCTAATGAAAGGTCTTTTACCTTATATTTCAACGACATAGAAATTTTTTTAACAAAAAATTAAACTTTGCAAAGTTAATAAATTTTTCTCAAAGAAAAAATTTTTTCACAAAATATTAAACTTTTTTACTTTTCGAAAGTCTTATTAAACGAAATCAAATTTTTATTAAATCATTTTTTGAAAATGAAAACACAAAATTTTAGGTCGTTTTTTGCTGCGTTTTTTTTGGCAGTAATGTTTTTGGGTTTAAATCTCAACCTCTCGGCACAGCCCGATAAAAAATGTGAAGGCGGAAAAGGGCAATGTTGTGCTGTTGGTCCCTGTTTTTGCGACATTCCTAAATTGACGGATGACCAAAAAGGTAAAATCGAAAAGTTAAAACTTCCGCATCACAAAGAAATGATGACTTTGAAAAATCAACTTGGCGAGAAAAAAGCACAACTTCGTTCACTCTCGACTGCCGACAAACCCGATATGGCTGCGATAAATCGACTTATTGATGAAATGGGTGCAATTAAAACGACAATGATGAAGAAAAAATCTGCTTTTCACCAAGACGTTCGAGCATTATTGACCGATGAACAACGCATTCAATTTGATATGCATCATCCAAAAGATGACGACCGCGGACAAGGAATGGGGAAAAGACACGGCAAAGGTAAAGGTTGCGGACAAGGACACGGCAAGGGCTGCGGCGACAACGAAAATCATCCACCTAAGAAATAAATCATTTTTTCATAAACAAGTGAAAAAAATATCTCCTCAAAATTTTGCGAGGAGATATTTTTTTTTGCAAAAATGAGAATATTTTTATCTCCAAAATTGTAATTTCCGCCAAACTTTCTGAAGCGACCAATTTTTGCTTGTAGTCCATTCTGAAATCGGCACACAAACACTCGTTTTTAGAAAAAACATATTTTGCGGTTGCGTTTCGTAAGGTTTAATATTCGCAAAATTGGCGGGGTCGTCCTCGCGGTCTTTGTTTTTGTAAATATAATCTTTGTTAAAGAAACTTTTTGGGTGATAATCGAGTTCAAAATTGAAAAACAAATAATTAAAACCCATCAAAAAAGAGAAACTGTTTTTTTGAAATTCGTCTTCTTCAATGTTTCGCACTTTCAGAGTAGAAGTCCAATCGACTTTTTGTGTTTGTGTAAAACTCATTATCATATTGTATTGAGCTCCGACAAAGAAATACGACTGATTCTCAAAAATTTCCTTTCCCAACTTGATGTATGCAGGAACGGTCAATGCGTGAACGCGATTCCATTCTTCCATAGTGTGATTTTGATACAAAGTTTTGTATTTCGAGTTTGTTCCTTTATTTTCGTATCCGATTCCGATGACAAAACCGCCGTTATCTGAAGAAAAATCATAATGAAAACACAAATCTGCACTTTGTCCCCAAGAATAATTATAACCGTTTTCCTCCATCGGAATGGAATATAATTTTAAATCGCCGCTTGGCGTTTTGAGAAATTTGAAATCATAATCTTGCGGCGAGGCGGTAACAGTAAAATTTGCTCCTGCACGCACTACGAAGTATTGAAATTCCCACTGTGCAAACGAAAATAAACTTCCGCAAGATAAAAAAATGAGAAAAAACAACTTTTTCATTGTAAAACAATTTTAAAATTATTGATTAGTGTTATCAGGAAGGTATTCCAACCAATGATTTACCCGTATTTCTCCGTTAAAACCTGAACCAACAAAACCACGACTGATAACTTTACTGTTTTTCTTGACATAAATCTGACAACCAACAGCATCTTTTAAACCTTGAATAGAGAAAAGTGGTCTGCCTGTTTGATCTATGCCGAAGTCAATAACTCTTGTCCAACGGTCATTGAAGGGGTCGTATTGATAAAAATCTCTTAGTAAAACGTGTTCTTGCGTCTCTCCTGTTCCGACATAACCCATTTCATCAATAGAAAACGCAACAGCATTGGCACGCGAAGGTGCGTAAACAGGCATTGACAAACAACGCACCCAAACACCTTTGTCTACTCCGATTTGTGAACTTGGTTCATAACGGAATAAATCTTTGTGAAATGTTGAGTCACCTGAAAGTTCGCGAGTAAAACCTGTGCCGATAAATCCCATTCCAGAAATACTGAACGAAACGGCTGAAGCGCGACCAACATATTCGTTTATTGGGGCAACTTCTATCCAAACATTTTCGGTGCTTCCGCCATATCCTGGGTCGCGAGAAGGAACGTACTCGCTAAAATCCCCAACGCAACTGCCGTTTTTCAATTCACCTAAACCGTAATAACATCTGTCTTTTCCCGATTCGGTTGTAACGACAAAAGCACTTGCGTTTTTTCGTTTTCCTCGTGGAAAATCTACTTTTCGCTGCCATTCGTTTGATTCGGGAGTAAATTCCCAAACATCATTGCGAACATCCTTCTTTCTGTCCTCACCGCCGATGATGTAACCTTTGCCATTTGCTCCGAAACCTGTTGCACAAGAACGCGGCTCGCCACCTAATGTTGTTTTTTGCGACCAAGTCCCAAATTCTGCATTATAACACCAAACACTCCTCAGATAATTCAGACCGTCATGCCCACCGACAAGATAAATATCTTGCCTAATAGAAAAATATGCCGCATCTTTGATGCCTTGCGTACTAAATTCTTTGCGTTTAAACCACGCATTGATGTACGAAGCAGTTGTAAAGGAATCAACAACAGGATTATAAGCAGTATCTTTTCCATTTTTCGAAATGGCAAAAGAACGCACATAATATTTTGTCTCTGGAAATAAACTGTCGGTGCGAACCGTAAAATTTCCTATTTTAATTGGGTCGGAACACAATTCCCAATTACTCTCATCCGTAGTAACGTAAGGAGGATTAGTCGTTGACCAACAATGTCCATACCTTTCGATATTGTCCTCCACACCCACGCTGGTAAACTTTCCTTGAATTACTGCATAATTTGCTTTTACTTTTATCACCGAATCTTTTATTGCACTGGTGTAAAAGAGCGTATTTTTGCGAGTTATCAACGAACCAGGATAAACTACTCTGTCAACAGAATAATGACCATCCTCAGACTTCTCGCAACTCAAAAGAGCAAATAAACATAACGCAAATATTGGTATAAATTTTTTCATTGTGAAAAAGATTAATAACGTTTTTAACCTCAAAAGTATAAAATTTTTGCCTCAAATTTATGAAAAAAAATTAAATTTATCAAAAATTTTTTAAAAAATTTTATATAAATTTACAAAAGATAAGTTTAATTTACAAATTTTTATTTTAAACAGACAAATATTCATTCATTTTGTTTAATTTTTCTATTATTTCCTCATCAATCTCGTCGAGTGATAAAAAATCTATCAACAGATAATACTTCCCTTTGTTTAATAAAATACTCTCTCCTTCCGATTCTGCAAATTTTTTCAACGTATTTTCTAATAATTCACTCGCTTTTTTATCAGAAGACATTTTCATAAAATATTTTCTTTTCAAAGATTGCCCCAAATTTTTCCACTCAGAAATTTCTTTTTCAGACTCAAAAATCGGTAATAAAAAATTCGCTTCAATACATTTTTCCAAATTTTCTATTTTTCGATTCGGCATCATAACGTATTTTTCTAAATTCTTGTAATATTTTTTTGCAAAACGAATAATTGTTTCAGGAAAAATAAAATAATTCTCCAACTCATAATTTTTCCAATAAAGAGTAGCAAAATTTTCAGTAATTTCACTTTTTCGATTTTTATTGTCGTTATCAAAAATTCCAATACCTCGAATTTCTGAAACACATTTTTGAATTGCCTGAAAATGAGACTTCGCAGAACGAAAATAACCCGATTTTCGCTCAATCTCGTTTTCCAAAGTACTCTCGTTAACTATATTTTGAGTATAATAAACAAAAATTCTGTCTTCCAAAATGTTTAAAACAGGATGATTTAACTTTTTTGCAAAAACAGCTAACATATCCTTGTCGGTGCTGCCTTCTAAATATAAAATTCGTTTAAAAATTCTTGCCTTATAATAATGTTCAATACCATAATTTAACAACGAATCTTTAATAAATCTGTAATCATTTTTATTTTCAACATCAACATTCTTGCCGTCAATTAAAAAAACAACTTTTGCCTCCTCATTTAATAAGGATTCTGAATGCGTTACAACTATCAACTGACAATTTTGTTCTTGAGAAATATTTTTTAAAACATCAAAAATTTGAGCTCTTCGCAACATTTCGAGATGTGCATCGGGTTCATCTATCAAAAGAATCGAATTCTCATAATTTAAAATATAAGCAAGCAACAACAAAACCTGATTTTGCCCTCTGCCTGCCTGCATAATATCGAGAACGTGAGAAATATTCCGTTTACTCTCTGCTGTTTTTTCCTTATAAGAATAATTTAACTGAATTGTCCCATCACTCTCGACAAATTGAGGAATACCTAACTCAATATCAAATAATTTTTTCATTAATTTTTTTAATCTCTCCCATTTTTCTTTCGAATTTTCATATAAATACCAACAAATATTCCGCAAAACGCTCGCTGTTTGTCCGCGACCAATAAATTTTTTGATAGCCCCAAGTTGCAATAAATTCTCTGAAGTCTCGATTCCTGACATCGGATACAATAAATTTACCTCTATTGATGCCGCATATTTTAACAACTCTGTATTTTTTAAAGTTTCATCAGAAGGAATACAATAAATTAAATCAGGATTATAATGATAAAAATGAATTTCGCATTCCTTAATTTTATTTTCGAAAAATAAACCAACAGAAATCGAAATTCTTATTTTTTGATTCTTACTATGTTGTGTGCGAGTGTGCGTAAAGAGAAAATTTATTGTCTTAGTTGGAATTTGTGTAATTTCTAAACGATTTAAACCAATTCCTCGTTCTAAACTTTTTTTATTATTTTTCACTTTTCTCTCTTGCCACAAGCGAACAGCCAAATTCCACAAAACAAAAGCCTGAATAATGCTTGTTTTCCCCGAATTATTCGGACCAATAATCAAAGTTGGGTGTTCCAATTTAATTATTAACTCATCGAAAATTTTAAAATTCTCGATTTTTATATAATCTACTCGTAACATTTTTTTCGAAATAAAATTTTTTGCAAAAATAAAAAAAAATTGAGAAATATTGAAAAGAAAATACACAAAAATCTCACCTTTTTTGAAAAGGTGAGAAATATTGAGAAAAAATGTTTAATGAACAGCGAAAATATGTTCAACAGACGTAAAAATAGTTGGCTGTTGAGTCCAATAATCGAAAAATGTCGCTTGATTGGCGGGCAAAATCCACGCACCGCGATAAGCATAATCAGGAGAAAATATTTGAATCATTCTATCGCCTTCATAAAAAGTCCATTTTCTGCCGTCAAGATAAAAATGATCGATTCCCATTCCCATTCTTGTTTTCATATGAAACGCATCCTCGGCTCTGTCCCAAGAACTATCAATGATAAATCGAAGAATTTGCCATTTGTTACCCGAAGGCAAATAACCAAACGCAGACGCAATACCTGCGTCATTGGGCAAACCAAAAGCAAAATGATTCGGATAAGAACGACCAATATGGGCAAGTTCGCCCTCACGCGACCACTCGTGATGCAACGTAACGGTAACATTGTGAATTAAACTGTACGGTTTATGAAAATCATCACTGGGACAAAAATCGGCTAACTGCATTGCTCCTGCCGAAAACCCAACAGTGAGTTTTCCTGCGGCTTGTCTCTCGTACAAAATTGCCCGAAAATGCGTATAATCGTCGTCGAAACTTGTTCCGAGACCGTCATATCTGTCGAAACCTGCGAAAGTACTTCCGCCGCCAAGAATCACAACTTCACTATCGCGGACTAATTGCAAAACCTCAGCCGCCTCGTCACGAGACATATTGGGTTTCCAAAAACAAGTTTTGGCAACTAAACCTTCCGATTTAAACTTATCAAAATACCAACGAAATGTTCCCCAAGAATATTCCTGGTCCTTCTCACCTGACGAAAAAGGTAAATATAAAACCGTTTTATTGATAGGATTTTCCAATGCACGTTCAACAATCCATTTTCGATGCAAATAGTCGCCTCTATCATGCGAACTATAAATCAATGCGGTAGGTTCCATTTTTTATAAAATTTGAGTTAATAAACAATTTTAGAATAAATTTTTTCAGCTGTTTTTTGCGAAGCACCACTTTCCCCTAACTTTTCTTTGAGAATTTTATAATTTTTTAACATTTCTTTGCGATAATGAACATCAAACAAAATTTTGTCCAATTCATTTTTCATTTTTTCAGCCAAATCAAATTGCAAAAATTCCTTCACAATTTCCTGATTCATAATAATATTTGGCAAAGAAAAGAATTTCACGTCAATAATCAATTTTCCAATGCGAAAAGTGGCAGCATTCATTTTGTAACAAACTGCCTGCGGCACTTCGAAAAGTGCAGTTTCCAACGTTGCTGTGCCTGAAGTTACCAATGCCGCCGTTGCGTGCTTTAACAACTTATATGTTTGATTATAAACGAGATAGACCTTCGAGGTTTCTATAAATTTCTCGTAAAAACTTCTCTCAATAGACTGTGATGCAGCGATAACAAATTGAAAATCATTGTATTGCGAGACAACTTTTATCATCTCAGGCAACAACAATTTTATTTCCTGTCTGCGACTTCCGGGTAAAAGTGCGATAATTGGTTTGTTTTCGAGAGAAAATTCTTTTGTAAAACCTTGAAAATCAACATTTTCTGAAATTTCTTCCTGCAAAGCATCCCACAAAGGATTACCGACATACTCAACTTCGTAATCAAATTTGCGATAAAAATCTTTTTCGAAAGGAAAAATAACGAACATTTTGTCAACAAATTGTTTAATAATTTTTGCCCTTGAAGATTTCCATACCCAAATTTTCGGCGAAATATAATAAAAAACGTTAAAATTGTTTAACTTTGCAAATTTTGCCATTCGCAAATTAAACCCAGGATAATCGACTAATATGACTGCATCGGGTTGAAAATCAAGAATATCTCTTTTGCAAATCGAGAAATTTTTTAAAATGGTACGAATATTTCGCAACACTTCAAAAAGCCCCATAAAAGCGAGGTCTTTGTAATGTTTAGTGAGAATTATACCTTCTTCTTGCATCAAATTTCCACCGAAACCTCGAAAAATTGCGTTTTTATCAATTTTTTTCAATTCTTTCATCAGATTCGAAGCGTGCAAATCGCCAGAAGCCTCGCCTGCAACAATGTAATATTTCATTGAAAAATATTTTTGCAAAAATAAAAATTAATTTTTATAAAAAAAAATCTCTCAAAAAAATTCTGTCTGTGCAAAGACAGACAGAATTTTTTACTCTTTTTTCAACTGATACGTTTCAAAAATCCAATTATGAAAATTTGCTTCGTCAGGAATTCCATAATTTTGATTTAGAAAAATACATACAAGTTTCGTTATTTCAGTGTCAGACAATTTTGCTTTACGCATTTCGGCAACAATAACATCTGTTGATTTTTGAATTTGCGTTTTATCAAGAAAAATTAACCGCAAATTTCGGCAAATAGCAGTTTTATATTTACTCGAAATTCTGTAAAAAAGTTGAACTTTTGAAAGTTTTGTTTTGTCAATTTCTTGATTATCAACCTTATAAATATCATTTCGAGAAATCAAAAGTGTGTCTTCGTTAAATTTTAAATCGGTTAAAATCTCGGCTTCTCCATAAATCATTTCGATGCGGAAAAACGATTTTTCAGACATTTTATAACTAAACGGAATTCGTTTTTGCAGCACCTCGCCAATAATTATTATTGAGTCGCTGCAAAAATAAACGCTCAAGTCGCTGCCCATTTTTCGAAGTGTATCTCGTTGATTATTAACCACTAAGACGTCCATCAACATTACGGTCATCGAGGTTTTGGGAATTGCCTGCACGCAACCTTTTTCGCTGTGAAACAAAGAAATTTTATCTCGCATCGAACCAAAAATTAAAATATCTTTGTCCGAAATTTTATCGCCAATTTTTAATTGTCGATTTTGCGTTTGCAGAAAAACATCTCCCTGAATTTTCAAAACCGAAAATTGAGAATGTGTGGAAAGAGCAAAAAAGAAAAAAAGAATCGTTAAAGTCTTGATTTTCATAGTTTTAAAAAGTTAAATAAACCCTTCCTTGAGCAAATCGTGCAAATGCACAATTCCCAAATATTCATTATTTTCCATCACCAAAAGTTGCGTGATGTTATTTTTTTTCATTATCTCGAAAGCCCGAATGGCAAGTTCTTCTTTCTGAATTGTTTTTGGGTTTTCCGACATAATATCAAGTGCCGTCAGTTTTTCGACTGCAATATGTTTTTGCAACATTCGCCGCAAATCGCCGTCAGTAATGATTCCGACTAACCTATTTTCGTTCAAAACCGCACAACATCCCAATCTTTTCGAAGAAATTTCGAGAATAATATTTTTTATATTTTCATTGACAGAAACTTTTGGAACTTCATTATGAACGTACAAATTGCGTACTTTGAGATATAATTGTTTGCCCAACATTCCTCCAGGGTGATATTTCGCAAAATCTTCTGTCGAAAAATTGCGAGATTCCAAGAGACAAACCGCAAGAGCATCGCCCATAACCAACTGAGCAGTTGTGCTGTTGGTCGGGGCTAAATTATTGGGACAAGCCTCGCGTTCTACGGTTGCCTGAATCACAAAATCGGCTTCTTTTGCCAAAAACGATTCCGCATTTGAGACTATCGCAACAACTGAATTGCCAAAATTTTTTATCAGCGGCACTAAAACTTTTATTTCAGGCGAAGAACCACTTTTCGAAAGACAGATAACAATGTCATCGGGCTGAACAATGCCCAAATCTCCGTGAATTGCGTCGGCGGCGTGCATAAAAATCGCAGGAGTGCCTGTCGAATTGAGGGTTGCTGTAATTTTTTGGGCAATTATGGCACTTTTCCCGATTCCCGTAACAATAACTCTGCCCGTACTTTGCAGAATTAACTGAACTACTTTTGCGAAATCATCGTTTACAAAATCGATTAATTTTTGTATTGCGAGAAATTCTGACGAAATTGTCTCGCAAGCAATTTTTTTTATTGACTCAAAATTCATTTTATTTTCTGATAAAATGCGGAACTTCTTGCGGTAAAACTATTGAAAACTCGACAAAACCTTTGTATTCACCATTTTCGAAAAACGGCGTTTGATAAATTAATTTTTTCACACCATTTTTTTCAATAGTGTAGCAATTTGTCTTTTGCGATTTCAATAACGCGAAAAGTTTTTCTCTCGCTACATCAGGATGACAATCGGCTAAGTTTTTGCCAATCAATGAGTTACCGCCATATTTCTCAAACGTTAAAACCGATTTATCATTCATTTCTAAGATATTTCCTTCCGAATCGCAAACCGTAATGGCAATGTTCAATTCTTTTGCCCAAGATAAAATCGAATCCATAAATAAAAATAATTTTTTTGCAAAAGTAAAAAAAATATTAAATTAATTTTTTATTTTTCACAAAATTTTTATATTTTTGTGAAAAATTTTTCGATAAAAATTTCGACAAACAATCTTTTCTGATACAAGAAAATCGATATTTTTTTCGAAAAAAGTTTAAAAAATCGAAAAAAACATATATTTTTGCAAAAAAAAATTTTCTTTTATGGCAAATTTAAAAGAAATTCGTACTCGAATTAGTTCGGTCATTTCGACAAGACAAATTACAAGTGCAATGAAAATGGTTTCGGCAGCGAAGCTGCGAAAAGCACAAAATGCGGTTCTTGCCATTCGTCCTTACTCGCAAAAATTAAACGAAATTCTATCAAATGTTTGCGACAAAGACGTTGATTTTCAAGACAATCCATACGCACAGGCAAGAGAGACAAATAAAATTTTGATGGTTTTAATCTCTTCGAATCGAGGTTTGTGCGGAGCATTCAACTCGAATGTCGTGAGAAAAACGCTTTCGCTTTTGCAAACAACTTATCAAAAACAATTTTCTGAAAAGAATATTGATTTTATTTTGGCAGGAAAAAAATCTTTCGATATGTTAAAAAATAAAAATTTTAACATTCTTGAGACGCCTCATCAACTTTTAGACCATTTGCAGTACGAAAATATTGCTCCGCTGGCAGAGAAGTTGATGAATTTTTTTGTCGAAAAAAAATATGACAAAATCTTAGTCATTTACAACCAATTTAGAAATGCTGCGTTTCAAATCCTAACGGTTGAACAATTTTTACCCATCTCGCCCAAAGAAATTGCAAAAAAAACTTCGAAGTTTCGAAACAATTATATAATTGAACCCGACAAAGATTATATCGTTAAAGTGTTGATTCCCAAAGCGTTAAAAATTCAGTTACACAAAGCATTTCTCGATTCTGTTGCCTCTGAACACGGAGCAAGAATGACTGCAATGCACAAAGCAACCGACAACGCAGGAGATATTTTGCGAGAACTTCGATTAAATTACAACAAAGCGAGACAAGCCGCCATTACAAAAGAAATTCTTGAAATTGTTGGAGGTTCGGAAGCGTTGAGTAAATAAAAATTTAACTTTTTTTAACACAGAAATGCCGATCTTCGACATTTCTCAATAAATTTTTTGAAAAAAATGAAATATTTTTTCCTAATTTTGACATTTTTTGCGTTAAATTCTTTTTCGCAAGAAAATTTGTTGCAGTCCGGACCAATGGTTGGTTATGCGGAAATGCGGGAAGTTTTGCTTTGGGTACAGACAAAAAAAGCCGCTGAAGTGAAAATTCGTTATCAAAATGTTGCGAATAAATCGCAAGTTTTTTGGACCAATGTTATTAAAACTCGCAAAGAATCGGGGTTTACAGCAAAGTTGTTGGCAGACAGTGTCGAGGCAGGTGCAAAATATGAGTATGAACTTTTTATCAATAACCAAAAAATTAATTTGTCGTACAAAACAGAATTTCAAAGTTTGCCGATTTGGAAGTTTCGCACCGAACCACCAAATTTTTCGTTTGCAACAGGAAGCGGCACTTATGTGAATGAAGAGAAATATGACCGTCCGGGAAAAGGTTATGGCGGCGAATACGAGATTTTCCCAAAAATGCTTGAGAAAAAACCCGATTTTATGATTTGGCTCGGCGATAACATTTATCTTCGCGAGGCAGATTGGGGCAGTTGGACAGGAATCGTTCATCGTTACACGCACACGCGTTCGTTTCCGCAAATGCAGGCGTTTTTGGCAAGCGTTCATCAATACGCAATTTGGGACGACCACGACGCAGGCGACAACGACACGGACGGCAGTTTTTGGAAAAAAGACGAAACACTCAAGGCTTTCGAACTTTTTTGGGCAAATACTTCTTACGGTTTCAACGATATGAAAGGGACAATGTCGTTTTTTCGATGGAATGACGTAGATTTTATTATGCTTGACAACCGATATTACCGCGAACCCAATAAAAAAGTCGGAGAAAATAAAACGCAATTAGGCAAACAACAACTCGAATGGTTGAAAAATTCTCTTGCCACAAGCGAGGCAACGTTTAAATTTGTTGTCTTAGGCGGACAATTTTTAACTTCAGTGAAGGATTTCGAAACGTATATGAACAATGGTTTTCAAAACGAGAGACAGGAAATTATTGATTTTATTGTTCAAAATAATATAAAAAATGTCATTTTTCTTGTCGGCGACAGACATTATTCCGAGATGAGCGTTTTGAAAAAACAGGGACAGCCAACAATTTACGAAGCAACGATATCTCCTTTATTATCAACACCTTCGTATTCTGCGGTGAAGGAAAAAAATGATTTTAGAGTCGAAGGAACAGCCGTTTTTGAGAGAAATTTTGGAATTTTTGAAGTTTCAGATACTTTTAAAAATCGAAAAATCACGATTCGATGTTTTAGTGTTCAGGGAAAAGAATTGTGGAATTATGTTATTGAAAAAGAAAATTAACATTTTTTATGAAAAAATTTTTTCATCTCATCAAGGAATATGTTTTGCCGTATAAAAGATTGGTTGGGTTAAATGTCTCTTTTAATCTTCTTCAAATTTTATTTTCACTTTTTTCCATCGGAATGATAGTGCCTTTTCTGGGAATTTTATTCGGAAAAGTACAACAAACACAAGCACCTTCGCACTTCGATTTCTCAATAACTACGTTGCTGCAACATGGTTATTATTATTTAAACTTAATAATTTTAGAAAACGGGAAAAATACTGCACTTTTCATCGTCAGCGGCTTTGTGGTAACAATGATTTTGTTTAAAAATTTGTTTATCTATCTCGCAAATTATCATATTACCGCAATGCGAAACGGAATTGTGCAAGATATTCGCAACAAAATTTATAGAAAAACGCTTGAACTTCCGCTTTCGTATTACTCAAATGAACGAAAAGGTGATATTATTGCTCGAATGACAAGCGATGTTCAGGAAGTTGAGTGGTCAATTTTAAATTCTTTGGAAATGATTTTCAAAGAACCTTTGACTATCATTTTTTATGTCCTCACTTTGTTTTTTATGAGTGTCGAACTTAGTATTTTTGTCTTGATTCTTTTACCGATTAGCGGCTTGATAATTGGAAGATTAGGAAAAAAATTGCGAAAAGTTTCAGGAAGAGTGCAGCAAAAAATGGGCGTTTTATTGAGTATTATTGACGAAACCCTTAGCGGTTTGCGGATAATTCGTGCCTTCAATGCGGAGCAAAAAATGTGGCAACGTTTTCGAAATGCAAATAAAATTTATACAATTTTGATGAACAAAGCACATCGAAGACGATATTTGGCAAGTCCTGTGAGTGAGTTTTTGGGCGTTTTGGTGTTAATAATTGTGATGTGTTATGGCGGAAATTTAGTTTTGCTGGAAAAAAGCAATTTGCCGCCTGAGGCGTTTATTGGTTATATTGCGATTTTTTCACAAATTATTAATCCTGCGAAGTCTTTTTCGTCTGCGTATTATGCGATGCAGAAAGGTTTAGCGTCAATAGACCGAATAAACTTGATTTTAGAAGCAAAAAATGATATTTTAGAAATCGAGAACCCTGTTTCTGTCTCGGAATTTAGAGAAAGTATTGAGTTTAAAAATGTTTCGTTTAAATATTCGGAGGAATATGTGTTGAAAAATATTTCGTTTAAAATTGAAAAAGGAAAAACCGTTGCCCTAGTCGGACAGTCGGGGTCAGGAAAATCAACATTAGTCGACCTTTTGCCTCGATTTTTTGATGTAACCGAAGGCGAAATTCTTATTGATGGAATTCCAATAAAAAATTACAAAATTCAGGATCTTCGAAATTTAATGGGCAATGTGAATCAAGAATGTATTTTATTTAACGATTCGATTTTCAATAACATTGCCTTCGGAGTGAGAAATCCTTCGCAAGAAGAAATTATTTCTGCCGCAAAAGTTGCCAATGCCAACGATTTTATTATGGAAATGAAAAATAAATATCAAAGCAATATCGGCGACAGAGGCACAAAACTTTCAGGCGGTCAAAGACAACGAATCAGCATTGCGCGGGCGGTTTTGAAAAATCCTCCGATTTTAATTCTTGACGAAGCAACTTCAGCTCTTGATACAGAATCGGAATATTTGGTGCAAGATGCGTTAATGAAATTGTTAAAAAATCGGACTTCTATTGTTATCGCACACCGTTTGTCAACAATTCGCCACGCCGATATTATTTATGTTTTGCACGGGGGGAAGATTGTCGAAAGCGGAAATCACGAGAGTTTAATGCAGAAAAACGGTATTTACAGAAAACTTAACGATA
Organism: Rikenella microfusus; assembly: GCA_020719385.1. GTDB lineage: Bacteria > Bacteroidota > Bacteroidia > Bacteroidales > DYQK01 > DYQK01. Next base: position 13,655 of record DYQK01000005.1, on the reverse strand, counting down.
TTCAGACAATTTAAACGAAAAAATTTTGTTTTTGAAGAAAAATGTTTACTTTTGTGTTTTAAAAATTTTTGAAAAAAGACATTTATGGTTTATTATAATTGGAAAAATCACGATGAAAAATGGTTTTTTGCCATTTATCTCAATCTTGCGAGGCAAAATGCATATTTGACTCTCTCTCATATAGCAAATTTATTAGGAGAAGTTCCCTGTGATGAGGAAAATTTATGCGAAATGCCAATTATTGAGGCGTTAAACGGCAACGACCAATCTCTTTCACAAAAGTCTGAACGACTAATTCTTAAACATTTCCCATTTTTTGCTCCGATTATTGAGACAGAACGCAATATTGCATTGAAAAATAATAAACCCTTTTCAGAAAAAGAAGGTACAAAGTTGTTATATAATCTTTGTAAATCGTTTTTTCAACTTTTAAATGATTGGAGAAATTTTTATACGCATTATGATTACGCAGTAATGCGTTTTCGAAACGATGAGGAGAGAGATAATTTTTTCAAATATCTCGATTTTATTTTCGACACTTCGCTGCGAATGGGCAAAGAACGTTTTAAATGGGAGGAAAATGAATTGTCATGTTTTAGACGTTTGGAGGGGAAAGATAGAATTACGAGAAGACCAAAGGAAAATCCGAATTTTCTGTATCATTTTGAACGAGAAAAAAAGTTAACTGAAAAAGGTTTTGTCTTTTTTGTGAGTTTATTTTTAGAGAAAAAAGACTCCATAGACCTAATAAACCACGTTAAGCAACATTTTAACGACATTTTTCGCGATTTCTTTGCGATTTATTCCATTCGAATTCCGCAGCACCGCGTAGAAAGTACCGACTCAACACTTGCTTTGGGATTAGATATTCTCAACGAATTGAAGCGTTTTCCGAAACCTGTTTTTGAACTTTTGCAGAAAAAAGATAAAATTAGTTTTATCTCGAATATCAAAGAAAGCGACCAAAACGAGAGTAATTTCATCCGAATGAATAATCGTTTCGCTTTCTTCGCACTCAATTTTATTGACGAATTGAAACTTTTCCCGCAATTTCGTTTTCACATAAAATTGGGACGATATTTTTATAAATTTTATGACAAAAAAACTATTGACGGCGAGACAAGAAAACGCAATCTCAGTGTTGGTTTGAAAACGTTTGCTCGTTTAAATGAGGTAAATTCTGCGAAAAAAGAGCAATGGGATAATTTAATTTGGGACGAGGCAAAGGAAAAATTGCCAACTCCACCGAAGAATTTTGCACAAAAATACATCACAAATGCTTTTCCGAGATATCATTTAAACGCAAATCAAATTGCGTTGAAAAAAGTCGGCGATAATATTCATTTGCCCGAATTAGATGATGGGAAAACGCATTGCGATGTTCCCGATTGTTTTCTCAGTGCGTATGAACTTCCTGCGTTGGTTTTTTACGGTTTAATTTTGGGGCAAAAAAATACTGTTGATGGTTTTGCGGCAGCAGAAAAAATTATTGACTCTCATATCAAAAATTTTCGCAAACTTTTTTCCGATATTCATACGGGAGAAATGTTGCCCGATTCGGAGGAAAATGTTAAAAATACATTGAACTCGCAATATCAAATCGATATTTCTGATATTCCTGTTGAAATGCAAGATTATCTGCTGGATAAAAAAGTCAATATTTCTGAAAAATTTAAGAAATTTGCAGGAAATAAAATTCGCAACGAAGTTGAACGTTGTCAGCGGTTAATTGAAAAAATTAAAGTGAAACGAGACAAGTTAAAGGACAAGGGCAACAAGATTGGGAAAAAGAAATTTGTTGTAATAAAATCGGGTTCTCTTGCGAAGTTTCTCGCAAAAGATATGTTAAATTTGCAGCCTTCTCTTGACGGTGCGGGCAAGGACAAGATTACTTCGTTGAATTATCAAGTTTTGCAATCATATTTGACTTCGTACTCGCAGCATAAACATTTGTTGAAAAATCTTTTTCTCAATTGTGCGTTAACTTTTTCGAAAAATAAACATCCGTTTTTGGAAAAATTGAATCCTGAAAATCATTTAACTATTGTTGATTTTTTCATCGCTTATTTGATAAAACGCAAGGAATATTTCGAGGAGTGTTTGAAAAAAATTGTAATGGGGAAGAATGTTTCTGAATATTTTTTGCATCCCAAACGAAAAAAATGGAATGTGAGAGATACGGAATATTACAGAAATTTGGCAAAAACATATTCTGAAAATCCGATTTCACTGCCGCGGGGAATGTTTAACGAGGGTTTGAAAAAATGGTTTTCTGAAAATGGAAACGACAAGATGAAAAAATTTGCTCAAGGCAGATGTAATTCCGTTTTTTTGATTCAAAATTATTTCGCAGAAGTTGAAAAAGACAAGTCGCAGGAATTTTATAATTTCAAGCGAAGTTATAAAATTTTAAATTTGTTACTCGGCAAGAGAAGCGGGAATAAATTGTTGGAAAATTATTTCTCGGTTGCAGAATTATCTTCGAATTGCAAAAATTGGTCGCAGCAAATTTATAAATTGCCTCAAAAACCCTTAGATTCGCGAAATGTCGAAATTTCAAAACTTTACCGCGAGTCTGCGTTAGGGAAATTTAACAAATTTTTGCAAAACGAGAAAATAATTCGTTTTAACAAAGTGCAAGATATGTTGTTGTTTTTGATGGTGAAAGAAATTTTTACTTATCACCAAAAACAAGCCGATTTGAAAGTGAAAATTTTGGGCGAAAATTTCAAATTAGCGGAAATAAACGCAAATACGAATGGCATTTTGAATGTTCAAGTGCCGTGCAGTATGAAAATTTTTGGAAAAATCATTGAGACAACATTGAAAGTACGAAATTATGGCGATTTTGTGCGTTATACAAAAGATAGCCGCTTGGAAAATTTGTTTAAATGGGTGAGTGTGAAAAATATTTCGCTTGCCGATTTAAAAACCGAGTTAGAAAATTATCAAGATGTGCGTTTCGATATTTTCTCTTTGATTCATCGTTTTGAAAAATTAGTTTTAGAAAAATTTGCCGAAGAGGTGAAAAAAGAACGCGAGTTGAATCAAAAAGGACAATATTTTACCAATTTCAGCACTATTTTGAATGTTTTTTACCGATATTTTCCGAATTTTGCAAAAGAACGAGCAAAAATTGAGTCCTTGAGAAATAATCTCTCGCACAACGAATATCCTGAGGCACAATATTTCTCCGAAAATATTACGAATCTCAGCGTTGCGGTTTATTTGCGAAGAATTGCGACAGAATTGTTTATGAGATACAATTCTGAATTGTCTAAAATTAAACTTTAATATCATTTTTTTCGTCTGTCAAAAAAACTTGACAGACGAAAAATAAAAATACCAATCCCTGACACCATTCTCACACAGTTGTTGAATGTTCGATTTTGTGAATAAAAAACAAT
>DYQK01000005.1:0-10148 GCA_020719385.1 Rikenella microfusus | reverse complement strand
TTGTTGAATGTTCGATTTTGTGAATAAAAAACAATTACTTCCTGATGCGATGGTATTTACCATACTGTAAAATGTTCAATTTTGTGAACGAGATGCGGCATCACGAACCGCCCCGAAGAATCCGTAGTTTTTTAATGTTCGATTTTGCGATACAAAGATAACTGTTTTCATTTTGGTAAAAATTTTGGAATTAAATTGTTGAATGTTCGATTTTGTGAATAAAAAACAACTTTTATCATTTCCTCGGTGAATTTGCCAAGCTGTTTAATATTGCGATTTTGTGCAACAGAGACAGTTTATTCGGGAAATAATTTGCGAAAATGCTGTTTAATGTTTAATTTTGTAAACGAGAGACAGCCCGGTTAGATCTCCTATTTTTTTGTGCTGTTTAATGTTTAATTTTGTAAACGAGAGACAGCAATTTTTGTTTTTTCGAAAAAATATTTTTTCTCAAAAAATCAACTCAATAAATTGATTATTCGAGAAAATTTTTTACTTTTGTAGCGAAATTTGATAAATTTTTTTCCTATGAAACCTAAAAAATCTATTTTCACATATTTATTGTTGGTTGCGGCTGTCGTTATTTTAGTGAATATCTTGGCAGCGAAATTGTTTTTTCGTCTTGATTTTACGCAAGATAACGCATATACCTTGAGCAAAGCAACGAAAGATATTTTAAAGTCTCTCAACGAGCCGCTGACCGTTACTGCGTATTTTTCGGAAGATTTGCCGCCTGAAATTGCAAAAGTGCGTCGAGATTTCAAAGATTTACTCATAGAATATTCTACCTTCGCAAAAAGTAATTTGCGTTACGAATTTGTAAATCCAAACTCTGACGAGCAAACAGAAAATAAAGCATTGCATTCAGGTGTGCAACCAATTATTTTAGATGTTCGCGAAAAAGACCAAATCAAGCAGCAAAAAGCGTATATGGGTGCCGTTTTGCAAATCGGAGACAGAAAAGAAATTGTGCCGTTTATACATTCGGGTTCTTCGATGGAATATGTCTTGTCGTCAAGTATCAAAAAAATTTCTATCACGGACAAACCAACTATCGCTTATTTGCAGGGTCACGGCGAACCAACATTAAACGCAATACCGCAAGTTTACGCTGCTTTGTCGATATTATATAATATTTCAACGGTGGATTTGAAAGATTCGGCTGTCGATTTAACAAAATTTAAAACTGCCGTTTTGCTTTCTCCAAAAGATACGATTTCGCCGCAAGATTTTCTGAAATTAGACAATTTTTTAAACAACGGAGGCAGATTATTTATTGGTTGCGATAACGTTGTCGGTGATTTTTCAACCGCTTCAGGCAATGTTCATACAACAGGAGTTGAAAATTGGCTGTCGCAAAAAGGTTTAACTATTGAAAAAAGTTTTGTCATAGATGTGAGTTGTGCGTTTGTCAATTTGGCACAACGTCAGGGTGCGTATCAAATTACAACGCAAGTGCCTTTTCCATATTTACCGATAATCAAAACGTTTGAAAATCACGCAATTACGAAGGGTTTAGAACAGGTAATTTTGCAATTTGCTTCTCCTTTAACGTTTAAAAGTGACGGCGAAACACAATTTATTTCGTTGTTAAAAACTTCCGAGAAATCAGGAATTCGTCCTGCACCGTTAATTTTTGATGTTCAGAAACAATGGATTCAGCAGGATTTTCCGTTGAAAAATATTCCCGTAGCAGGTTTATTGACCAAAAAACTCTCCAACCACAAAGAATGGAAAATTGTTGTTGTCTCAGACGGCGACTTCGCAATAAATGGCACGGGACAAGAAATGCAACAACTTCAGCCCGACAACATCAATTTTATTGTCAATGCGATAGATTGGCTCTCTGACGACACAGGATTAATGGAACTTCGCACCGCAACCGTTACTTCACGACCAATAGACGAGATAAACGATGAAAAGAAAATTTTAATCAAATATTTTAACTTTCTTTTCCCAATATTAGCGATGCTTGGTTACGGAATTTTTCGAATGCAATATAATCGCACTTTGAGAATTAAACGAATGGACGAAAATTTTATTTAAACGTTTATTTTTTGAGTAAAGTATCTTTTTTAACTTTTTTTAACGTTACAGAATCTAAAAATAAATATGTTTTTCCTCTATCAACAAGGGAAAAATGAATGTATCGCTTCGGATTCTCGCGAATATCGACTAATAAACGATTTAGATTTTGCGAAGAATGTTGCAAATTCACATACAAACTATCATCATTTAACAAAAGAGAAATACTTCCTTTGCCGTTATTTATTTTGTCAACGAGAGAATTGACTTTTTGCAGCGTTACATCGGTTTTGCGAATCACAGAAACGAGATTTGCTTTTGCCAACGAATCGCTCATTTGCGAGAAATTTTGAATAATGTTATTGAGTTTTTGGTTATTATTTCGAATGTTAGTCGAAATTGATTCTACGTTTGAAAGAATTCTCTCCAAACGTCCGCGTTGCATAAACACAACAGAATCAACGACTAACGTTGCATGTTCGATATTTGAAATCGTATTTTTGATACTCGCAAAACTTTTCGCCAAATCTTTTCGTGTTTGTTCGTTGAAAGTGTAACGAATCACCGTTAAAACCGAGTCAAGTGAGGAGAGCATATTTTCGATTTTAATTTTCAAAGGTTGAACTTGTTTATCAATTTGGTCTTTCAATTCGCCTTCGATATTTCCCGTCAGTGTGTCGCCAGTTTGATGATACAAATTAGAGTTACTTCGCAGCACCTGAATCGCTTTTGTTCCCATTAAATCCGCATTAAAAATCTGAATTGTTGATTTTTTTGGGATTTTAAACTTTTTTCCAAGACTTACCGTTACTAAAAGATTGCCTTTTTCCTCCGAAAAGAACCGAATCGCACTCACAGAACCAATTTTATAACCGTTCATCATTACGGGACTCGCAACAGTTAGACCGTCAATTCTGTCGTACAAAATAAAATATTGTTGTTCGTTTTTGAATAAATTTTTCCCTCGCAAAAAATTTATTCCCCAAATTCCCAAAAAAATAATGATTGTAACAACTATTCCAATGACAACAATTCGACTTTTTTTCATTTTTTAATTAAAAATTAAGTAATGTTCAATGTTTTCTGATACATAATTTCGAAAATCGGGAATAGAAATTTTCTCAATTAAATCGTTGGCAAAGGCTTGCAATAACAATTTTTTCGCATCTTTTAGTGAAATTCCGCGAGATAACATATAAAAAAGTGCGTTCTCGTCGAGTTGTCCTGTGCTTGAGCCGTGCGAGCATTTCACATCATCGGTATAAATTTCGAGATGCGGAGTTGCTTGAATTTTCGCCGTTTCACTCAATAATAAATTTTTATTTGACTGCGAAGCATCTGTTTTCTGCGAATTTTTTGCTACAAAGACTTTACCCAAAAACTTTGCCACAGATTTATCTGACGCAATATTTTTAAACATTTGTTGACTTTGTCCATTTGCGAAATTATGATTCATAAATACTTGATTTTCAATGAGAACCGAATTTTTTGCGACAGAAAGTCCGTTGCAAAACGTTTTACAAAATTCCGCAAGGTGATTTATTGAAAGTTGGTTTCGCACATTAGAATTTGCAACGAAAAAATGCGAGTTAAACTGACTTTCTTTTTCCTGAAAAACTTGAAAATCAAGCGTTTGTGAGATATTTTCTCCATTTTTTTGAAAAATCAAATATTCGCATTTAGAGTTTTTTCGCAAGAATATTTCGCAAGACAACGAATTTGAGAAATTTGTTGAAGCAAAGTCAAAAGTTTCGAGAATCGAAACCTCACAATTTTCTCCGACAATAATTAAATTTTTTGCTTTCTCAATTTTTTCGTCTGAAAAAGAATGATGCAAATGTATTTTTACTTTATCTGTTTGATTATCAAAGAGATATAAAAAAAATCCTTTTTCAAAAGAGGAATCTCGAAGTTTTGGGAAATTTGTTTGAAAAATTTCAGAAAATTCGTTTTTTGCTTTACTTATCTCGTTGATAACAAAGTTTTTATGTTCGAAGGGAGAAATCATTTTCTCGTTTTCAAGAAAAATATTCATAGACAAAAAATTTTCCATAAAATTAATTTTTTATCTGTCAGATTTCTGAAAATTTGACAGATATTTTTAAAAAGAAATGTTAAATTTTGTTAATTATTAAAATTTTATTTTTTTAGATTTATAAACAGCAAAAACGTTTTTGAAAAAATTCAATATTCTCAATTTTTTTACATAAAAGTTTCAGAAATTTCTTTTTTCACTTTTTCAATAGCAACGACTAATGGCGGATTTTCAACTTGCAAAAACATATCTAAAATGACGCGGCTCAATTCCATTGCCGAAGTTTCTGCCTCGACGCGCGTAGCCGCAATATTGACCAATTTCACCATGTTTTCTTTCGCCATTTTTACCATTTCCCATGCTTCGTTGCTGATATAAATTTGTTGCGAGAGATTGTGTTCAAATTCGGTGCGAATATTGTGAAGCATCATTATTTGCAATTCTTTTGCGGATATTCCTGCTTCTTGCACTCTCAAAATCAACGATTCGGGAGAAATTCTTTCCAAAAAAAGAATCACTCGCTCGTAAGCCTGCAAACGCATCGGAGTAATAATTTTTTGTCGATTTGCAACAATTTCGAATTTCTTATTTTTGTCTTCTCTGTCGAGAAACATTTTTATTCCATAATATGCCGTTGCAAAAACCACAACTGACGGCAAGGTATATTTCAAAATTTCGAGTAATTCCATAACAAAAATTTTTAAAACCCGACGATTTTTTGCGATTTCGTCGGGCTGTGAAAAAATTTAAACGAAAAAATTAATCAGCAACAGAGATTTCTTTTGCCAAATAAACATCTTGAATTGCGTTGAGAATAGCAATTCCGTCTTTCATTGGTTTTTGGAATGCTTTTCTGCCCGAGATTAAACCCATTCCGCCAGCACGTTTGTTGATGGTTGCCGTATAAACGGCATCTTGAAGGTCATTTGCTCCTGACGCACCGCCCGAATTAATTAAACCCTGACGTCCCATATAACAATTTACGACTTGATAGCGAGTTAGGTCAATAGGATGGTCGGAGGATAATTCCGAGTAAACCTTGTCGTGCGTTTTTCCAAATTTAATTGCTTTGTAACCGCCGTTATTTTCAGGAAGTTTCTGTTTAATAATGTCGGCTTGCAATGTTACTCCGAGATGATTTGCTTGCGAGGATAAATCGGCTGCAGTATGATAATCGATTCCATCTTTTTTGAAACCGTTATTTCGCAAATAACACCAAAGAATTGTTGCCATTCCAAATTCGTGAGCTCTTTCAAATACTTCGGCAATCTCAACAATTTGTCGATTTGACTCTTCCGAACCAAAATAAATTGTTGCTCCAATAGCTGCGGCACCTAAGTTCCATGCTTCTTCAACTGACCCAAACAAAATTTGGTCGTACTTGTCGGGATAAGTGAGAAGTTCATTGTGATTTATTTTAACAATAAACGGAATTTTGTGTGCGTATTTTCGCGAGACAGATGCTAAAACGCCGAATGTCGAGGCTACAGCGTTTGCACCGCCTTCAATAGCAAGTTTAACGATATTTTCTCCATCGAAATAAATGGGATTAGGTGCAAAAGACGCACCTGCGGAATGTTCGATTCCTTGGTCGACAGGTAAAATGTTGACATAACCTGTTCCTGCGAGTCTCCCTGTGTTAAAAATTGACTGCAAATTGCGAAGAACTTGCGGACTTCGATTTGTGTTGATAAAAATTCTGTCTACAAAATCGGGTCCAGGAAGGTGTAACAACTCTTTACTTACTTTGCATTTGTGCGAAAGTAAAAATTCGGCTTTCCCGCCTAAGATTTCAACTATTTGATTATAATTCATACTCATTATTTTAAGTTTGAGAATTTCTTATTTTTTAGAATTGCAAAAATACAAAAAAATTTAAACTTTACAAATTTTTTTTCAAAAAAACTAAATTTTTATTCCGACAATTAAAATGTCATCAATTTGCGATATTTTTCCTTTCCATTGTTTAAAAACGTCTTCGAGATAAAGTTTTTGTTCAGAAATTGAAAGACAAAGTTTATTCATTGCGATAATTGTCTCTTGAAAACGAGTAGATAAAAACTTTTTCCCATATTTTCCGCCAAATTGGTCGATAAAACCGTCAGAAAACATATAAAGCGTATCATTTCTTTGCAACTGAATTTCGTGTTTTGTGAAAGGTTCATCTTTAAACGCAAAAACTCCAATGGGCATTTTATCAGCTTTATAAACTGTAAGTTCTTGATTTCTAACTACATACAACGGATTATTTGCCCCTGAATATTCCAATTTTAGAGTGTTGTTGTTCAATACGCAAATTGCCATGTCCATTCCGTCTGACGATTCGCTTTCCTCTATTCTTTGGTGCAACGACAGGATTAGCATTTCCCGCAAATGATTTAAAATTTCATTTGAACTCAAAATTTCCTGTTGATTTACAATTGTTTTCAACAATGTTATCCCTAACATCGACATGAATGCACCAGGAACACCGTGACCTGTGCAGTCCGCAACTGCGATAATTATAAAATTTTTTTTCGAAGTGATCCAATAAAAATCTCCCGAAACAATATCTCGCGGCAAATAGAGAATAAAATATTTCTGAAAAATGCCGTCAATTAAGGATTTCGGAGGCAACATCGCTTTCTGAATTTGACTTGCATAATCAATACTATCTTTGATTTCTGTGTGCTGCCGAGCCAACAATTCTGCTTGCGAATGTATTTTTTCGTTTTGCTTTTCGAGTTGCGAGGTACGAATTCTCACTAAGTTCTCAAGTCTTCGATTTGTAATTTTTAAACGAATCGCGTATAATTTCATCCCGAAATAAAATAAAAAACCCAAAATAATTAAAATCGAGAGATAAGTCCACCAAGTTCGATACCAAGGCGGCGTAATTCTAAATTCATAAATTGCTTCGGCACTCTCGATTTCAAAAATATTTTTCCCTTTCACGCGAAAAATATATTTTCCTTCGCTCAAATTTGTATATTTCGCATAATTTTTGCTTGTCCATTCGTTCCATTTCTCGTCATAACCCTCCAAAAACCACGAATATTGATTAGAATTTTGATTTTCATACGATGGATTCGAAAACTCAAACTCAATAGTATTAAATTGATACGGAATATTTTCTGAATAAATGATGTGAAATTTTTTTGTTTGAAAACCATAATTTGCATCGCCGCCGCCATAAATAATTTTGTTGTTGCTAAGAATGACTTTTCGAATCAACGTGGGTAAAATTTGGGGAGTCTGATTTTCTTTGCTCGGATTATAACGAAATAACGCATCAGAATTTAAAAACCATGCAATTCCGTTTTCCTGTGTTAGGATGATGTTTTCCTTGTCGTATCGCGAAATAATCTTGAAAGGTCTTGATAATAAACGCTTTGACTCATTGCTAATATACGCAAGTTTGTAAACGCCGTTAGAAGTTATGAACCAAGTATTTTTATGTTTGTCGGAATGTAGATGAAAAATGCGAATTTTGTCTTTCTGAAAATTAAACCCAAAAGACGAATCGGGAACAAATTTATGGGTCCAAAAAGGTTTTGTCTTCAAAGTTATCAACGAGTATAAACCTTTTGTCGTTGTCGCAATAATTTTGTCGTGAATAAAATAAACTTTGTTGTTGTTTGCGTCTGGGAGTCCTGATGTTGTGTCGTAACGAAAAATATTGTAATTTGTTAAACTTTCGTTTCTGTCAAATTTTATGTGAATAATTCCGTTGTGCGTTGTTGCGAGCCACAAATTTCCTGCCTTGTCAAGAGTGCCGCTTGCGATTTCGTCTTCGAATTCAGAAAAATCGTATTCCTCGAAAAAATTTGCTTTTGGTTCGGCAAAATCTGTTTTCAACACTTTTAAACCTTTCGAATAACCCAAAAAAATTCTTCCAGTAACTCTTTTTGAAGGAAGAATTGCGTGAACGCCATAAATGTCGGTAATATTTTCAACGTGTTGATTATCAATAATTTGAACTAAATTTCTCAATGCTGCTGCGAGAAATATTTTGCGTGTTTGATTCTCAAGAGTCGCAAAATGAAGCACATAAAAATATTGTTTGTCGATAGGTAAAAATTGTTGCGGCTTTTCGATATTAAAATTTGAAGTATCCGCAAGAACGTAAGTACCCGTAGAAGTGCCAACGTATAATTTTTTGTTAAAAAATGATGCGGTAATTAATTTCCCTTCTAAACCGTTGATTTGACTATATTTATTGAACGGCGAATTAATTTGTATTTGCGAAATCCCGTTTTCGAGTCCGAGCCACAAATTTCCCTGCATATCTTCGGTCAGGCAATAAACGCCGTTAGCAAGAATTTCTTTGATTCGGTTGTAAACCGTGGCATTTTTCCCATCTGGAGTCAGAATGATTAGTCCGCCAAGCAATGTTCCAAAAGCATAATTTTGATTCTTCAACTGAATCCCATAATAAATTTTCGATTGAGTGAGAAAATTATCAAACGGAGTATCAAATTTTTTCAAAGAATTGTTGAGAAAATCCCAAATATAGAGACCTTTATTTGAAGTGGCAACGAGAATTTTATCTTTTTCGAAAGGCAACATCGCATAAGCGGCAAACAATTCTTTTCCAAAACTAACGGTTTGCAGCGAATCACTCCGAATTATTCCAAAACCTTCTGCTTCGTCGGCGAAAAAAAATTGATTAAAAAGATGAAAAAGTCGAATATTTTTAAATTTTTCGGGAATATTGAGTTCGAAAAGTTTATTTTTGTGATATTTAAAAATTTGCCTTCTGCCTGACAAAAAATAAATTCCGTTTTTCGTTGCAAAAGTTTTCCAAATTTCTCCGAGATTTTTATTTTTTAAATTTTTCGAAAGCGAAAAATATTGCAACTCGTGATTTGCATTTGGTTTTAGAAAACCAAATTCTCCCGAACCACCTGCAAAAATCACATGATTGCTGTCAATATCGAGAGAACGCACCACTAAGTTATGCGGCATTCTTATAATTTTCCAAGAATTTCCATCGTGTTCTAAAATCCCATCGTTGTTGCCAAAATAAAAAACGCCTCTCAAATCTTGAACCACAGCCCAATTTTGTGAACTTGCTTTGTAAAAATCGGGAGTATAATTTTCAATAAAAGATAAACCCATATCGTTATGAATTTGAGAAAGCATTTTTTCACTCAAACTCATAATTATCAACATAATAAATAGATATTTTCGAAGAAAAATCATTTCATTATCGGTCTAATTCCTTGCGATAAAGGTCATACATTCGTTTAATTTGATAAAAAATTTCTAACGGTGCCGCCTCGAGCAGATAACTTTTTTTGAAATGACAAAATTGTCGAAATTCCAAAATATCATTACCTGAAAGCCCTGTAATTCGGTGAATTATGCTGTCATTATATTTTGTATAAATAATTTCCTCAATTCTCTCGCGCTGCTCAATAATTTTAAGTTTTGCCCGCGACTCGTCTTGCCAAGTTTGAAAATTTAACGGAATGCCCCAACCTTTTGTCCGATACAACAACTTTAACTCTTCTTTGTCAAAAGTTCTGTCAAAATATTCCGTCAAATGTTGCTGTTCCTTTGTAACGGCAGTTTTTGTTGAGTGCAAAACATCAAATTTCAACGATTCCATACGAATTTTATAAATATCAACAACACCAAGCGAATAAATTTTTCTTTTGAGTTTAACATTTATGCGTTTCAACGGATTCGGAGCAACAACGATTTCAGTGAAAAAACCTATCGCAGTGATTTTCAACGAGTCATTGGGTTTTGCGGTAACACGAAAATTGCCGCTTGTATCAGAAATGGTTGCTAACTTTTGAGAAATATTAACGATATGGGCAAAAATTACCTTTTCGTTTGTTTCGTTCTCTATAATTTTCCCGTACAAAAATTGTGTTGAATCGTTTTGCGGTTGCGAGAAAACGTTTTCTGCGGCAAAAATAACAAAAAAAATCGAGAAAAAGTAAAGTATAGTTTTCATTTTTTCAAAAAAAATAAATTTTACAAAATTAAAAAATAAATTTAAAAATTTGAGAAATATCTTTTATCTTTGTGAAAAATTTTTCCTATGAGTCTTGTTGCTATTGAAAAATTTTATCAAGAACTTGATAAAACTTTGTCG
>DYQK01000139.1 GCA_020719385.1 Rikenella microfusus | reverse complement strand
ATTTTTTATTAATTTTTGTTAAAAAATTTGTTTTTTCGAAAAAATTTCTCACTTTTGTAAAAAAAATAAAAAAATGAAAATCAAAATTGGTGTCTTCTTTGGTGGTCGGTCTGTGGAACACGAAATCTCGGTTATCTCGGCTTTGCAAGCAATTGCCGTTATGGATAAAAATAAATACGACATTTTGCCCGTTTACATTACGAAAGACGGCGAATGGTACACAGGAAATTCGTTAACTGACATCGAAAAATACAAAGATATTCCGACATTGTTGAAAAATTGCCAAAAAATTTTACTCTCCAATAATTTTAATGACGGCAATGTTGTCTCGTATCAGCGCGGCATTTTGGGGAATAAAATTTTGGGGAAAATCGATATTGCGTTTCCTATTTTGCACGGCACATTCGGTGAAGACGGTTGTATTCAAGGGCTTTTCGAGTTAATGGGAATTCCTTATGTTGGGAGTAATGTTCTTGCTTCGGCAATTGGAATGGACAAAATCGTTACGAAAGCGATGCTTGGTGCGGCAAATTTGCCCATTGTTCCTTATATTTGGTTTCACGCAAAAACTTTTCACAAACATTCGCAAGAATGGAAAGAGAAAATTAGAAATTTGGGGTATCCGATTATTGTTAAACCTGCGAATCTTGGTTCAAGCGTAGGAATTTCAAAAGTACAAAACGAAAACGAGTTGGACGAGGCAATTTCTCTTGCCACACAATTTTCGCAGCGAATATTAGTCGAAAAAATGGTTGTTGATTTGCGAGAAATAAATTGTTCCGTTATCGGAAATTATGAACATTGCGAGCCTTCCGAGTGCGAGGAGCCTTTGCGAAGCGGCGAAATATTAAGTTATCAAGATAAATACGTTTCAAAAACAGGCACTTCGAAAGGAATGCAAACGTTAAAACGCAAAGTTCCTGCTGATTTATCTCTCGAATTGTCTCGACAAATCAAGGAGTTTGCGTTAAAAACTTTTCAAACCTTAGACTGTGCGGGCGTTGCACGAATCGATTTTTTATTTGACACTTCGACAAATCAAATTTTTGTCAACGAGATAAATACGATTCCAGGTTCTTTGTCTTTTTATCTTTGGGAAGCGACCAATAAATCGTTTATTGCGTTGATAAACAATCTCTTAGAAATTGCTTGGAATTCTCATCGGGAAAAAAGTAATCTCACGGTTAGTTATCAGGCAAATATTTTTAACTTCAATTTTAATTCTCTAAAAATGAGTAAATAATTTGAAAATTCACAATAATTCGGTGAAAAATTTCGTTATCATAACAGGAGGCGGTTTTGGGACAAGAATGCGGGGTGAGATTCCTAAACAATTTTTACTTCTTGCGGGTTTGCCGATTTTGATGCACACAATTAACAAATTTTTAGAATTTGATACAAAAATTAACATTATTTTAACGTTACCTGAAACGCAAATTGAGTTTTGGAAGAATTTGTGTTCGAAATATGATTTTAATGTTAAACATCAATGTGTTGCGGGCGGCGAGACTCGTTTTCACTCGGTACGCAATGCGGTGCAATTGCTTGATAATGACGGTATTACTGCGGTTCACGATGCCGTAAGACCGTTAGTTAGTCCGAGGTTGATAAAAATTTGTTTCGAGAAAGCAAAAAAATTGGGTGCAATTATTCCTGTTCTTTCTGTGAAAGAATCGTTGAGATTTGTTGAGAATGAAAAAAATATTTCTGTGAATAGAGATTTTTATAAAATAGTTCAGACTCCGCAAGTGTTTCATAATCAAATACTTATAGAGAGTTATCAACAACCTTATCAAGATTTTTTTACCGATGACGCTTCCGTTGTTGAGGCAGGAGGCAATAAAATATTTCTCACCGATGGCGAGGAGGAGAATATAAAAATTACGTTGCCGCAAGATTTAAAATGGGCGGAATTTGGGTTTTGTAAATAAAAACGTTAGACAGAAAGAGAATTTTTCAAACCTCAAAATGAATTTAAAATGGAAATTTATCGAAGTCGTTTTTGTACGACAGAATTTGATGTTCGTCATTCGTTGCTCAAACAAGTTTGGTTTCGCGAATCGCAGTTTCTTACGGATTCTTTGTATCAAAAAGAAATTTTAATTTACGCTGAATATTTAAACGAATTTTCACCTACAAAGACTTTAACAAATTTAAAAGATTTTTATTTTATCATTACTCCATTTTTGCAAAGTTGGCACATGAAAACGGTTGATTTTTATGTAAAATCTGTGAAAAAAAACGCAATAATAATGTCCGTAGACCTTTTTACGCAGGTTTCTGTGCAGCAAACTCTCGATGAAAATATTGAGATAATGTTGTTTACTCGTTATTTTTCGTCAGAGGAGGAGGCAATGATTTGGATTTTAAAGTAAAAAAGTTTCAGAAAAATTTGTTTTTTTGAAAAAAATATTTACTTTTACAAAATTTGTTTACCTAAATATTTTTATGAAAATTTTAATAGTCGAAGACGATAATTTCTCAAGAGAATATTTACAAAATTTGTTGCGTCTTGAGAGGTATGAATTTTATTCCGCAAAAAACGGGATGGAAGGTTTAGAGATTTTCGAAAAAGAAAGACCTGATTTGATTTTGTCAGATATTCAGATGCCAATAATGGACGGTCTAGAACTTTTGGAGGCCGTTCGCGGACAGAAATCTGACACCATATTTATTGTCGTCACAGCTTTTGGTTCGGAGGAATATGCCATCAAAGCGTTGCGATTAGGTGCAAATAATTATTTGAAGAAACCAATTATTCGGGCAGATTTGGTTGCGTTGTTGAAAAAATATAAGTTTACGATTGAAAGCAAGCAACTTACCTCGAAAAAATATGGCAAAGTAATTCGTAGAGAGTTTTCTGTTATTTTTCCTTCGACGATGAATTTGATTCAGCAGTTTGTAGACCAATTAGTTTCGGAGGTGGAACATTTATTTCAAGATAGCGAACAAACCAACATTGAACTTGGACTTGTTGAACTTATCACCAATTCTATAGAACACGGAAATATGGAAATTTCTTATTCCGAGAAGTCGAAATCTTTGCAGGACAACACTTTGCACATACTTTACGAAGCGAAGCAGCACGACCCCGTTATTAGCAATCGCGTTGTAACGGTGAATTTTAAAATGGATTCGGAGGGCTGCGAATGGACTATTTCCGATGAGGGCAAAGGTTTTGACTGGCAAAATGTTCCGAATCCTGTGAAAGGAGATAATATTTTAGAATTACACGGAAGAGGAATTTTTATTTGTCGATTTCTCTTTGACAGCATAGAATATTTCGGCAAAGGCAACCAAGTACGCGTCAAAAAACTTTTTACCAATGAACAAGAATTTTAACTTTTTTGAAAATTACGCAATTCTTCCTGCTCCTTTGATAGTTGAGGATATTTGCGTTTTGCACGGAGCAAATTATTTCAGTGGCGGTCCCGTCATTCGATTTCGCATCAATTTGGCAACTTTCGATGAAGTGCCGACAAATCAAATTCCTCAATTTTTTGAGAAATTAAAAGAAAAAATGCCTTCTTTGTACGAACATCATTGTTCCGAAGGGAAGAAAGGCGGTTTTTTCTTTCGAGTAAAACAGGGAACGTTGTTGGGACACGTAATGGAGCATATCGCCATCGAGTTGCAAAATCTTTCTGGAATGGATGTCGATTTTGGAAAAACAAGAATGACAAAAATTCAAGGCGTTTATAACGTAGTTTTTCGATTTTTCGACGAAATGGCAGGCATTTATGCGGGAAAAGCTGCGTTAAACTTCATCAATTCAATACTTTTAAATCAAGATTTTGACGTTCAAGAAATTGTTAAAAATTTGATTTTCATACGCGAGACAAGATTATTAGGTCCAACAACGCAGTCCATCGTTGATGAGGCTCGAAGCAGAAAAATTCCTGTGATTCGATTAAATCAGTTTAATCAAGTGCAGTTGGGTACAGGAAAATTTCGCAAAATTATTCAAGCGTCTCTCTCGCAAGACACAAGTTTAATTGCCGTTGAGACGGTGGAAAAGAAATTTTTTGCGAATAATTTTCTCAACGAGGAAGGAATTCCTGTTCCGCAAAGAGTTTTGTCCGATAATTTAGAGGAAATTCTCGCATTTCACCAAAAAGTTCAGAAACCAATAGTGTTAAAGCCGTTGGTTGGTTATCAAGGAAAGCGAGTTAGCGTGAATCTTAACGATGCGGAAAGTATTACGAAGGCGTTTTTGTGGGCAAAAACTTTTGATGACGATGTTATTGCACAAGTGTTCGTTACAGGAAAATTGTACAGAATTTTGTGCGTAGATTTTAAATTTGTGGCAGCGGTGCAGTTAATTCCGCCGTTTATCACAGGAAATGGTTTAAATTCTATCGAACAACTTATCGCAAGACTCAATTCTGACCCGAATCGCGAGATAGGAGATAAAGGAAAATTGTCAAAAGTTGAAGTTGATGAGGAAACATTGAAAATTTTAGAGTTAAAAAATTATCTATTAGAATCTATTCCGCCCAAAGATGAGATAATTTTTCTGAAAAATTCGGGGAATTTGCGTCTCGGTGCGTCTTCTGTTGATGCGACCGATGAAATTCATCCGTTTAATAAATTTCTTGCTGAAAGAATTGCGAAGATTTTGAATCTCAATGTTGCTGGAATTGATTTAATTTGTGAAAATATAAACGTTCCGATAACTGAAAATGAAGGGAATATTATTGAAGTAAATGCGGCACCTGATTTTCGAATGCATTTTAATCCTATGAAGGGAATAAAAAGATTGGTGCAGAAAAATTTTGTGAATATGTTATTTCCGCCGAGTACTCAATTTTCGATTCCTGTTTACTCCGTTACAGGTTCTTTGGGAAAAGGTTTTGCTGTGGAAATTATCAATAACGGCTTGAAAAAGAAGGGTTTACGAAATGCAGTGGTCAGCAAGCGAGGTTTTTTTGTTTCAGATTTTTGTTTAAAAACGGGAGATAGTACAGAGGCAAAAAACATGGAAATTGCGTTGAAAGACCCAACTATTGACGCAGCGATATTCGAGACAACCGTCGAGACGGTTTTAAAATGGGGTTTGGGTTACGAATTTGCACATTTCGGAATCGTTTTAAATCTTTTTGACGAAAAACAAGAGTATTATCTCTACGACCATATCTTTGATATTCAAGACATTGCGTATTCAAAAATGGTTGTTGCCGAGCAAGTCTACGACCACGGTTGGGCAATTTTGAGTGCCGACAACGAGTTAATTCTTGAAATGCAAGACCGTTTATATTGTCATGTTGCGTTATTTTCGCAAAATCCTGAAAATCCTGTTTTGAAAAAACACATCGAAAAGATGGGAAAAGTTGCGTTCATCGAGAATGAAACGGTTTTTATTGCCGACAAACTTGAGAAACGCAAAATTGTTTCACTCTCAGAGATGAAAATTTTGCGAACTATTGACAGAAACTACAAATATGACAGTGTTTTAGCCGCTTCATTGGCATTGTTTTTATCAAATGTTCCCATCGGAGACATTCGAGATACGTTAGTCGAAATGTAAAAAGTTTTGCGTTTTTTCACTTAAAACCTTGTCAAGTTTAGATGACAAGGTTTTATTTTAGAGAAAAATTTAACTTATCAAGGAAATTTTATATATTTTTTTGAAATTATAAAAAAATTTAGACCTAACACTCTCTGCCGACCATTTATTTGGTTTTTTGAAAATTTATGTCTCGTTTAACAATTTGTTGAACGAAAAAATTTATCACGGCGGATTATTTCAGCAAAGAAGTGGTTATTGGTCAACAATTCCGCAGGAAAAATTACATTTTAGATTTGGAATAGAAATAAGTTTAACGAAATAAAATGTTTAAAATAAATTTCTGTCAGATTTTTTTTTTAAATTTGACAGAAATCTTTAGCAATGCAAATTTTATCAGACAAATATTTAACTTTTTCGCGAGATAAAACTTCACAGAGAATGTTGGTCGAAAATAATTTTTCGCCAATTTTTTTGTTTTCTGTCAAGTATTTAAAATCGGTGCTATGAATCGAGTTAATAATTTTCATAAAAATTGATTTTATTTGATGTAAAATTTTAGTGAGCCACAAATTCAAAATCAATATTTACAAGATTTTTAAAACGTTCTCCTAAATCAAGCATATCTTCGTCAATTTTTTCATAATGCCATCGAATGAGGACTTTTGAATTTTCATTAATTTTTTCAATAAGAGCAATCATTTCGAAGAGTCTTTTCGAGGACGCACTATTTATATATTCCAAATCAAAATCGAAAGTGGTTTTGAGATTCGGAGTAATTTTATATTCCTTGAGCCATTCGAAAATGGGCAAATAAAACGCAACGGCATTTTCAGGCACTGAGATTTTCGAGACGCGAAAAATTTCCTCTTCGGGATTAAAAATAATTTCAGGAGTATCTTCTGTCGCTTGAATAATTAATGGTTTCATAAAATTTTATTTAACGGTGACAACAATTTGTAACACAAAAAAAGAATATTCACCTTCCAAATCATAGAAAAAATATTCTATTGGGTGATTACTTCGCATTCGAATGTCGGCGAGTCCGAGACCAGTATATTTATGATGCGAGATTTCTGACTGCAACGTTTCATCATAAAATTTACTCAATTCCTCTGCCGAAAATTGATTAATTTGCTTTAACTTTGCTTCGAGAGCAGAAATTTGATTTTTATGAATATAATTTCCTGCTGTGAGTTCGAATTGGTTATTATGTTCAATAAGGTAGAAAATTCCGGGATTTCCCTCAAAGGTATAACCGCGTTTGTCGGCGTGTTTGCTGATATTTTGCAGCATTTCAACCATCAAATGATTAATTTTTTTTGCCATTCCTGTGAAATGTTGCCCCCTGAGGACAGACAACAAATTTAAAACATTTGGTTGGTCGAAGAAACCGTTAAAATTAATCAAAATTCGATTTTCGTTCATACATTCGTGAAGTTCCTTGATGTTGCTGAGTGCTTTTTTTTCCCACTCAACAATATGCTCGCCCTCGATGGTTTCTGTCGGAATTTCTGTTTGAAGGTAAAAATAGGAATATACGTCGTCGAGAAATTTAAAATCATAATGCAATTTTTTGCCTGACTTTCGTGCCATCTCGATTAGTCCGAGTCCTGCACCGCCCTTGTCGGTGATGCTTCCTGACATTAAAACTTCTTTGTGATATTTAGATAACGCATCTTTTTCCAAAGAATTTATTTTTTCTATCTTTCCCTTGAGAGAATCCACATTTTCATTGAAAATAATATTCCCTGTGGTGACAAAATAGAGACAATTTTTTTTCTGAATCGAGAAAATACTTGAGCTTTCAATTCTTTCGGTTTTATCCTGATGACGAGTAACATTTTGCAGTCCTTCGACCATTATGTGATAAATTCGTTTTTGAATTGTTGCTTTATCAAGGGTTTTCTGAATATTCGCATCGGCGAGAGAGAGAATCTTTTTTGTCATATCATGGTCGAAAACGCCGCGATAGACATATTCAAAATCACTTTCTTTTACGCGATTAAACAAATACAAAGTCAAATCGCGAAGGTCTTTTGGGTAGGAAAAATCCATATTCTCAATTTTTAAAAAATAAATTTATGCGTCATCTTTGTCTATTCGAATAGCCACAGCGTAAAAAGACAATTCGTCATCAATGTTGACAATTTTAAATTCCAAAGGATGCGATGCCGTGAGCGCAACTTGTATTAACCCGATATTTGCTCCGTCGTGAGTTCCTTGCGGAAGATTTCGTTGGTCGCGTTTGAAGGCGCGAAGCTGCTCGCGGTCAAGCGTGTTGATGTATTGACATTTCTCGATAACAGGTACAATCTCGTCAGTTTTAACGACATTTCCTGTTGCAAAGGTAAAATAATTATCAAGTTCTTTGATAACCAAAGTGCCAACACCTGAATTATCACCCATTCCGACTTTTTCTGCCGAATAAAGCGAAATATTTTGGGCTAACTCAATAAAAATTTTAAATAACTTCTTGCTCACCTTCGGATAATCAAGCAAAGTGTATTCGATATTTTTTGCCATAACGGCTAATATTTGCGAATCAAACGAACCTGTATAAGAAATTAAGATTCGTTGATGAATCATCATTTCAAAAATTTCTTTTGTATCAGCAACCATAAAGTCAGTTTTTAGAAGGGCAAAACTATAATTATTTTTTTATTTTTACAACAAATTTCACACATTTTTCTCATTTTTTTTTTATTTTTGTGAAAAATGTTCTTGTTTAAATTTTTTTTGCAAATATAAACAAAATTATTTAATAATTCGTTAAAAAAATTATTTTTTTCAAAATTTTTTTTGTATTTTTGTGAACATTTTTAAACGAAATATTTTTATGTTATTGAATCTTGATAATGAGGTGATTTTCAAA
>DYQK01000138.1 GCA_020719385.1 Rikenella microfusus | reverse complement strand
ATTATCTCGAATAAACGCAATTTTAAATTTCAAGAATGGAAAATTGCGAAATAATAAACATTTTTTTGAAAAAAACATTAAATTTAAGAAAATTTTTTATCTTTGCAGCAAATAAATCTAAAAAAGTATGTCAAATTTAGTATTGAACGCAGCAGGACGTTTAGTCTGCACAGAAATAAACGGTGAAGCCGCAATTCCATTTATGGGCGTGGGAAAATATAAACCCACAGGACGAAAATATAGCACAAAAATTCCCTCAAATTCCGATTACGAAGCAGGTAACAAACTTGTTCCGACCTTAAAAGACGCATTAATCAAAGCAGGAATTCGCGATGGAATGACTATCTCGACTCATCATCATTTTCGAAACGGCGATTTACTCGCAAATCAAATTTTCGATATTGCGAAGGAATTAGGCATTAAAAATTTACGTTGGTTTCCTTCAGCTTCTTTTTCGTGCCACGAATATTTAATTAAATATCTCGAAGACGGAACAATTCACCACATCGAGGGAAGTATGAACGGCGGATTAGGTGTTTTCTGTTCGAAAGGAAAAATGAGCGGAACAGCAATATTGCGTTCACACGGCGGCAGATATCAAGCAATTCAAGACGGCGAAGTGAAAATCGATATTTCTGTCATCGGCGCTGGCTGTGCCGACCCATTCGGAAACGCAAGCGGAACAGCAGGACAATCAGCAAGCGGCGTACTCGGCTTCGCACTCGGAGACTCGGAATATGCAGAAAAAGTTATTGTCGTAACAGACAATTTGATTCCTTTTCCCTGCGTTCCTTGGCAAATTCAAGGAAATTATGTTGATTTCGTGGTAAAAGTTGAGAAAGTTGGAATACCTGAAAAAATTGTTTCAGGAACAACAGAAATTACAAAAAGCCCTGACAGATTACTTCTCGCCGAGATGACCGCAAAATTTTGCGACATAACAGGAATTATTCGAGATGGTTTTTCCTTTCAAGCAGGTGCAGGCGGAACAGCACTCTCTGTCGGCGAATATTTCGCTGAAATTATGCGAAAAAAACAAATAAAAGCTCGATTCGCAAGAGGAGGAAGCAACAAATATCTCGTTAAAATGCTCGAAGAAGGTTTAATCGACTACATCTTAGACGGACAAACTTTCGACCTCGACGGAGTACGCTCGGCGACTAATAATCCGAGACACGTAATGACAACACCCTTCACAAGTTACAATTATCACAGCAAAGGAAATTTTGCAGACATTGTTGACGTTGTGATTTTGGGGGCAACAGAGATAGATTTGAACTTCAACGGCAATGTTGTCTCGCATTCTGACGGATTTTTATTGCACGGAATCGGCGGATGGCAAAATTGTTTATTCGCAAAAAACGTAATCATGCCGATTCCGCTTGTTAGAGACAGAATTCCTGTCATCAGAGACGAGGTAACAACGCTTTGCGGACCAGGTGAACTCATTGACGTAATTGTTACAGAAAGAGGAATTGCGATAAATCCGCTTCGAACAGACTTAATCGAAAAAGTGCAAGGTTCAGACCTGCCCATAAAAACGATTCAGGAATTGAAAGCTGAGGCAGAAAAACTGTGCGGCGGAGCACCTGCAAAACCACAATTTACAGACAAAATTGTTGCTGCTATAAAATGGGTAGACGGAACAATTATTGACGTAGTGCGACAGATAAAAGAATAAAAAATTGCGAAAAAGAATCAAATTTTCAAAAAATTTGATTCTTTTTCTCTGCAAAAAATGAAAAAATTAAGAATTTCTTAAAAGCAGAAGTTGATGAACATCTTCAGCGTTTAAAGAAAATTTGCGAAGTTGCCCCACCGAATAGTACATCTTTTCGGCAGAATTGCTGCTGTTTTATTTTCTTTTTCTATCTTTTCGAATTTTGCAAAAATAAATTTGAACAATTATTCCTCAATTTTGAACTCGCGGCCAACATTCCACGCCGTAGCAACTCGATTTCCTAACTGCCAATAACCTGTGTCGTACATCGAAAAAAGTAAAGGACGAAGTTTTGCCAAATCTACATTCCAATTTGTTAAATATTCCTCGTTGCAATACGTTTCGACAATGCGAGCCACAAAAATCTCGTGCGTATCCATATTGAGAATTTGTGTTACCTCACATTCCATATTGACCATACACTCTTCTATCATCGGAGCATTTTTTAATTTTCCATAAAACGCAGTGAAAAGTTTCGATTTGTCAACATTTTTACCTGAAACCATCCCGATATAATCAACTTTTTTCACCATATCTTCTGATGGAATATTGATGCTAAACGTCTTTAACGCCTTGATTCCTTCGTTTGTGTAGTGAGAACTATTCGAGGCAATAAAAACGGTGTCGGCGTTTAATGTTCCGAGCCACGCAATAGTTATGTAATTGGGTTTGCCGTTAACCTTCGCACCAACAATTGTTGTCGGCATTGGGTAAAGACAATTTTGTGAGCCTAATGTTTTTTTCATAAAAAATTAAAGTCTTGTAGTTAATTGTTTAACCATTTTTTCTTTCCAAGAATAAAATTCGCCTGATATAATTTTATTTCTCGCTTCTTGAACGAGTTGCAAATAAAACGCAAGATTGTGAATACTTGCAATTTGCGAGGCAAGTCTCTCGTTAGCAACCATTAAATGTCGCAAATATGCTTTTGAATATTGCGTATCTGCGAGCGTTTTTCCTTCCACATCGATGGGTGAAAAATCGTTTTTCCATTTTTCATTTTTGATATTAATTATTCCGTTCCAAGTAAATAACATTCCGTTTCTGCCGTTTCTTGTCGGCATTACGCAGTCAAACATATCGATTCCGCGAGAAATTCCTTCTAAAATATTGGCAGGCGTTCCGACTCCCATCAAGTATCTCGGTTTATCTTTTGGTAAAATGTTATTGACAACTTCAATGATTTCGTACATCATTTCAACAGGTTCGCCGACAGATAATCCGCCGATTGCGTTGCCTTCGGCGTTCATCGATGAGATAAATTCAGCCGATTCTGTTCTTAAATCGCGAAAAGTACTTCCTTGAACGATGGGAAAATATGTTTGTTGATGTTCATAAAGTGGTTGCGTTTCGCGAAAATGTTTAATTCCGCGTTTTAACCAAGAATGCGTCAATTCCATTGATTTTTTTGCGTAAGAATATTCCGAAGGAAAAGGTGTACATTCGTCAAGTGCCATCATTATGTCCGACCCAATAATTCGCTGTACATCAACAATATTTTCTGGAGAAAAAAAATGTTTCGAGCCGTCAATGTGCGACTGAAAATAAACTCCTTCAGGTTTTAACTTTCTCATACCTGCCAAAGAATAAACTTGATAACCGCCGCTGTCAGTTAATATCGGTTTTTGCCAGTTCATAAATTTATGTAAACCCTTTGCCTGTGCGAGAATTTCGGTTTTGGGACGCAAAAACAAATGATAAGTGTTCGCAAGAATAATTTGTGCTTTGACTTCATTTTCCAATTCGTGCTGATGTACGCCTTTGACGGTTGCAACCGTTCCGACAGGCATAAAAATCGGCGTTTCGATAATTCCGTGGTCAGTTTCGAGAAAACCACAGCGTGCTTTCGTTTGCGAATCGAGTTTTAAAATGTTAAAATTCATTAAAATTTGTTTATAAAATTAAAATTTTAGTTACAAAAGTTTTTGTTCCTTCAAAATCGGTACAAAAAATGAGATAAATTCCTGTTTTTACTCTGTTACCTGAAAAAGTTTTTGCGTTCCAAATGGCTTGTCCGCCGAGAGAAGTCGTTTCGTAAACTAAATTTCCCGTTATGTCAGTAATTTTTACATTGACATTCGAAACTAAACCTTTGATAACAATTTTTCCTTCAAAATCAGGTTTAACAGGATTCGGATAAACTAAAACATTGTTAAAAAATTCTTCTCCCTGTGCTGCATCACTTTTGTACGAGACTAAACCTTTGTTAGTCCCAATAAAAACTTCGCCATTCGCTTGATTTATCGCAATATCTGTGATGAAATTTGAAGGCAGCGGGCTATTTGTTTCGTTAAAATGTGAAATTTCTTGTGTTCCGTCTGCGGAGAGGAGAAATATTCCTGAATTTTCTGTTCCTATCCATTTTCGATTTGCGGCGTCAACGCAGATGGCAGTAACGGTTTCGTTGCTCAAAAGCCATTGGAGTGTTAGTCCGTTTATCTCGGAACGAATTCGAATTGAGGAGGAATAAAAGTTTTTTTCCTCAAAAACAATATCGGGAGAGTAAAAAACGGTGATTCCTTTTCCTGTTCCGAGCCAAATTGCTCCGTCTTGGTCTTGGGCGAAGCAAAAAACAGTTCCCATCGTTTCTTTGCGAGATTCGTCGTAGACCGAGATTTTCAAGACTTTATCGTCACTTTCGTTTTCTATATCGTTGCCGCTGTGAAAAACCAATAATCC
This sequence comes from Rikenella microfusus, assembly GCA_020719385.1. Classification (GTDB taxonomy): domain Bacteria; phylum Bacteroidota; class Bacteroidia; order Bacteroidales; family DYQK01; genus DYQK01. Next base: position 4,061 of record DYQK01000138.1, on the reverse strand, counting down.
GCCGTCTCGAATTTGAACCCATTTTGTGCCGTTTTGCGTTATTAAAATTTTTCCGATGTCGCTACTTCCGAGATATTTTTTGTACGCAAAATTTTTCCACGTTCCATCTTTTTTTCGCACCGAAATCGGATGAGTAACATTTGTGTTGGTTGCCCATAAATTTTTTTCGTTGTCAAAAATGAGTCCGCCGATGCGGCACAGATTTGTATTTTCAATATTTTTCAACGAACTATTTTCGGGCAAATAATGTGCGGTCAATGTTCCGTTTTCGTACTCAAAAATTCCGTTTCCCCACGAACCAACAAAAGTTTTGTTACCGTTTTTTGCAATCGAGATAAAATCTCTGTAATTATTTTCGACAATATTAGTCCATTTTTCGCCGTTAAAAGTGTAAAATTCTGCGAAGTTAAACAAATTGTCCCAAGTACCTGAATTTTTCCCTCCTCCAACGACAAGTAATTGATTATCAATGAATTTTATTGTTCCAACGTGAGAATTATGCGGCGAATTGGGGTTAAAAGTTTCGAAATTTGAGTCAGAAATACGTTTCATTAGTCCCCAATTTTTATCACCTAACCAAAGCGAGTTTTTGTCATCGAAAAACGCACTTTTCGCTTCGACCCACATCCAATTCCAATATTGCGTAATTGTTTCAATTTTTCGATTCTGCGAGTCAAAAATCGAAACAGACTTTTCTGACAAAATAATTAATTTTTCTTTACTAAGAATCAAGGAATTTACCTTTTCTGTGAAATTTTCTAACGAAGAAACTTTTTGCGAGGCAAAATTATAGACAAAAACCGTATCTTTCTGCGAATTATTTTCGAAGAAATTAAAATATAAATTCTGATTTGCAAATAAAATTGCGTTAAAAGTTTTGTCAAAATTGGGAATGTTAGTCCATTGCGTCCAAGCAGCATTATCTGCGAGATTCGGTGCGTTTAAATTCGCACTAAAAATGCCTTCAGACGTTGCGGCAAAAAGCGAATTTCCATCGGTTGTTAAGTCAAGAACTGCGAGAGAATTTCCATTTTTACCTATATAATATGTGTCAAAAATTTCATTTTTCGTCAAATTTAAAACGACAATTCCAAAACCGCAAGACAAATAAGCAAAATTGCGGTAACACAAAATTTTATTAATAGTTTTGCTTCCTTGCAGTTGTTTTCGTTTAATGTCCGAGATGTTGATGATGTCATTATTTTTTATCAAATCGACATTTCCGTTTTTATACCCAACGATAAGTGTTTGATTTTCAATGTTATACGAGATAACATTCATTTCAATATCTGAAAGTCCTGAAATTTTCGAGAGTGTGTGCAAAGAATTATCATTTTTATTTAACCAAAAAATTCCCCCGTTTTCTGTTGCACAAAAAATATTTTCCGGCGTTTCTGTCGTTGAGTTTACGTACAAATAAGGTAAAAAATCTTTCCAAGTGCCGATAATTGTGTTTTGAGCAAAAATTTGCTGCGTTAAGATTTTGAAAAATAAGAGAAAAATAGAAATTCGTAATTTCATAAGAAAAAATTTTTGCAAAGATAAAAAAATTTTGTATCTTTGCAACGAATAAATTTTAAAAAATTTCTAAAATGAGAAAAATTTTTGTAACAAATTTTCTGTTATTGTTGTTTTTTGTTGCTTCTGCACAAATCGACACGGTGATTCACGACCCAAAGGCAAAGGAAATTTTAGATAAACTTTCGAAAAAAACGAAAACTTACAAGTCAATAAAGGTAAAATTTTCGTACACTCTCGAAAATAAACAAAAAGGCGTTACCGATTCTTACAACGGTGTAGCATTTTTAAAGGGAAATCAATATAAAGTCGAATTTCCTGCGGGAGAAATTTTTTGCAACGGGAAAACTATTTGGACTTTGATGAAAGAACAAAAAGAGGTAAATATTTCTACGCCGAATCCGAATGATGAGTCAATTTTGAATCCTGTGCGTTTGTTTAGCATTCACGAGAAAGGTTTTAAATATAAATTGCTTTCAGAAACAACGGAAAACGGCAAGCAAATTGCAGAAATTGATTTGATTCCAGAAAAACCTAAAACAAAAAAATTTGTTCGTTCGCGAATAAAAGTTGATAAAGTAAATTTGCGTCTTTTGTCAATAACGACTTCGTACAAAAACGGCAATGTTTATGTCATTAAAATTTCTGAATTTTCGACAGATGCGAATCTTTCTGACGATATTTTTGTCTTTGACGCAAAAAAATATCCCAATTTTGAAGTTATTGATGGACGAGAATAAAATTTTTTTGTAAAAAATGAAAACATTAGATTTATCTTTGCGTTACTCCTATGCAGATTATCTCACTTGGGTTGACAATATTCGCTGCGAGTTAATCAACGGTTTTGCGAAAAAGAATTAAACATCACGAAACTCGAATTCGCAAAAAATTTGCGTCAATAAAGGAAAATACGACATCAGAAAATGTCTACAATAAAATTTTATCTAATTTTGATATGCAGCAAAGTTTGTTGCAGTTGATTCTTGTTGCGTTGAAATATCGGGAAAATATTGTGAATGTTTATAACAAATTGCCGCAAAGACGTTTAATTTTAGGAAGTTTTATTTCTCTTTTTGCGGGAATAATTGCGTATAAATTTTATTTTCGCAAGAAAAAACAAGAATCGGAGGAAAATATTGAAAATTTAACTGCTTGATAATTAAGATTTTAGAAAAAATTTTCAAATTTGTTTTCTTGAAAAAATAAATTATATTCGCAAAAAATTTCTAAAAATGTATGTTGAATACAGAAATCATTGAGAAAATCTGTCTCTTGACAGGCGAAAACAATGCTGAAAAAGCGTTGGAGTTTATTGTTGTTGATTATTTGTCGTTAAAAATCGAACAACTGCAAAATAAAATTTCTTTTTTCGAGAGTAAATGGAAAATGAATTATGAGGAATTTGAAAAAAAATCGGTGGAAATGTCTGACGGTTTTTCATATACAACAGAGAAAGAATACCTCGAATGGGGCGAAACCGTTGCCGCATTAAAATATTATTCCAAAATCAAAGAGCAATGGACTTAATACAATTTGAAACAGAATTGCGAAATGAATTGCAGTTAATTCCTTATGTTACTCAAATTGACATTAAAAAACGAACACCCATATCATTACGAGGTTTAATTGGACTGCAAAAAAATTACGAATTAACCGTTTTTTTTAACGAAACATTTTACATTATTTCGTTTTCGCTTATTTTCAAAGATAAACGTATTTGGGGAATTGACAGAGATAATCGAATCGGATGGCACAAACATCCATTTGAAAATCCTGAATTGCACGAGCCAATAAATAAAATGTCTATTGCAGAAATTATAACTGCGTTTAATGAAGTTTGTAGAAAAATTTACGAATAAATTTTTGTTTTTTTGCAATATCTTGATAACTTTTTAACCTAACAGGGTTTTGAAAAAACCTGTTAGCGTTTAAAAAATAAACTTTTATCTCATTGATAATCAAGGAAATAAAAAATATTTTTCAGATTTAACATTTTTTAATAGAAAAAATTTGGTTTTCGCAAAAGTAAAGTTTACTTTTATACAAAATTTTTTAATGTTCAATTTAAAACCCAGTTTTTATGTATTACAAAGCAATTTCGAAAATCGCTGCGGCGATAATTTGCCTTTTTGCTTTTTGCGGCACGGTAAACATGGCAAAAGCACAAATTTCGCAAACCGAATTTGATGCACTAAAAGCACTTTACAACAGCACCAACGGAACAAACTGGACGAACAAAACAGGATGGGAAAATATTAACTCCTTGACAGCCAACGACATAACGAGTGGCTTACTATACGGCGTAACAATTGAGGGAACGAATGTAACACAAATAAATTTACAAGATAACGGTTTAGTTGGTTCGATTCCTGTCGAGATTGGAAACCTCACTAATTTATATTATTTGCTTCTTTACAATAATCAATTAAGTGGTTCGATTCCTGTCGAGATTGGAAACCTCACTAATTTGCAACAGTTGATTCTTTACTAAGTATGTGAACAAAATTAGTTTGTATTAAATTTTGAAAAATGAATAAACAGAT
>DYQK01000137.1 GCA_020719385.1 Rikenella microfusus | reverse complement strand
AACGCATTCAATAGAAGCCCCTTTGTCTTTAGCAAAGGGGGGGGTAATTCACTTTCTTTGATAAATCATTTTAAAATGATTAATATTTGCCTCTTGAAACCTTTCGCCTTCAACTTTAAACCCATTTAAGAGATAAAAATTAACCACTTTCTCCTGTGCGTGCAGGTAAATTTTCATTTTCGAGGGTAAAACATCTTCAATAACTTTGCGAATCAACACAACACCAATTCCTTTGTGCCGAAAAGGAGGTAAAACTGCGAAACGCTCGATTTTTATACCTTCAGATAACTCTCGATAACGGGCTGTCGCAACAAAACCCGAATCAACGGTCACTAAATAATGCGTTGCATCATAATCTAAACCATCAAATTCCAAAAATTTGTCAACACCAATCTCGTCAACAAAAACTTTTGTCCGAATATTTAACGCATATTTAAACAACCAATCATTTTCGTAACTAAACGAATCAATTCTAATTACCATAAAATTTATTTTTTTACCATTCTAAAAATAAAATTCCAAAACCGCTGATAAAAATTGTTGCTCCCGCAATGCTGTGCATATATTTTTCCAATTTTTGCAGCGGCAAAAGATTTAAACCCGACAATGTTATCGCAACAACCGAAAGCATAGTGAGAATTGTAATTATTGAAAAAACAACACTTATCGCAATTATTCCAGGAATATTGTGCTTTGAAAAAGCAAGCATAATTATCGGAATTAACGGTTCGCAAGGTCCCAAAACAAAGATGATAAACAAAATCCACGGAGTAAATTTTTTATTTTTGTCAAAATGAAGTTCTGTGGAATGTTTTTTTGCTTTTCGAATGCCCCAAATAAAATAAATTAGCCCAAAAGCGAGAAATAAAAATGCAGCAACATTGCCCCGCATCTCTTCGAAAGGTGTAATTTGCGAAATTCCGATTCCAAAAATGATTCCAACAATTGCCAAAATGATTGAACTTCCTACGTGACCTAATCCGCAAAAAATAGTGATAAAAATTGTCTTTAATTTACTCCATTTTCCCGATTTCGCCATAACAATAAACGGCAAATAATGGTCAGGACCTAATAAGGTGTGAAAAAAACCAACAGAAATTGTTGTTATGAGTAAAATTAATAATTCAGAATTCATTTTTTGTTAAAATTTTTTTACAAAAATATAAAAATAATTGAGAAATATAAAATTTTTTCACAAAAATAAAAACCTTTCTCAAATTTTCAAAGTTTGACAAAGGTTTTTTTTGAGAAATATTTTATTCAGGAAGTTTATAACCTCGTTTTTTTTGCCATTTCCTCAAGACGCTGTTGAAATTTCGATTTCGTTGCTACTTTTTTCTTTGCCGAATTAGCTTTTAACTGCTCAAGAATTGATTCTTCGTCTATCATTCTGCGAACAATAAAAATTTGAACAATACTCAAAGCATTTGATAAAAAATAATAATAACTCAAACCCGAAGAATATGAATTAAACCACACAACCATCATTATCGGCATCATATAATACATCATAAATTTCATTCCGGGCATCTGACTTGTCGAATCGTTGCTTTGTCCTGCGGTGAGAAGCGTGCTGAAATAAATTGCAATTCCCATCAATAAAGCGAAAAGACTCACATGGTCGCCATAAAGTGGAATTCTAAACGGCAAATTGAATATTGAGTCGAAACTCGAAAGATCCTCAGCCCACAGGAACGATTGTTGTCGCAATTCTATAGAAGCAGGGAAGAATCGAAACAACGCAATTAAAATCGGCATTTGCAACAAAGACGGAATACAGCCGCCCAAGGGATTAACTCCCGCTTTTCGATACATCGCCATAACGGCTTGCTGTCGTTCCATCGCTTTTTCTTTGGGAATTTTTGCGTGTATTTCATCAACTTGCGGCTTGAGAACTCTCATTTTCGCAGCCGAGAGAAATGAACGATAAGTCAAAGGCGAGAGAACAATTTTAATTATCAAAGTCATTATCAAGATGATAATTCCAAAATTCGAGATAAAAGACCCCAAAAAGTTAAACAACGGAATTACCGCAAAACGATTCACCCACCCAAAAATTCCCCATCCGAGCGGAATAATTTCCTGCAAATCCAAATCGAAAGATTGCAAAGTTTTGTAATGATTCGGACCAAAATAAAATTTGAACGGATATTCAATGTTCGAAGTAGCCGCAAAAGGCAAAGAAGCGTGCGTGTAACAATGTTTCAGATTTTTGGGATTCTCCGAATTTCGTATTTGAACATCTGCTTTCGAGATAAAATTGTCAGCAATTAAAATCGAAGCGAAAAATTGATGTTTATAAGCGACCCATTTTATTTTTGTGGGCAAATGTTCTTTTTCTTCGGTTGCCGTTTCACTCAAATAATCGACCTCGTCTTCGAAAAATTTGTAATAAAGCGTTGTTGCTTGCATTTCCCAATCTCTACCTTTCTCAAGAGCAGGCATTTCTGCTTCCCAAATCAAATCAAGCGAATTTGTATTTTGGGCAATTTCAGTTTCTAACCCGACAAGTTTCATTTTAAACCCAACAATATAACTATTTGGTTCAAGAGAATATTCATATTCGAGATATTTATTCTCGGCAGCAAAAAGTCGAAGGGTTAAAACTTTTTTTCCATCTTTTACTTCGAAAATTGTATCTGACGTTGTCGGTTTAAAAAACAATAAATTTGTCTCAATATTTCGATTTTGCACGAAAAAATTTAACGCAAAACGATTTTTCTCACCTTCAAAGAGCAAAAGTGGTTTTTTGTCGTAAGTTTTGTGATTTTTCAACTCTACGGAAGAGATTTGTCCGCCTTGATTTGCGATTTTTAATCGAATGTATTGATTTTCAAGGGTATAAGACTGTTTCGTGCCTGTTGCAGTTCGATAAAAAGTGCCATATTGGTCGATAAGTCTTTTGTCTCGCACCGAATCTGTAATGACGGAATCTTTTGCAAAAATAACGTCCTTATTTTTTGCTTGATTTTGTTTAGCCGCCTTCTCGGTTTCGAGTTGCTTTTGCACACGCACAAGAGAATCGTATTTTCGTCTCTCTGCGGCAATTTCTTCAGGGCTTTTTCGGGTAAAAAACCACGTACCAAAAAGAATCGCACAAATTAAAACAATTCCAATAATTTGATTTCTGTCCATTCGTAAAAATTAAATAGAAATATGATTTTTTTCTGTATATTATTTTTCTATTTCATAAAAAAGTTTCCACTTTAATCGAACTCCTGTTTTCTCAAAAAATTTATTTATCTCGTTATTTCTTTGGGAATTAGACTTAAATTTGGGATAAAATTTCATTGCAATAACAGCAAACACATTTTGTTCTTTTCTGTTACAAGGATAATAATTGAAAAATATTTCATTTTTTTTTTCAAACGAATTTTTGAAATATAAAATGATATTTTCTAATTGCCTCATTGCTTTGGAAAATTCTGAATATTTTGTCTCGTCTTTTGAAAGTTTTTTAACATCCAATTTTAACTCAATAAACAAAAAAGTCTTTGAACTAAATACAACAGCATCACTTCGTTTTTGTGAATTCGTACTGCTATTAAATGTTTTCCCATACGAAATTAAAACGCCATCCGTGCAAATATGCGAAATCTCCAATTTATTGGGGTTTTTGATTAAAAAACTGTTTTCGATTCCGGTGGCAGTCATTTTCGTTATGTGAGTAATTTTATCCTCATAAATATTCAAAAACTCGTTGTCTAGAGTCGTCACGTATTTTAAGGGAATCTCAAATATAAGTTTAATTTTGTCTAGAAAGTTCATAATTACTCAAAACTAGGAAACGTTTAACTCGTACAAAAAATTAAAATCTTCGTTTAATTGTTCAGTTATTTCGTCTAAAAAATTCTCACAAATGAGTCCACTTTCTTTATCAAAAATGGATTTGCAAATTTTTTGTGTGGTATTTATGGAATACGCTTGAAATTCATCAGGTAAAATATTAATTTTTTGATTTTCCAAATCTTGAATACCAAAATGCTCTTGAATTTCTGATATTGCATCCGAATTTCGTTTGCAAATTCTTGAATAAAACAACAAATTATTTATTGCTGTCAAAATATAAGGAGAATGTGTTGTAATAATTAATTGATTTTCAGAAAATTGATTTGCTGTAAACATCAAAAGTTCAACTAATTCTTTTTGTGCTTCGGGAAACAAATGTGATTCGGGTTCTTCCACAACTTTAAAAAACTTTTCTTGTCGCAAAAAAGAAATAAATAAATCTTGTAAAATTCGCAATGATTCTTGTTGTCCCGAAGAAGCATTTTGAAAATAAACATATTGCTCGTTTTCAAGAATTAATTTCTCGCCCCAAGAATCAATTTTATATTTCCCTTTCAAAATTTTTTCAATCTTAAAATTAAAAATTTCTAAAAGTTTGGGATGAGGAAAATCCTCCGAATAACGAAAAATTAAACCATCAAAAGTTCCTTCGTTATTAAAAAAATCTCGTTTTAAATCATCAACTCGTTTTAAAAAATCTACCATTAAATATTCGTTTGTTGTTTGTGCTTTTTTAAAGGTGCGTTTTACGTCAGAATTTTCTTTATCAGATAGCGTATTTTGAAAAGATGTCTCGAAAGTTGTGCCATAAGAAACCGTGCTTTCCCGCCCCGCAACAACAAATAAACTTGAATTATGCTTATTTTCAAACAATTCACCAATTAATGACCACATTTTTTTCAAAAGAGAAATTTTTTGCTCATAAATAACGTGTTCGGTAAAGTCTTTCACTGAATTTAATTTTTTATTAATCTCGTTCAACTCTTGTTTTGTCTGATTAATTTTTCTTTGAAAATTTCTATCAAAAAAATTGGAACTAAAATTAACCAACAACGATTTATCTTCTGCCAAATTTAAAGCTACGGATCTTGAATCGCTGCAATGATAAACAATCTCAAAATTGGGTAAATGTTTTGTTGAACCAAAAAATTTATAAAATTCTTCTCGAATCGGCTTTTTTAAATCTTGAGTCACATCATAATTATCTCTGTCGGCTTTGCGAAGATTATTGTAAAAAATATCGCCAATAGATTTAAAAAAATAAATTAATTTGGCAATAGTACTTTTTCCGCTTGCTTGCTCACCGATTAATACGAGAACTTTTTTAATTTCAATTTCTGCATCCTTAATTGGACCAAAATTTTTTATTGTGATTTTCTGCATTTTTCAAAAAATTTATTTGGGGCAAAATTAAAAATAATTTTAGAAATTCACAATTTTTCGCATTTTTTTTTTATCTTTGTTTTTCGACAAAAATTTTAATTCGCAAAAGTGAAAAAATTGTTAAAAATTGTTAAATTTTTTGTTTTAATTTTTATTTCGCAAAATTCTTTTTCGCAAAATCTTTTTCGAAGTAAATTTATTGAAAATCAACAAGATACATTTAAAATTGATACTTTTCCGCTTGTTCCAAATTCAATAACTTTCTCCGATTCGACAGGAAAAAAACTTCCTGATTCGCTTTTTTTTGTTAATTTTGTTAAATCTACCGTTTTTTTCAAAAATAAAGAGATAAAAAAAGTTAAAATTTCTTATCGCACTTTCCCATTTTATTTCTCAAAACCATTTTTTCACCGAGATACGACAAAAATTTTGCCTCCAAGAGAAAATAAACTAAATCAAAATTATTCTGTTGATAATCAAATGTTTAACAATTCCTCATTGCAAAAATCAGGAAGTTTGATTCGCGGAATACAATTTGGCTCGCAGCAAGATGCCGCAACAGAATCGCAATTAAATTTGCAGTTGTCAGGAAATATTGCAGAAAATATTGCCGTAAACGCCTCGTTAATTGACAACAATATTCCGTTTCAGCCTGACGGAAATACGCAAAATATTCAGGAATTTGATCAAGTTTTTATCGAAATTTCCCGCAAAAATACGCAATTAACCGCAGGCGATTTTGATATTTTGTCTCCAAAAAGTGATTTTTTGAAACTGAATCGAAAAATGCAAGGTGCAAAATTGAAAACACAATTTTCTATGAAAAAAAACAAAATTTTCAAAACGCAAAACGGAGTAACTATCTCAAAAGGAACTTATAACCGTTTGATTTTCAACGGAATAGAAGGAAATCAAGGTCCTTATAAACTAAAAGGTGCAAAAAACGAAACGCAAATTATCATTCTCGCGGGAAGCGAAAAAGTGTTTATTGATGGAAAAATTCTCAAAAGAGGGCAAGAAAATGACTATGTTATTGACTACAACACGGCGGAAATTATTTTTACTATCAAAAATTTTATCACAAAAGATTCGAGAATAATTGTGGAATTTGAGTACACAGAAAAATTTTATAATCGATTTACTTACTTCATTTTCAATGAGTTACAAATTGAAAAGACAAATTTTCGCTTTCATTTTTTCTCAGAAAATGACGACAAAAATAAACCTTACCAAATTCTTTCTGACTCGGATAAAGTTTTTTTAAAACAAATTGGCGACAGCACAGATAATTTGCCCAAAAATCTTGCAGTGCCGCAACAGAAAATTTTATTTTCGACAGGAATTTCTGTGAAAAAAAATAAACATTTTTTCGATTTTGAAACTGCTTTTTCGCAATTTGATAAAAATCTTTTTTCCACAAAAGATAAACAAAATGACAACGGAATTGCATTGAAAATCAAAGAGTTAGCAAATTTTTTAGTAGATACAACTTTTCAAAAATTTTTTTTTGAAATAAATTACCGTTTTATTCACAAAAATTTTTCTGTTCTTGAACGCATTGATTATCAAGAGTTTGAACGAAATTGGAATTTAACTTCAAATTTATTAAAAAATAATGAACATTTTGCAGATTTTTCGCTAAATTATTCTCGAAAAGAAATTTTTAAAATTTTTTGGAAAACAGAAATTCTTTCGCAAGATGTTTATTATCAAGGAATTAGAAATGGAATAAATTTTTATTTTAACAATAAAATTTACGAAGGAACGTTAAATGCTGATTTTTTATTCTCGAAAACGCTTGATTTTTCAACGAAATTCGCAACATTTTCTTTGTTTGCTCAAAAAAAATTCACTTTTTTCTCAACAGGTTTTCGCACAGAAATGGAGAATAATATTTGGCAAAGTCTTAATTATCAACATAATACAACGCAAAAATTTAAAAGTTATCGCTTTTTTCAGACAGAAATTTTTTGTCAAAAAAATGACACAAATTTTTTGCAATTTTTTCTCAATTATAAAAATCGAGTTGATTGGTTAGAAAATTCAGTTAATCAATTGAAAATCAATACTTTGTCGAATGAAATTCGAGCAGAAATGTTTTCGAAAAGCACCTCACAAGAACCACTAAGATTTGTTGTAACTTATCGAAATTTGTCTGTTATTGATTCGTCTGTTTCGGAGCAAAAGCCCGAAAATACGTTGCTTTCGGGTGTTGAGAAGCGTTTTTTTCTTTTCAAAAAACGCATTTCGTTGAATTTGATTTACGAAATTGGTTCAGGACTCGAACCTGAACGAAAATTTTCGTTCATAGAAATGCCAACAGGAATGGGGCAATATCGTTGGGTTGATTATAATAGCAACAATATCAAGGAGTTAGATGAATTTGAGATTTCTCCTTTTTCCGAAGAAGCACGTTTTGTGCGAAGGTTTTTTCCGACAGAAAAATATACGAAAATGATTTCGAATCGGATGGAGATGAATTTTTTTGTGAATAAATTTTTTAAACGTTTTTCGAATCTTTTTGCAACAAAATTTTTTGAGAAAAAAACAAAATTTTCGATTTTCCCAAATTTTGTTGAAAATAAAAATGCTTTTCAACAAACCATTTCGCTGCAAAATACGTTATTTTTCAATAGAGAAAGTGAAATTTTTGGAATAAATTACGTTTTAAAAAATGATTTTTCGCAAATTTTTCTTGCAAATGGTTTTGAGAATCAAAATTTTGCGTTGCAAAGTGCTATTTTTCGAGTAAATTTTTCGAAAAAAACAATTTTGACTGAAAATTTTTCTTGGGGAAATAAAAATTTTTTGTCCGAGACAATGAAAAATCGAAATTATAAAATTGCGTTAAATGAAAATTGTTTATTGCTTGAAATTCAAGGAGATAAAAAATTTTCGTATAAATTTTCGTACTCTTATTTGGAGCAAAAAAATTTTTTAGCAACGGAAAAATCTTTTCGACATCGTTTTGAGTTGGAAGGGAAATATACGAATTCGCTTTTTTCGATGTTTTCTGTGCGTTGTGCTTTTTTGCAAATTGCGTACAATTCGGCGGAAAATAGCCCGTTGGCAGTTGCGATGTTGGAAGGTTTTTACAGGGGAAAAAACTTTTTTACCAATGTTGCGTGGCAAAAAAGTTTAACGGAAGTTTTGCGTTTTGAGTTTTTTTATGAAATTCGATATTCGCAAAATCATTCAATTATTCAGACAGGAAATGTTCGTTTGCGTGCGGATTTTTAAAAAATTACGGATTAACATTTTTTAAAATGTAAAGCGAATACAGACCGACACTTT
>DYQK01000037.1:25937-27692 GCA_020719385.1 Rikenella microfusus | reverse complement strand
TACATATTATTCCTTGCGAAGACGATGATCACGGTCTCTCGAAAAAAGACCTAATCAATATTTTGGTTATTGTTAAAAAATTAAATTTGCGAATCAATATCAGTTGTCTCGAGGATATTTCGCAAAAAATCATCAACATAACAGACAGGTAACGTCCTAATGTGATTTAAACAATCTCTCAGCAGCGCCCCGCTGCTGAGAGAAATTAAAAAAAGTAACAAAAATATTATTCGCTAAAAAAGAAAAAAAACAAACCTAACACACCAACTCTCGAATCTCGTTTCAACGATATGGTATTTTTCGAAATTTATGAGTATTATCAGAGATATGTTTTTGAATTTTGGGTCGGCAAAATAAATCACGTGGATAAATTCGAAAAAGATAAAATATTTTATTCTGAAAAAAATAACGAAATTATGTCAGGAAATAAATTCACTATTGGAGAATATGTGCGAATTGTTTTGAACGACAAAAAAATTCCTCATCGAAACTTAAACGGATTATTCGTCATATTAGATATTGAGGAGGTTTGCGTTATTCTCAACGAGAATTTTTGCAAAAACAATTGTAAAAATTGTGAACATTTGCGCACTCGCTTGAAAATTAATTCTGAAAACGGAGAAATGTGGATTAATAGTTTTTACGCAAACTCCACAACTCTCTAATAATCAATATTTTACAAAATTTTTTCGAGACAGGAAATTTCTTATCAAATTTTTTAAAAATGAAAATGAAAAAATATTTTAACCCGCAAGAACTCGAGAGAAATTTGCCGAAGGCAATTCGAGAAAATCCTGATATCACTTGGCTTCTAATGACTGCGATTCCAAAAAACAAAGACGGCAGTAAAACAACGAAACAGCCGTACCAGTACTCGCACAGAGACGGCGGCTTCGACATTTTTTGTCTTGCGAATAAACTTTTTGAGAGAAAATTTTATTCTTTTCAGGAAGTTTATAACGAATTTATGTTCTATAAAAACATAACAGGATTAGCCGTAAATCATATGTTTAATCCAGTTGAATTCGAATTAATCTCGTTTGTATTGCCCCAAAAACCGTTAAATTTAACGTTCATTGATTTCGATGATGTTGTTTTTTACGACGAAAACGGCAAACGACATATTGATTCTGATATTTTGGAATGGCTGCGAAAAATTGGCGGTTACATCGAATTATCGTTTGGCGGCAACGGAATACATTGCCTAGTTCCATTTTCTAAAAAAATTTCGGAACAAAAAACAAATTTACCCCCTTACGAAAATAAAGAGCTCGGCAGAGTGAGGCCCGCAAACGCACTTATAGAACTTTATGACGTAAAAAAGTTAGTTTCCTGCACGGGAATTACCCTTAACAAAAATCCCGAAGTTGCGTTCTCGACAGCGAATCTTTCTGGGTTTGAAAAAATACAGGAATTTTATTTTTCTGAAAAAGAGATTAAAAGATTGGAAAGACTAAAACCTGTTTCGCAAATTATTCCTTCGCAAGATAACTCTATTTTTTCTGTGGCAACAGAATTTGATGTTTTTCGGATTTTACAAAAATCCGAATTTGGAAGGCGAACACTAAATTTTCTGAAAAATGGGTATCCCGAAGTTGTAGACAAAAGTAACATTGACATCGAAGTGTTTGGCGGACTCGCCTGGGCTTCGAATCGGAACGTAAATTTGATGATTTCGATTTTCGAAAAATCAAATATATGGCCGTCAAAAAGGCGGCAGGAAAAAAGCAAAAATTATCTGATAAACTCTGCGAA
>DYQK01000037.1:23632-25837 GCA_020719385.1 Rikenella microfusus | reverse complement strand
AAAAGTTAAATTTGCAAGCCAAGTTTTCAAGCAACCGAATATCTATTTCTAAGGACTGCCGAGAATTTTATCAAAATGGAAAGAGTGCAACCAAATTCCTGACGGGTTCTCAAAAATATGTTGGAATAAAAAATGAAAATGATGAAGTTGAAATTGTTTCTATCGAGAAAAAAAACGCAAACAAAGATTTTCTGCGTGATATCTTTAACTCATTGATAGACAAAGGATTAAGCAAAAAAGAAGTTCAGGATATTCTAGATAGTTTCGCAAAAATATCTGTGGATTTTGTAGAAAACATGCAAAGAATGAATACAGGACATATTTATACCTATGAACATTTGCTTTATTATACAAAGAGATATCCTGCTGAATATGAGAAAGTTCTCGAGGCTTGCGGTGGCATCGAAGAGGAATCCCTGGAAATTTTTCAAAATTTACTGTACACCAGCAACTATCTTTCTTCTAATGGCAAGGAAAAAAAAGAACGTGCTGCGCGGAGTTTGAATAAAAATTTGATTGCGAAGCGACTAAATTCTTTTTTTCATCTGAAAGAATCGCAAAAAGAGGTTTATTTTTATTCAATTTCATTTCCAGAAGGAACGGCCGATGATACCTGTTATAGATTATTTAACGTCTGGCTATCAAGGATGCGGGTAGAATTCGGAGATTACGGATTGAGAAGTTATTTGTGGGTGGCTGAAAGGCAGCAGAATGGGACAATTCATTATCATATTTTTGTAAATCAATATTTTGACATTTCTATTGCGAATAATTTTATGCGAATTTCGATAAAAAATTCGCATAAAAAGTATAAAGACATTAGTTTTTCGAAATTTGAAAATTACAACGGAATTGATATTGCTTGCGAAAAAAAATCGAAAAAAAAGAAAAATTTTGCGTTGAAAAATTTTTCGAACTCCGGCCAACAAAATGAGGCAGAGTCTGTCTCTCTGTACGTTCAAAAATATGTGACTAAAAATGAAACGCAGAATGTCGATGGCAATAATCACGCGCTATGGGGCAGCTCGCACAATTTAGCGAGGTTATTTACCGAAGTTGTTGTTGAGTACTGTGCGGAAGTTGAGAAATTTATAAATGAGCAGGAAAAAATAAAAATCGACAGGATATTTCGAGGATTCGGAACAAGTGATATTTACTCCGAAAATAGGGATTTCGAAAAAATTAGCGAGGAACAAAAATGGTCGCTAATTCAAATTGCGATTATTGTTTTTCTGAAAAAACGGAACGATTTAGTTTTTCGCACCCTGTATGAAAAAAATAACGAGATAGATAAATCTGAAAAAGAAAAACATATAGCGAGCGTTTCGAGAATTCGTGAGAAAATAAAAAAACAAAAAAAATGAATATTTTACCTAAATCTCGCCCAAATGGGCAAATTAAATATTTGTTTGAAAAAAATATGTTATTTTAATACACTTACACCTATATATATAATGAATTTTTTTTATTATATATATTTGAAAAAAAAATTTAATTCTAATTACTTAATAGTCAAACGATTAGAATTTTTTTTGAAAAAATATTAAAAAAATGCTAAAAAATTTTGCAAATATGTAAAAATGTATTACTTTTGCATACATTTTTAATACAAATTACAAAATGAAACAAAAATCTCAATCCCCAATTTCCTTTCGTTTATCGAAAAAAACAAAGGAATACCTCCGAATGAAAGCAATGAAAGAGAATCGCAGTGTCTCTAATTTATTAGAATCTTGGATTTTAATAATTGAAAACAACGAGTTTTCCTTTGAAAAATTTTTTTTTAATTTAAAAAATACCCCAAATGAAACTCGTTAAAAATAAAAAGGGCTACGAAGTTTTTTACAAAAGTAGCAACATCGAGTCTGTCAATAAAATCGATTATTTCTCGTGGATGGAAAACGAGTACGACAGATTTTACGTGGGGCAATACAGAAAAGGATTTGCCATTTTTAATCGTTGCGGCAAAGTGGAGATAACATTTAAATTTCTCAAAAAAGCCAAGCGAGTTATTCGATCCTGGGCGAGTGAATTTATGAGTCATCAGGATAATAGAAAAAGTTATTTTTTTGAGGCGGCAAACAAAATGGAATTATTTGCCATTTTAAAAGACATAGACAAGAATTGTCTCAAAGATTTTCGAAAAAAACTTCGATTATCTAAATAATAAAAAAGTGCGGCTGACGCCGCACTTTTTTATTGGTT
>DYQK01000037.1:0-23532 GCA_020719385.1 Rikenella microfusus | reverse complement strand
TTCGATTATCTAAATAATAAAAAAGTGCGGCTGACGCCGCACTTTTTTATTGGTTTTGTACAAAAAAGTACCTTTTTTTTGTTTTGATTTATCAAAATTTCCTTTGATTTTTGCGACAAAAAAGTAAAAAAATGACACAAATTTGTATCAAAATAAATTATTTTTTTCAAAAGATAATAATTTGTATGTATATTTGCAAAAAGATAGACGAATAAAGATGGAGTTTCCAGAAAAAATTATCACAGGTATATCAAATTATTTGCAGATTTTTGCGATTTTGATTTTTGCCGTGGTCTATTTGTTTAAAAATTGGCAATCCGATAAGATTAAAGCGGAGAATGACGCTAGGGTAAAAAAAGATTTACAGGACAGGAATGAAAAATTTGCAACGGATTTACTTGAAAAAATCGAAACAATTCTAAATAGAAATAGTGATGATTCTGAAAAGTATTGCTCGGTCAGACTTGACGGCAATGTGAGAGAAATTGAAATTCTTAGTTTGGAAAAATATTCTGGAATTAAGGAATCTATTATTTCTATTCAAGGCACTCTCAAAAGTTTGCTTCAAGAATTTTTGAACGTCGCAGAGCAGAAAAAGGGGGATTTCTTTGAGAGAGTGAGAGAAGAAGTCAATGTTATTGTAAGTAATTCTTCTAAAATCTTTAAAAATTCAGAAGTTTTAATAAAGTCATTTTTGAATCTAGAAGCAAATGTACTTTCAAATTTGTCGAGTTTTGCTGAGAAAGAATTTTCTGTTTCGATAAAGCAAGCGGAAGTCGTCCTTAAGGTTTTTTTTATTAATTCAAAATATCACTTAGAACAGGAATTTTTAAAATTATCAAAATCAAATTTGTCCCTGGAACGAAAACTATCACGATGGGAAATTGAGGTGACAAATAGATGGACTAGTGATATGCGAAATATTAATTTATTTTTATACTTCGGCGAAAAATTAGGAAAAATAGTTATGCGTGAAGCACATCGGATTGAAATAATTAAGCAAGGCTGTGAGGTTTTAAAAAATTCGAGTGAATCCGAAATATTTTTATCCGATTATTTCTCTAAATTTTTACAACACAGCGAAAATGAATTATTATATTTTAACGCAACAAAACATGGCGAAAAATGGCAAATGTAAATATTAAAAAGAAAGAATTTTTAAATTCTATAAAGTGCCTTACCCAAGATGGTGAAATGCTCAATATGTTTAGGAATAATTGGCAAGGTCGTGAGGATTTTGCGAAAACATTTATAATCCCATTTCACGGCGAAATTAATTTTAATAATTGGTGGGATGGAGTTGATGCGGATGGTTTTTGCGAAGTTTTGAACGAACTCGCAAAAGAGGCAGAAATAATTATTATCGAAATCAATTCTCCAGGCGGCGACCCAATTGCCACTTCGTTAATTACAGCAAAAATTAAGAAGTTGACCGAATCAGGTATTGAGTTTATTGCATACATTAGTGGCGAAGCACTTAGCGGCGCTTATGCAGTTGCGAATGAGTGCGCCGCAATTTTTTTAGCACATAATTTGTGCGTCATTGGATCCATAGGTGCGTATTTTGAATTCAGGGATTTCTCAGAAAAATATAAAAAAGAAGGAATAAGTGTCATTGAAGTTTATTCTCAATATTCGGCTGAAAAAAACTTGGCAATTCGAAAAGCACTCGAAGGCGATTTTTCTGAAATCGAAAAAGAAGCGGATAAAATAGCATTGATGTTTCGCGAAGATGTAATTCGTAATCGTGGAATAGATGCGGATTCTATCGTGTTTAAAGGAAATCATTACTATTCGGAAGAAGCAATTTTGTTAAAACTTGCAGATGGAATAATTGACCTTGAAAAAATAATTTTTTAAAAAAACAAAAAAAATGAATTTAACTGAAATTAGAACAGGAATCCTAAATCGATTAGGACTTAAAAATAAAGCAAGAATTCCTGTCGAACCCCAAAAAGATGAAAGTCCTCCTGAAAAAATTGCGGAGGAATCTGAAACTAAAATCTTATCCAAAAGAGAGTCCGATGTCGATAAAAAAATTGCGGGCAAAAAAATCAACAAAATGCGGCACGAAGAAAAAATTCCAAATGTTGTCGAGAATATTAATGCAGATTTGAAAAACAAAGAAGAAATTGTTTTTCAAAGAAACAAAATTCAAGGATTCGTAAAAGAATACGAGAATTCTCAGAAAAATGGGCTGGGGAAAAAAATGATGCATTTGATTGAGATTCGCAATAAGCAAGAAATGGATAATTTTGTTAAAAATTTATCAAACGAGGAATTGTCTCATTCTGTTAGCCAGTCGATAAGAGTAATTGGTGATTCTATTTCTGAAATTTTAAAAAGCAACAAATTTTATTTTCGAGAATTGCAAAACGTTGCAAATGGGATTAATCGAAAAATTACAGGAATTTCGCCGTCAACAAACGTTTCGCCTTGGGGGACTCTTAGTGAATTAATGTCGTCCGCTCCAAACGTTCCAAAAATATTACAAGTTGCGATAATCAACCTGTATGCATCTGTCGTGGAAGACCAATCTCTGATGTTTTCGCAAATGGAGACGACAGAGTTGTTTGTGCAAATTCCGACAATGTTGCAGCCTAATGGAGCAGGAGTTTATCATCCGGGCGATTTCGAGACCATTGACATAGCCTCAAATAAAGAAAGTATCGAGCTCGGAGTGGCGAGTATTTTTGCAAAATTAAACAATGTTTTAGGATTAAAGTTTACAGGTTTGTCGACATTATTTACTTCGCTAGAAATTCATCAATTGCCATTTTTCAACTTGTTACTTTTGTCGATTTATCAATTGGCAATCAGAAATTTGCATTTGGCGAAAATGATGTCCGTAAAAGTGCCTCATCAATCATTTCTTTACGGAATCGGCGAATATAATGCGACAGATTTTCCAAAGACATCCGTCGCAAAACTGTATAATCCATTAAACCACACCGCAGATGGATTTGTTGGAGCTGTTATGAAAGGAGTAATGGCTAATCAAATTCCTTTGCTAAATTCTGAAGAGGTTTTTTCTGAAACAATCGCATATAAACAATTATACAAATTCTGCCGGGAATTTGTAAGAGTTGTAACCGAAAAGGTTGCGATAGGAATTTCTGGAAAAAATTATTCTTTGTTCGTCAACGAATACAATAAAGAATGGTTTGAGTCGGATTATTTGAAAGAATTTGGGAAAAATACAATATACCCCGATAAATACGAAATTCAGGGAATTCCAGTCGAATTCGTACGAATGGGTATTCATAACGAAACAGTCATACTTGCCGATGCGAGCGACTTTATATTTTGTACGCATCCTGAAAATGAAAAATTCAACAATATTTCCGTTTTGCAAAACTGGGATGGAACCTCCGCAAAAGGAACGTTTGCGGCTTATGGCGCCAAATTTTTATCCCCCTACAAAGAAGTCACTGACGGTTCGGAACTTGAAGCGAATGGCTGGGAGCGAAATCATATTGCTTGGGCCTGCAACGTACCCATAAATGACTTATCTGAACAAATTCCTGCTAAAGGAATTGTAAATATTTCCGAATTACCTTCAGGCGATTTGTACGACCCAAGCGCATTCGCTTCGATTAGAACTCGAGATGGGATTGATATACAGCAAATTCCATCAATATTACTTGTGAACGACGGGATTAATGAGTACACAATTTCCAACATTTTTGTTTTACAAGCTAACGAAAAAACTTTTCAAGCAAAAACGGTTAATATACCGAAATATGGACGTTGCCTCGTACAATCGTATCGTGTTCCTGGAAAATCATCAATGATGATTTTGTTATCCCATAATTCTTTTTGTTCAGTTTAAAAAAAAAAAATATGTTTTTTCCACACAATCCAACCGCAGAAGTTGTTGCAAACGATAATCTTGCTGTTTGGTTTTTTCCATACGGCAT
The DNA here is from genome assembly GCA_020719385.1 of Rikenella microfusus. Classification (GTDB taxonomy): domain Bacteria; phylum Bacteroidota; class Bacteroidia; order Bacteroidales; family DYQK01; genus DYQK01. The sequence continues at coordinate 19,612 of DYQK01000037.1, read as the reverse complement.
ACTGAACTATTCAAAAATTCCGTGTCCAAACGGTTATGAAGCTGGAGACAAGATGAATGAAACAACTGATATCATGCAGGCTGTAGTTCCCACGCAAGATGTCTCAGGGCCAATTCGATTTCTTCGCTCAAAAACAACGGAGATATCCGTAAAAAATAACGGAAAAGAGGACAGAACTTTTGACGTTTCTGTTGAATGCTCTATTCAATTGCCCATCGAAAAAGCAATTGAATTAATTAACCGCGCAACAATTTTTTGGCGAAAAGGTTTAGTTGTAATAGAGGAGGGAACTCAATGTATTCAACCAGATTTCCCTTTGAATTCAAAAAGAATGCTGTTCGGTAATAAGATGTCGCTAATGAATATTATCGCAACAATGGAATATAAAAACAATGATACCGCCCTTGTTAAAATAGTATTCTCGAACGCTAATAGCAATTTGGGGGCTACGATTTATTCGGGTGCTCTTATTCCTGTTTTATCCGAGTTGTTGACGACAGAAATTTCAATGATCCCAAAAGAAGCCCAAATTTTAACCCCAATCCCTTCGATTAGATACTACAAAGGAACCGTTTCTGAAATTTATGAAGAAATCTTGGAGTTTAATTTATCTGATTTACCCGACGGAAGCAAATTTACAATTATTGGAGCAGAAACTCCAACTCCATCGCGTGCGTTTGAAATCATAAATACACCAAATTCCATAGAGTTAATTGGGGCTATAACTTTTGTCGGAATTTTAAACAATGCCATTGAGTTTAGGGTGCAAAGCATTGTTGGCGGCAAGAAAGTTGTTGAGATTGGCAGAATTTAACTTTTTAATTTTTTTTAAAATGAATAGAAAAAATATCTTACTCGACGATAATTTCTTTCAGGTAGACTTAGAGCACCTGAAAAAATATCAGAATCAATATGATTCGTTTATTATTAATTTTCCTGACTTTTCTTCAAAAAACCACAAAGCACTGTTGTTTAATCTTTTGGATGCGTTGGAAAACGAGGGGAAAATTCGCAAAGAAGCCGATAAAATTGCGGCAATTGAAATTTTTCGAAAAACAGAGACAATCTCTGTTGAAATCGAAACGCAAGTAACAGCGCGCAATCAAACTGCCTCAGGGGATTCTGAAATTTTGACGGCAATTAACAAGCAAAACGAGAGAATCGAGAAACTTGAAAAAATCGTTGAAAATTTTATTGCGTCGCAAAAAGAAATTTTACCCGTTGCTGATGAAAAAAAAACGGAGGAAATAATAAACAACAACGAAATGTCTCAAATAGAAACTACCTAGCACAAATTTACCCGCAAATAGATTGGTCTAACAAAGATAATCCATTGATATTTATTTGTCATCAACTGAACTATTGGCGGGTTTTCTCTTACAAAAAAATTAAAGATTTACTCGCAAAAAATGACGAGGAAATTATCGCTGAAGTTGTTGTCGAACTCGAAAAACAACGAATTGAGGCAGATTTAGAACTTCGATATTTTAACGAACACAGTGAATTTATTCGAAAGCATAAATTTTTCGAAATTGAAAATGGAATTACGGAATGGATTGCGCTTTACTCCGAGTCTCCCGAAAAATTTTTGTCAGAAATTAAGAGGTTGCAAAACTACTTGGACGAAAGTAAAGGAGAACGTAAATTTCGAAACAAAAACTCATTGAAATATAAAAGTTTCCAAATATTGATAGAAATTTGCATAGGCTTTTTTCGAGAACATTTTAAAATCGAAAATGATAGATTTGTTGCGGATAATATCGAAAAAATTCACCTCGCAAGTCGAAAGTTTGAATTTGTTATCGAATAATAAAATTTTAAATTGTTTAGAAATAAAAAAGTCGTCTAGAGACATTAAAAAGAAATAAATAATAAAAAAAATTTTGTTCAAAAATGAGAGATAAACGCAAAGAATTATTGCCGAGCAAAACAAAGCAGTCGCGACGGGGCAAATTATCCTTTTTCGAAAATTTGTCACGATATAGGAGTGATATCGCCGCGAAAGTTTTATCGGGAAAGAAAGGAATTTTGCGAGGAACTTACGAAAAACAAGTTCCATATTTTGCTTTTGCGATCGAGAAAATGCAGGATAAATTATACGTCTCGGACGTCATAATTTCTCTTATTGAAAAATTTGATTTACCAAAATATTCTGCACAAAGAATTGCAATTGAGGTTTTCAAAAATCAACATTACGATTTTTTGTACTTAATATTAGAAAGAGAACATAAAATTTTTGCAGAAACAGGTGAAACTACGGCGAGGTGCAAAATTCTTTCGCTTATGAAATCGGTGGCGGAAAAAATAAATAAAGCCTCGAGTTTTCAAAAATCAAAGAAACCAACCAAAATGAATTTAACATTAATTTCTTCTCAAAAGGAATCGCTAAAAACAGCACAAACAATTTTCGCAAATGATACCATTTTTTCGAAAAAAATTGAAAATATTTTGCGAGAAAACATGGTGTCTGAAAATGATTTGAGAGAAATTTCCTCGCAAATCGAAAAATTAGGATTAAGTAAAGACGACGCAAATAAATTACTGAAACAGTTGAGTTTAGTTTAGTATGAAAAAACAATTGCAAACACTAAATTCTGTGCAGATGTTTATTTTGTTGGCACAAACAAACACAATGATTATCGAGGCAGGTCGGGGATTCGGCAAGACATTTGTTGTTGCGTTTATTTTGTATCAAGTTGTGCAAAGTCTTCCAAAAAGCAATATTTTAATCATTGGCCCGAATAAGTCTCAAGTTGCAAATAAAATTCTTTCGAGTTATATAAAGGAACTCGACAAATTTTTAATTCGAAATATTGATTATAAAAAAGTAACAACCTTGAATGAAATTGACGATGATTTCGAAAAACCACATTATATACCTACTGGAAGCGGCGAAAAAATTTTGTTTAGAAATGGAGCATTAATCGAGATTGCTGGAACTCGCTGTCTTGGAAACGAAAATGGCGGCAATTACGCTTACCATATCTGTGAGGAAGGAAAATTTTATAATTCGGAAAATTTTAAAGAAATTCGTTTAACTTTGCGATATCCTGAATATCCAGAATACAAATATTCTCCATTTTATCTTGGAAAATTAATCGTTTGTGATACTCCTGCCGAAAAAGAAAATAATTGGTTTCTACCTTACGAAAAAGAATGTGATCAGCAAAAAATTCAAGATGTAGTAACGCTTGCCGTCGAGGTTAATGACTTGCAAAAAATTTACTGGAAATTAGATACTAATCAAAGGGCAAATTTGAAAATCAAGGAGTTTGTTCTAGCAAAAATGCGCCGCGAAAGTCTGATGTATATCAGATGTTCGAGTATTCCAAATTTGCAAAATTTAACTACAAAATTTTTTAAAAACGCAATAAATGACGACGAATCGGCAAATTTTAGAAACGTTAAAAGGCAGATTTTTGCAATTAAAGAAAACGCTGCAGAAATGCCTTTTTTCGTCAATTTTGATTTGATACGAAATATTTATCCCAACGAAAAATCACTGGGAACCTACAAAGACGCCGATAACAGATTATTTACAGCCCAGGACTTGAATTATTACGACCCCAATTTGCCGTTATATCTGGGATATGACCCAGGTCCATTCGCTTCTGTTGTTGTTGCGCAAATTTTCGAAAAGGAAAAAATTTTTCGAATATTTAAAAATTTTTACGTCAACGACCCCGAAAATTTTGAAAACTTATCATTCCAAATAACAAGTTATTTTAAAAATCATATTAAAAAAGAAATAGAATTATTTTACGATGTGGTGGCGAATAATCCATATAATTATTTTCGAGCGAAAAAAAACCGAAATAAAAACGCAGAAAAAGATATTAATTTATTTGTTAATGCGTTGGAAAAAAATTTCGAAGGAAATTGGCGAATAAATTTAAAAAATTTAGATAACAAAAAATTTATGATGCTCGACCAATATTTTCTCGTCACAAAAGTTTTTTCTGAAGAAAATATCTATTTGATTCAGTTAAATCGAGACGAATGCGGGGCATTGATTTCTTCCGTTCAAAGTTCTGAGAGAATTGAAGTTCGAGTAAAGGGCGCAACTAAAATTTTTATGAACAAAAATTCAGAAAAAAAATACCGAGGCGACAAAGAATCTCTTGCTCATAAAAGTCCGCAACTTGCGAGTGCGATGGTTTATCTACTAAAATTTTTTAACGAAAGATTTCAGCCGAATAACCACAAGGAAGAAATAACCTTATTGACTATATAATTATGGAAACTATTTATATTTTAGACGCTATCGAAGAAATGTGGAAAGCAACCTCAAAAAAACAACCGTTTACGCTTCAGTATTTAACTGTCGGCGAAATAAAATTAAAGACTTCGCACTTTTCTTTTCTTCGAAAATGGGAGAAAATAGGAGAATTAAACAACAAGTTTCCTAGAAAAATGTATCTACCATATATTTCTGTTGATGAATATTTTGACAAAAATAAACAGAAGTTGATATTGCCCGAAGATGCGTCTGGAAAATGTCAAACCTGTTTTATCGTGTTAATTAGAGGAGTCGCCTTTGCACCTGATTATAAAATATTACGAACAATTTACAAATGAAAAAAAATGGAAGTTGGCTCAAGAATATTAGCCGCGTATACTGGCGGTAAAACATTTCAGATTTTAGCATCTGAAAATAATGTTTTCGAAAATACTGCGATTTCGAATGTGATTTCACGTCAAATAAAACATAAAACTTATTCTGTCGCCACCTGGGGCAACCTTGATTCTTTTCCACAGGAGGTCAGAATTGCTGTTGGTTCACACGGTTTTTTGCCGACTCTCATCAATAAAACAGTCGCATTAATTTGCGGAAAAGGAATTAAATTTTTCAAAAAAGTTGCGAAAAATAATATTTCGCAAAATGTTTCTGTTGTAAATAACAAATTCGAAAAATGGCTGCAAACTTGGGAACAGCACGGTTTAGACCCTATTGAGACTTATCTCTATAAGATATTTTTGGATTGGTACACGTTTGGCAACTCGATTTCGCAATATTTTCGCTTATCGAACAATACAATAGGGCTAAAACATATTCATTGCGAGAAAGTACGATTTGCGGACGAAAATTTAAACCTACTAAATTTATCTTCAATAGGATTGGACTCGTCGATGTTTTCGAAAATGTTAATTGACAATGGAAATATTGATTTTTCGCCGATATTTCCAAAGTTTAACTGGAACTCTTTTCTAAATATCGAGAAAAATATTCGCATAAAGTATTTCGAAAACAATCCAATTCAACACTCGTCTTGCCCAAGTCCGTCAAATTTGTATGGCTATCCTGATTATTTTATTGGTTCTCGAAAGTGGATACAAATCTCAAATCTGACTCCGGAATATATTTCAAGTTTTTTTAACGGAGTAAACATTCCGTTAGAGATTACTATACCAGAATCTTGGGTCGAGTCGAAAAAGAAAGAATTGCGAGATGTTTGTGAAAAATATAAAGAGTTGACAACTGATGCAAAATCAGAAGTCAGCAACTTTTACGCTACAAATTACAATATCGACATTACAAACGGATATAATTCTTTTTTCATACAAAAATTTATCGATAAAAAAATGAACGAATTAGCAGAGACTTGCTCTTCTGAATCCGGTAAAAACCAGGGAAAGTTTTTTGTGAATTTAGAAAAATGGGATGTTGAGTCTGAGCAATTTGTCGGTTGGAAGATTAAGCAAATTCCATTAAATTACGTGGAACAATACATCAAGCCGCGTCTCGAAGTTGATGCACGAGCAAAGGCGACGATAGTCGGCAATTATGGTTTTCCCCAGTCTTTGACGAATTTTCCCGAGCAAAGTTCGACAAAAACAGATATTTTATACCAATATAATACTTTTTTGAGACAAAACGAAATTCACGTCAAGATGTGTCTCGCTGCCTTAAATAATGCGTTTCGCATTTCATTCCCAAATGAATCCGAAATATTTGTCGGACTCGAACACCCAACGCTTGAGGCACTCGAAAATGTGACAACAGATAAACGTTTGTTAAATATTCCCAACTAATTGATTATGAAGCCGTTATCGCAAATATCACTGCATTCGCATATCGGAAATTTAGTTTCGAGTTTTAGTTTGGATAATCTGAAACAAACATTTCTCGAATTGCGAGATTTTTGCAAACAAACTTTTGGTGAAGATTTGTGGAATTTCGTCTGTACAGAATTTTCAGGCGAGACTTATACAAATAACGAAGAAGCGGTCCTGGATATGTCTTTCGAAAATTTAGATTGGAAACTAGAATCGGTTTTGTGGTTTCAGAAAATATTTTATAACTTTTCGCTCGCACTTTACTCGGAAGATTCGACTCGAAAAATGTCTGCGGACACACTTTTTAAGACAGAGAATACTGTTTCTGAAATCGAAAAAATAAAGCAAATTTACTCATATCGAAAATCTGCTTACAAAAACATTAATTTATTCTATGATTTTTACGAGAAAAATAAACAGAATTTCGAATGCGAAGGAATAATTTTGCCTAAAATTGAAAATTATTTTTTCGAGAATTTTCAAGAATTTAACTTTTACTGTTTCATTGATAAATCAATTTATTTTTATCGGGAATCGCAATCAAATATTCAGAAGGTTTTTGAGAGTGAAATTCCTACACGTTTCCCTCGTTTTGAGGAAATTTTGGCAAGAATTGAAAATCCTGATATTGCCGATAAGACTGTTGAAAATTTATTTCTCAAAGAAGTCAAATTCGCAATTGCGAAATTGTCGGCACTCAAAAGCGCGATGGAATTTACGTTCGCAGCTTTACCCGAAAATTTTTTGACGATATTTGACACAGAAAAGGTTTCTGGCGAAAACGTGAAATATTTTGAAGAGAGAATCAAACGTAATATTTTTGAAAAATTTTCGAAAGACGCAAAATTGCATTTCGACAAAAGCCGACAATGGTACGAACGAATTATCGCAACAATCGACAACGCTGCTGAGGTTTTAAGTTATAATTTAGAAATCAACACAAAAAACCCATTTTTTAATCCGTTTCTATGAAAAAAGTTAAGCTTGGCTCAAAAATATTCGAAATCCCCGAAAATTGGAGCGAAATGAATTCTCATTTATTTTTGCTTATCTGTGAAAAAATGTTAAATTATATTAACGGCAAAGACGTAATAATCACAGAAAACATTACCGTTTCTTGTGTTAAGAAAATATTTAACTTTAAAAGTTACAAAGGACTTTCTGACGCAGAAATAGAATTGACCGACAAAAATTTAATTGCTGTTGCTCAATGTTTAAATTTTATTTTTAAATTTAATGAAAAAGAGTTGGTTTTTGAAAATTCTTTTTCCAAAAATATTTTAGATAAATTTGAAATAAAAATAGATAAAAAAATTTATGTTTTTGAAGGTTTTTGGTTTTTCGATAAAAATAACATTTTCAAGACCAACCTAAAAACAATTCAATTTATTATCGCAAGCGAATTATTTTTTTCGATTTGCACTCACCTCAAAAACGGAGGAAATTTAGGAGATAGATTATATGAACTAACTTATCTCGCCGCGGTTTTGTACACCAAGTCAAGTCATGAATTTATTGATAACGAAAAAGAAATTGAATATCGTCGCGAATTTTTTGCGAAACACTTAGAGCCGCATTATTTTCTTGCGATTTTTTATATTTTCGATTCATTTTACAAAACAATTTCAAGCGTTTTTTCTGTTTTGTTCGAGAAAAAAAATGAAGTTGAGAAAGATAAAATCTCATTTGGACTTTTACCGCAGGCAATAAAGTTAAATGTTCGCAACGAAACAATTGATATTTTTTTTGTTTTATTGGTTGAAAATATTAAGGATGCAATAAAAACTCTAAAATATTCTGGCAAAAATGATTTGGAAATTTCAAGCGAGTTAAAAATATCACCATTTATAATCAAAAAATTTATTTAGTATGGAGATTTTTGAAAAATTGAGCGAAATTTATAAAAATTTGATTGCGTTTTTTTCACTTTTTGTGGATAATAAAGTTTTTACCGCGACACAAAAAGGCGGTAGTTGCAACGAAAAAGAATTAAACGAACTCGGTTATGATTTCTGGGCGGAAGTATCAAATAAACGAGATATTTTGAAGTTAAATGTTGAAACTAAAAATTTGCCAAGTTTGATTATTCCGCAAATAAAGTTTTTCGAGAATTCACCCATCGATGAATTCACGAAAAATAACGTGACACAATATAACGGAACGATTTTAAATATTGAAATTGTGAATACTATTTTTGACAAAAAATATGCGATAACGAATGTTGCTGTTTCAATTTTTTCGCTATTAGACAAAAACGCAACTAACTATATATATAGCGCCATTGAGGAAAAAAATTTTCGTTTTGCAAACCAAATGATTAAACTTTTTTTGAACTCCAAATATACTTATTCAGAATATTTGCCGTGCAAATTGTTAAATTTTTCTCTATCAGAAAGAGCTCCTCTAAATCGAACTTCTCCGTTCACAGAATTTCACTCGTATTTAATTGGACATATTATCTCACTACAAGCAATTGTTAATTTATAAACATTATGGATTGGGCTAGGACGCAAGAAGATATTTTGAGAAAATACTGCAAAACATTACCAAATTTATTAGCGAAACACACTCGTGAGAACACGGTTAAAAAAATTTCAGGAACATTACTTTCGGCGATTGGAGTAAGTTTTGCGGCAAGCAATAACGTTTCAATAGTTTCTGTCGTGTTAATATTTTATCACTTAATAATTGATTGGAATCGGAGGGGTAAACTGGTTTCGAAATTACTTGATTGGTATTATTCCAAATTAAGTGTTGTTTTGATTCGAGAATATTCTAAACAAATAACTAAAAAATTCGCATAAAATGTCGTGGGGGAGTAAAGATACTCGTGTAATGAACTTGGTGTTTATTACCGAAGCCGATGAGGCAACGAAAAAGACTCTATCTCTTTCGAAAGAAATAGAGTCTTTGTATTCAAGGATGCAAAAAATTCAAAAAACTTCATTAGTTGATGAAGAATCTCTGAAAAAAGACATTGGTAAAAGTGAGTCTTTTTTACGAAAGCAAAAAGAAATGTTGCTTGCTTACGAAAATTCCTTAAAAGAACATTTAGATGATTTAATGAAAAACAAAGAAAAATTGGCAAAAGCACAAGAGGATTATCGAAATAAATCTATCGATTGGAGTGCGTACGAGCGAGAGCGAAACGAGTTAGTTTCCGAGCAAAATGTTATTCGCGACGCAATAAAATTAAAAGAACGTGAACTTCGAGGTTTAAATTTGTCGGTAAAAAAAGAGACAGACACTAAGTCTCGCAAAGAATTAATGCTCGCTTCAAAAGGAACTTATAGCGAGGATTTGGCTGAAGTGCAGGAATCAACTCGAAGGACAGTTTCTGAATTCGAAAAAATTCGAAAAGAAGCGGACTTAACTAAGATGTCGTACACTGAACTTCGCGAATGGAAAAATCGTTTGGCTCGTACAAAATCTGTCTTACCGGAAGAATCTGAAGGATATAAAACGTTAAATGCTCAATACTCAAAAGTTTCCGATTATATGAAGATTTTAAACGAAAAATATCAAACTCTCCATAAAAATTATAAATTAGAAAGCGAGTCTCTCGAAAATTTGGCGTTGAGAATAAAGCAACTTAGAGATATTCGAAAAACATTAGACCCAACAAAGGACGCGTCAGAGATTTCTAATGTTAATGTGGAATTAGGCAAACTCGTAAAGCAACAGGAACGCGTAAATAATGAGTATGACAGATTAGAAAAGGGGCAAAGTAAATTTGAATATGGATTTCGAAAATGGTCAAATTCGTTAAATAATTTTCAGATGACATTTCCGCTAATTGCCGCAGGAATTTATGCGGTAGTAAGTCTCGTGAAAAATTTTGTCGGCGAGATGTCAGAATTATCTGACCAATTATCAAACATAAAGCAAACGACAGGGCTTTCGACCGAAGAAGTAAGACAGTTAAACGGCGAGATAACTAAACTTTTTACCCGCACAGAAAATTCTACGTTGCGAGGTTTAGCCGAAATGTCGGGACAGTTTGGGATTTCAAGGAATCAAATTCTTGCTACGGTTAATGCTCTGGACAAGGGCACGGTGGTCCTTGGGAAATATTTTGGCGAAGGACAAGGTGGTGCAGAAAAGATGGCCGAAATGTTTTTCAAAATTCGAACAAACATCGGAGAATTGAATTCAAAAAACGTAGGCGATGATTTGCTAAAAATCGGAAACGCAATCAATTATCTCTCTAACCAAGGCGTTGCGGCGCCCGAGGGTATGGCAGATATTATTAACCGAATTTCTGCGACATTATCGGCACGCGGACTTACTGCTGGACAAATATTTGGACTAGCGGCGTCTACGCAAGAAGTTGGAATGAATATTGAGCAGGGCAGTACTGCGATTTTGAGAGTTTTCAACAAGATGTTAACAAACATTGAGGAATTTGCGAGAGTTTCAGGAATGAAGTTGACGGATTTTAAGAATTTAGTGAACAATGACATTTATACCGCTTTCCAGAAGGTCTTGGAAGGAATCAATAAAAACAAAGGTGCTTCGACTGAACTTGCAACTATTTTCGGAAATCTCGAGGCAGACGGCGCAGGAGCAATGACTTTTCTCGATAAAATGAGTGCCTATATGTCGAAAATGAAGGAACGCACAGATTGGGCATCAGAGGGACTCAAAAATGCAAACACGATTTTACAAAGTTTCGAGGATAAAAATCAAAATCTCGCAGGAAATTTGGAAATAATTTGGAAAAAGATAAAATCGCAAATATTTTACAATATTATTCCGCAAACATTTGTCGGTGCTTTCGAAAAAGGAGTTAAAGTTATTGCAGATTTAGTGAAAGAAACTAAATATTTTTCAGATGAACTTGTAACTCAGAAAAACGAAATGAACAGTTTGATTTTGTCCCTTCAAAATACAAAAAAAGGCACGTTTGAATACAAGCAAATATTGTCGGAGATAAATCAACTTTATCCAGATGTCTTGAAAGGCTTAAATCTCGAAACCTTATCATACACAGAACTTGCGAAATCTTTGGAAAAAGTAAACAAAGAGAAGCAGTTGGAGATTGAGTTGCAAAAAAAGAAAGAAATTTACGAGACCAATGTCGATGAATCTAATAAATTGCAAACACAACTCACTGTCGTCGAGAAAAAAATTGGTGAAGTCCTGGCGAAATACATAGGCAAAGCAGGTCTGAAAGGGAGTTTTACCAAGGAACAATTAGATGTTGTCTTGCAGCAAGAATATAACGAAATATTCGAAGATTATTCGGATGAAATTGTCGTGCTTTATGAAAAACGAACAGAAGTTTTGCGGCAATTATCGTTGCGGCAAAAAGCCGCTGGAGAAGCTTCGTTTTTAGCAACAGCGAAGGCGTTTTATCAAGGCAAGGGTGACTTGTCTGAAATATCAACAACATTGCTCGAGTCCGCTCGGGAACGACTAAAACTTACCAAAGAAAATCTTGATCTACTTGGGGTTATTGAGTCAGAATTGCAGCTTCGAAGTTTGCCGCAGCGGCCAAAGATTTCGGCGGAAGACCTGAAAGTTATTGAAGAGGAAAAAAAGCAAATGCGAGAACGTACAGCTCGCGAATTCGCAGAAAATGTTAAAAAGAGTGAAGATGCCATTGAGTTTTTAAACGGGAAAATTCAAGAATACTTGACAGAATCTATCACGGCAACCCGCGAACACGAACTTACTGAACTCGAAGTTTGGAAAAATGCACAAAAGCGAAAAAATGAAGAAAAAGCAAAAGAAATTTTAAACGAAAAACAGAGAAGTGAATTATTTCTCAAAGCAAATCTAGAACTAGAAGAAGCGTTTATTCGAAAGAAAGCGGATATTAATAAAAAATTTGATGACCAATTAGACAAAGAGAGAATTGAGAGATTTGAAAAAAATGCGAAAAAAGAACAGGAAATCCGCAAAAAATTAGAGAAAGTTTTTGAGGCAACAAGTTTTTCTTGGCAGGAAAAATTCGAGATATTTAAAACACTCGAAAACGATCCTGTTTTCAAATTTTTGTCAAAAGAGGACAAAGATGCTTTTCGAAAAAATTTAGAAAAAAAACAAACCGAAAAATACGTCAAAGATTTTAAAATCGAAGAGCCAGTCGAGAAAAAACAGGCTGATTTCGAAAAAAATCAAAAATCTGCATTAGATTTCTTTAAATTTTTGTATGACGAGGCAAAAATTTCCCTATTAGAATATGAAAATTACAAAAATTCGATAGAAAAAGCAGGTGTCGATATGCACAAAAAATTTGAAGAAGAAAAATTGAAAGCAACCCAAGAAGTTGGCGAAAAAGAAAAATTGTTGCTTTCTGAAAAATTAAATCTATACAAAAACGCAATCAGTATTTTATCGGAAACTGTATATAATTTTGCATCAGGAAACGAGGCAAGTTTTAAAAAATTTGGAATAAATTTAATCAAACTTGCTCTTGATTTCCTCGAAAATTATGTGACAATTGCCATCGCAGGCACCACTATTCAGGGACTTGCGACACTCGACCCAACCGCATTAATCCGAATTGCGCTCATAAAAGGTATTTTTGCGGGAATTAAAGGAGCAATTACAGCTGAACTCGAAGGTGCCGAGCAGGGCGGAACCTTAATTAGTCGTAAGCAAGATGGTAAATTATTTTTCGCACAAAAAAGCAGAGAAAGAGGATTGATCGAACAACCAACCGCATTAGTCGGCGAAGCGGGTAAAGAATACGTAATACCTTCTCGCGTGCTAACGAATTTGGAGGGTAATTTTGTTGGTAAAACATTTTTGCGAGTAATCGAAACCTCACGAGTAACTGCGAAACCTATTGATTTTAACAGCGTTACAAAACTTCAAGGTTTTCAAAACGGCGGTTTTGTGAATCATTATTCGCAAAATACAAACAATAACAATATTGATGTATTAAATCCTGTGTTATTAAATGTGTTAAATAATGTGGCAAATTCAAATCAGTTAATTTACGAAACTTTTCGAAACGGCTTGAAAATTCAGTCTGAAGCATATATTCGTCAATCCGTTATAGATAAAAATCAGAGTGATATTTCAGAAATTCGAAACAAATCAATGAAATAATTATGCTTACAGTAATTAAAGTACCCGATGATATTGCGTTTCAAGGAAATCCAATAAATTTAATTTTAGAAGTTGATGAGAGTTGGAGGGATCCAGGTAAATTTCAATTTGCAGTTTGTCTCGAAATCGCAAACGAATTTTCTCTGAGTTTGCCTCAAATTCAGAGACATCCTGATGCAAATAATTTCGTTAAATTTAACTTACAAGATTGCTTTCTTGATGAAAAATTTGTTGCGTTCAGACGAGAAGTTGGAGCATATTCGCACAACATAATCCAATCATACTCAATTTCTATTTTTGAAAAATATTTTGGAAACGGAAATTGGGTTACAACAACTCCAATTGTAATTTCGAACAAATATGTCATTTCAGGTGGAGCAGACCCAGAATTAGTTACGCTTTGCAATTCCAATAACGCAAACTTAATAAATTTGTATGTCGCCAAAAATCATTTTATGACAGGAAGATTTACGTTTAATTTTACCGAACAAACAATTTTGCCCGAACAATTGATTTCTCGCAATCAATTTCAAAAATTTTATTTTTTCGAAACAACAAATAACGAATCAACCTCTTTGCGAATTTTTGCAGAAACAACTGATAATATTGATTTACTAAACGAAAGTACGGTCTATGTGAATTGTTTAAAAAAAATTTTAGAATTTTCGTTTAACGAAAAATATTTAGTCACAGAAATATTTAACCGACCTGAAACTACGCGGTTAAAGTTTGTAACATTTCAATTTTTTGTCGCGGGACAACAAAATTCTAAGTCTTTAACGTTTAGTTTTTTTGATTCAAAAAAAAATGTTACGGTAATGTATCGAAATTCTTACGGCGTTTTCGAAAGTTTGCAGGCACTTGTTTTGGAATCGACGATTAACCCAAATCAAGAAAATTTGAACGAGACAAAAAAAGTTTACAAATATAATTTTGGTTTTCTCAAACTTGCCGATACAAAAAAAATCAACGAGTTAGTGACTTCTCTGGAAATTTATAACGTTTCGAATTTAAATATCGTGAAAAGACTGCAATGTTTGTCATCAGAGTTTTTATTTTATAAAAACCAAACATATGGTTACTCTACGTTGGTTGAATTTGAAGAATATGAACCATCTGCGTTTAGGACGCAATTTAAAGAATTAAACAAATATACTCCACGTCCACCGTTTATTATTGGCAACCATTTGCCTGTTTTAGACATACCAAATAATCCGTCCGAATAATGCTCGAAATAACCATTTTTTACGAAAACTACATTCCGGTCGTGTTAGATGAAGAAACGGAATTGACAATGGAGTTAAACTCACCGCTATTTGCCTTCGGTGAGAACAAGGAGTTATCATATTCGTACAATTTTTCAGTTCCTAATAACGCAGAGAATAGAAATATTGTGAATATTTTGCGAGTGTTAAGTAATCGGGGAAACGCACACGTTTATTTTAATGCAATCCTGATATTTACAGGAATTATTTCATTTAAAAGACAAAACAAAAATTCGATAGAATTTTATTTATTAGTCGAAGAAGGTGGATTTTTCGAAAAAAATCGAGAAACGAAAATATTTGAGATTTCAAAAGAGTATAAATTTCACGGCACACAGTTTCAAGTCCATAACATAATAAGTGACTACACAAATAATTCTGATATTTTCCCCGACACAGATTTTAAGTTCGTACCATATGCAATTCAAAAATCTGAAACAAACTACAACAACTATATCTATGTTAATCCTTTTGGTATATCTTTTTTTAAGTTTTTCGAAGATGCTTTTGATACAATAGATACTCCTCCTGGAGAATTCGAAAAACGTTACTGGTTCGAGAATCGAGGTTGTTACGAGCAAGTTGGAATGGAATTAGCGAGTAATCCTGCTTATGAAATTTCAGGTTGTTGGTTTTTGTTGTCTATTTTAAAAGAAATTTTTGTTTTTAATAAAATCGAAGTTTTAGAAAACGATTTAGAGACCGACGAAGCAATTCGAAGAATATTAATACTTTGCAGCGAATTCGACAAATATTCTGGTGCCGAATCTTCTTTAAAGATTGATTTTCGTAAACTACCAGACATAAGTATTAATGATTTTCTAAAGTGCATTGAAATTTTGTTTGGAGCAACAATTTTTATTTCGAAAAATAAGGTGCGAATAAAATTTCTCAAAAATGTTTTATTTACAAACAAAACCATTGAAATTCAAAAAATAAGAAACGAAGAACGAAGTTTCGAAAAAGAAAAAATAAATATCAAAGCAATACAAGTTGATTCCTTTGAGGACGATGTCGTTGCAAGGCAAAACGCAAAATCAATTCACGCCGAATATTTAAACTATGTCGGGTCTTGGGGAACACTAAACGCAATTCCAGATTCGTTGTTGGTTCATAACAACTTAGTTTACACTACTAACGAAAATAAATACTATCGTTTTTTGAAAATAAATTCAGAGAAAAAATACGACCCAACTGTCGCAGGAAATTGGTATTTTCACGCAATTCCTTTCGCACAATTTCCAAGCGAACCAACGCATCTCGGAGAAATTGATGGAGAAATATTAAAAATCCCCGTTGAGCCCGTGTTTAAGTATTGGTTAAAAATAAAAATTCACAATTTATTATCTTGGTACACCATATTTTCTGAGGTAAATCACAATGTATTTCCTTACAACTCCCCTGAAAGTTTTTATTTTCGAGAGAGAAGTATTCCTTACTTTAACGTTGATTTAGAATCCGATGAAAGTTTAGAGGACATTATTTACCCACAAAAAATAAAGTTTAAAAATTTACATTTGGTTTGTTTTACAGGAATCGGAACTGAAATAAATCCTGTTGTTTCTGATGTGCCGGATTTGTACCAAATACAAACGGAAGTACCTGAAATTAGTGGAAATTATATTCCAAGTTTTCGGACATCTAACGTGCCAAATTATGAACCATTGAGTGTTTCTCATTTTGAAAATTACGGCAAAGAGTGGAGATTTTTTTTGGCAAAAGGTTACAAAGTTGAAACACGGCAACTGAAAATAAACATTACTCAATTTTCTGTTTTTGATTTTTCGAAAAAATTAAATATCGATGGCGAAATTTACTTTGTGAAAAATCTGCGAATAACTTTTCGAAAAAATAGTTATTCGCACTGCGAGGCTACGTTAGTTCGCATCGAATATTAACGTAACGGATTTTCGCTTTCGCGATAAAAGTCAAACCGAAAATAATTGTCGTCTATCTCGATTATTTTTAAAACCACAGGATTAATGAAGTCACCCCAAATTAAAGACGTTTCTGAAAAACATTTCGACAAAAACACAACAACCTCTGCCTCTGCGTTGAAAAAATTATTAACATCAATAAATTTATCCCGGTCAATAGTTAGAGAAATATTTTGCTTGTAGTACGCAATCCCATCGACACCTTCTTGTTTTTCGATAATTTCATTCGATTCTACTTCGGTTAATAATTTTTTTTCGTTGGAAATAATAAATTTACCGTTTGCAGTGCAGTCATCGATCAGCGATACTTCAAATTTGTAATTTTTCATCTCAAAAATTTTTTTTCAAAATTAATAAAATTTTTCGAAAAAAGTTTGTTTTTTCAAAAAAAATTATACTTTTGTTGCGCAAACAAGAGATAAGACTACCAATTTTCACTTTTGTTTACAAAAACAAGTTAAAAAATACCCCTAAATGATTATCAACATTTATTTGTCGCTTTGTCAAAGCGACACCACTAATGAAGTTTTTGCGTTTTTTTCTGAAAAAAACGCAGTTGAATTTGCGTCACAAAACTCAAATGTTCGAAAACTTGCCTCACACTACTTGCCCCTTGAGTCTGTACAGGAATGGCTTCGCACGGAAAATGTAACCGTGCCAAATCTCAACTACACAAACAACATTGACTTATCAGACACAACTGATATTGAGTTCACAATTATCGAATCGGAATAATATTTATTTGGCACACTCTCGCTTTGCGAAGTGAATTTCGAAAATCGCAGCAAAAATCACAATGTAACAATCGCCTCAAATGTTGCTGAACCTGAACAAAAAATTACCGCTTTTATTTTTCAATTTATAAACGAAAAATCTGTTTTGTTTTGCTTGCAACGAATGCGCATTAATTTACAGCCGAAAACGATTTTCCCGAATCGCACAACAATATTCAAGGAAGTAAACAAGAGGCTCGTTACTGTTGGCAAAAGTACAATCGACATAATGACGACTCGTCAGGATGTCTGTTTTGACATAATAGAATGTCTCGCCGATTCAGAAAATGGAAAAAGAATTGCCCAAATTGTTGTTGTAAATTAACCAAAATAAAGAAAAACGGAGCGCAATGCACTCCGTTTTTTATATTTTAGAAAAAATAAAGAAAAACCTATATTTCGCAAGAAAACGCATAAAACCGTTGAAAAATCAACATCCATCATAATTTGCCAAAATACCCCCCACTCGAAAAAAAGACTGGACATTCATTTTGTTCGCAAAATGAAGGTCGTCGCGGTGCAAAACTGAAATCGAAAATCGAGACACGTAAGTAATTGAAATTAGAATTTTTACGAATAAGAAATATGGTTAAGTGATAGATTAGTTGTTTACACCTATATATATAAGGAAACATTCTCAAAGCGAAAATTTTGAAAAAAAAATTCATTTTTTTCTCGTTGAAAATCAAACGATTAGAATTTTTTTTGAAAAAAATTTATAAAAAAACTATTATGTTTGAAAATATTATTATATCTTTGTGTCGTGAAAAAAGAAACAGAATTTACCCGTATCACAAGAGAAAATTTAAAATTCCGCAAACGAAAAATACCTCCAAAAAGGAAACAAAGCAAAAGGCAATTCGAATCATCAACATTAACCGTTAGCCGAAACTTATAGTAACACCGATTCAGCCTTTCTAAATCTTTCAAAATCAAACCGTTACACAGTTAATTAAACATTTTTTAGTTACTTTTAGAGACACGAAAGTAGTTAAAAGTGTGATTTTTTGAAAATAAAAAAAGTTTAGAAAAATTGCCTTTTCTTTTTTCAAGATGCAAAAATACAAATTTTTTTCGAAAAGTACATTTCTTACCAAAATAAAACTTTATTCTGTGTTAATGAAAAAAAGAAATAAGAGTATGTTAATTTTTAATTTTGCGGAACGAATTTTAGAAATGCAAAATATTCAAAAGCGGAATATAGGTAGTAGGCAGGATGGGATTATCAAGGCAATGTATCCTGCAAACGCAATAATTGAGCAAATTATTTTTTTGCAAAAATTTCGTTATTTTTTAAAAAAGAAAGAAATAAACGAAATACTTCTAAAAAAAGCTGTTATCGGAACATTTCTCAGATATTGCTATGCGAAAAAGAATATGGTTTTCGATTTTGAAATCATTTTAATTTTTCAAAAAATTTTAAAATACAAAACGATAGAATCTCTATACGCAAACAATTTTCTAAAATTAAGGAATAAATTCATAAACGATTACTCCTGATAATAGATCGATGCAAGAAAATATTTGCAAGATAGGATAGTCTCGATAGTGATTCGCACCAATGCCTCTTTTTTATAAAACTCTCGGCTCGGCTTTTCTCCGAGAGTTTTTAAAAAAAATGTTTTCATAAATTTTCTTTTTCATTTTTTTTCAAAGAATCTCTCTCTACGAGAATAAAGAGAGGTTTAAAAAAATATAAAAAATGAGCAAAGTTTCTGAAACTTTTGAGACAGGCAAAAAAGACGAATACTTAATACAACAAGACAAACACTAAAACGGACGACATTAACCCATTTACCGAGACCAAGAAAAAGTATTGCCAGAGAAAAAAAATTAAAATAATTTTAATCTTCAGGCAATATTTTTTTATAAAAAAACTATCAAGAATACTATCAACTTCACTGCCGCTAATTTTCACTAAAAATAAAAACCTATGAATTTCAACGAAAAATGCGTTGATTGCATTCATCAATTAACCTGCGAAGAGGGGGAAATTATGACATCCCCATCCTGTTTTTGCGATCAGGAAGTTTTCGAGAGAAAGTTAGAGAATACACCATTAGAATATTTCGATTTCAATTTTTCGAAAGAAAAACTCGATTTTTATCGAGAAATTTTAATGGAAATTTCTAATGTTTCTAGTGCAAAAATAAGTATCTTAAAAAGACATTTTTTTGCACTGTATAATGACTACATCAGAAATGGCAAAAAAGACGAATACTCTCTCTTGAGAATTTATTTCGAAAGAAAAGAAGATGATTGGTTTGCCGTGTTTGTATACGGCGACAACATTGATGGGAATTTCAATGTTCAGTATTCGGAAAAAATCAGTCTAACATTAGGTGACTCTGATATTTTCTGAAAAAAAAAGAAAAAAAATGAAAAAAAACAATCTCGATACGCTCGATACTTACGAAAAAGAAACTCTCGCAACTTTATTGCAAACGATAATGATGTTACACGTTATTTCTTGCGAAACCGATGGTTATGGTCTCTGGGAAATAGACTTAATTAACGT
>DYQK01000247.1 GCA_020719385.1 Rikenella microfusus | reverse complement strand
TGTACCATGCTAACCACCAAATTTTTTAACAAAAATTAACAAAGAATTTTTAGTGGTTAGAAATGGAAATTTTGTAGATTTGCAAGAACGTGAAAAATAGAATGTGCTAAAAATGAAAGAGTTCTATTTTTGAAAAAAACAAAAATTGCTTTTTTTTTGAACAATACTATACCATAAGCATCATTTTTTTTGATGCTTTGTATTTGATTAACAGTTTGTTACTGTTTTAAATACATAGGGTTTTATGAAAAAAGTCAGTTTACATGTTGTTTGTTATTAAAATAGTTTGCATTAAAAGTAGAATCGTTTTTGTACATTGAATACATCAAAATCAGCGTTTTACGTTCTATTGCTGTTGTGGCAATAATAGGCTTGGGTTTGCGAGCTTTCAGTGCTAAATACTTGGGTTTAAAGAGCGGATTAATCTGAATGATACACAAAACGGGCATGTGCAGGGCTTGTCTTATAAATTTATTTCCTCGTTTGGAAATATGACTCCGTCCCTTGTAAATACCTGATTCTTTAATGGTTACCTTGTATCCAGCAAAAGCCGTTAGTTCTTTCACATTTGCTGTTTTACGGAACCCATCGGTTTCGACCAAAATGGTTGAAATAGTGGTCAAGCCAATACCGGGTATAGTTTGCAGATTTTCAACCTTTTGCCAAATTTTTTCATCGGTTTTAAGATAGTTTTCAATCTGCTTGTCAATTTCGCGTATTTGCTTGTTAATGAGCTTCATTTGTTCTTTTAACCGCTCAACAGTTGGCGCAACAGCGGCGGCTGCATACGCCAAAGCATGAAGTTTGTTTTTAATGGCTGTTTTTTGCTTTATCAAACCGTAACGTTCTCTAACAATGATTTTTAAGTTTGCAAAGAACTCGCTGTCGGGTTGCCAAGCTACGAGTTTTCTTTCTAAACCCATGACTGCCAATGTGTAAGCATCAGTCTGGTCAGTTTTTACATCGGCATCGTAGCTTTCGCGAAAACGATTGGATTTAAAAGGCGAAACCATGAAAACAGTGCTTTTTTTTTCATATAGAAAATGGGCAATTTTTTCGCTGTAACGCCCCGTAAATTCCATTGTAAAGCTTTTGTTTTCAAAACTTACAGTTTTGTTACACCAAGAAAAAAAAACGGTAAAACCGCTGGGCGAGTTTTGAAAAACTTTTGAACCCGAATTTATACGACTGTAATCGTTGTAAGTAGTTAAAATACAAGCATTAAAATCGGCTTTGGAAATATCTAAGCCTACATTGCAAGCTAAAATTTGACGATTCATAAAAAAAACAATTATATTTGACACTAAATTTCGGAACTCTCTTTTGTACTACAATCATAAATGCGGGCTTGCCGTTAAAAAGCAGCTCAATGTACCGGATTCAGTATTGAAAGAGCATTGAAAGTTGGGGCAAAACATGTTAAAGAATATCAGGCAGTTATGCTGCTCGTATTAATACAATAGACGCTCCCAACTTTCTCCGAAATGACACGGTAAGATACAAAGTTACCGGTATTTCGGTCCAATATTTTGTATAAAAAATTATAAACAGAGTAATAAATTATAAAACAATAAATTAGCAAATATTCTTAAAGTTAATTAACAACAAATGAACATTTTAAGAACAATTTTTCAAATGCCAATAAATTATAAATCAATATATTACAAGTGTTATCAACAAAAATGCACCCTTATATAATTATTAACATAGTTTTTTATAAGTATATTTAGGGTACAAAGATATGAT
>DYQK01000136.1 GCA_020719385.1 Rikenella microfusus | reverse complement strand
CGTTTAAAATTTTCACAAAATTACAAAAATTTTACAATTTTCGAGAATATTTCTCTGTGAATTTTACTGTTGAGAAAATGTTTTTACAAAAAATACAAATAAAATTTATTTTTCTCAAAAAAATTTTTAACTTTGCACCCTCAAAATTTAATTTTTTTTACAGAAAAAAGATGAGAAAATTAGCTGTTGTTGCATTTGGCGGAAACGCATTATTACGTGGCGACCAAATTGGTACAATCGAGGAGCAAGAAAAAAATTGCACCGACACTCTCGAAAACGTAATGTCTTTGATAAAAGAAGGATATGATTTAGTCATAACTCACGGAAACGGACCGCAGGTCGGAAATATTTTGATGAGAAATGATGCAGGCGAGCAAGTTTATAAAATTGCTCAAATGCCGCTTGACATCTGTGTTGCTGACTCTCAGGGCGGAATCGGTTATATGATAGAACGTCTTTGTCGAAATGTGTTGCGAAAACACGGAATTCAAAAAGATGTAATTACTCTTGTCACTCAAGTTGTTGTTGATAAAAATGACTCTGCTTTCAATAATCCTACAAAACGCGTAGGAAAAATTTACACAAAAGCAGAAGCCGATGTTCTTACAAAGGAAAAAGGTTGGATTTTTAAGGAGGAAATTAAGGCGAATACGTCAGGATGGCGTCGTGTTGTTCCTTCTCCAATGCCCATTAAGGCAATGAACGACACTTTAGTCGAAACTCTTGCCCGCTTGGGAAATATTGTTATCACCGTTGGCGGCGGCGGAATTCCTGTTTACGAAGACGAGGAAGGCAATGTTCATCCCTTAGAGGCAGTTATTGACAAAGATTTGGCATCTGCCGTTATTGGTTCGAAAATTAATGCGGATGAATTTTATATTCTCACCGATGTTCCTTACGTGTATGTGAATTACAAAAAACCCAATGAGCAAAAACTTGAGTTTTTAAGCAAGTCTGACGCTGAAAAATTAGCCGCAGATGGAATGTTCGGCGAAGGAAGTATGGCTCCAAAGGTAAAAGCTGCGTTAAAATTTATTGAAGGCGGCGGCAAAATGGCAATTATTACCGAGGCAACAAAGTTGGAAGACAAAACCTTCGGCACAAAAATCACTATGGAATACGAAAAATAAACTTTTCAAAATCCCCGACAACGCTGAAATGTTGTTGGGGCAAAAAAATGAAATAAAAAAATTTTCATTTGTGAAAAAAAACGTAATCATTTATCATAGCCCAATTTCTGAGGCGTCAACAAAAGACGATTTAGATGTTTTAGAAGAAGCAAATTTTTTCTTTCAGAATCTGCAAAAACTTAATTATCAACCAATTATTTTACCTTTCGAGGTAAATTTGCAGCAAATTATTTCTGAAATAAAAATTCATTATCCCGAATTTGTAGTGAATCTTGTTGAAACTATCAACGGAAACGGGAAAATGATTGCTGTTGCTCCGTTGATTTTTGAACATTTGAAACTCAAATATACAGGAAATTCTGCCGAGTCAATTTTTAAAACTTCCGACAAACTCATTGCAAAAGATTTATTTTTGCGATATGAAATTCCGACTCCTAAATATTTCTCGCTAACAACTTCCAACGAAATAAACATTGAAAAAAATGAACAATTTTTGTTAAAATCGAGATGGGAACACGCTTCGATTGGGTTAGAAAATAAACTTTTTAACGACAAAACATTGATAATTAACAAATTAGAAAATTATCTCAAAGAAGGGAAAGAATTTTTTGCAGAAAAATATATTGATGGAAGAGAGTTTAACATCTCGATTTTATCTCTTGACAGCAAACCTTTTGTTTTGCCTTTTGCAGAGATGAAATTTATTGATTTTCCCAACGAAAAACCCAAGATTATCTCTTATGATGCAAAATGGAACGAGAATTCTTTTGATTATCAACACACTCAACGCAGTTTCGAAACTTCAGAGAAAGATTCTGAACTTTTCTCGGAGTTAAAATTTATTTGTGAAAAAATTTGGAAAGTTTTTTCGCTTCGCGGTTATGTACGAGTAGATTTTCGAATTGACAAAAATAATTCGCCGTATGTTTTGGAAGTAAACACAAATCCGTGTATTTCGCTTGATAGTGGTTTTCTTGCTGCAACCGAACAAGCACACTTGTCGCACACAGAAATTATCTCGCAAATTATCAAAGATATGAACAAAAATTTCTAAATATTTTTTTAAACCTGTCAGAAATTACGAAATTCCGACAGGTTTTTTGTTAAAAAACGTTAAATTTTGATAAATTGAGTAGTGAAATAATCCGCAGAAAGACTCTCGCCTGTAGAATATTTTACCAATTCATTCAAATTCATTGTTGCTCCTTGTTTGAAAACTTTCTCAATAAAATATTTCCCCACTTCAGGATTATTGAAAATTCCTTTTTCGTCTTTGCTCGAAATAACTTTATTGACGATGTAATAGTGCAACTGCGAGGCAAACAATTCACCAAGCATATAATTGTGATAAACGCAAGGCTGCGAAACAATGTGAGCTTTTGCCGCCCAATCGGGAGTATTTCTGTCTTTGGGACGTTTCAATAACTGATAATTTTCAACCAAGGTCCACCACAATTTGTTCAAGTCTTGTTCGGGAGATTCATACAATTCTTTCTCGAAATGATAAATCACTTGCGTCCAACGACTAAACACAAATTTACTCAAGCGAAGTTCCATTTTTGATTCTTTGCGAATCTTCTCGGTTTCTTTGTTCGAAACACCGACAACAGTTTTCAAAAATTCATCGTTAACTGAAAAACGAGAACACCAAGTAGCAAAAGCGTCATTGATGAAAAAGTGCGTAGAAGTGCGAAGAACGAAAGGCAATTCTTTGTTTACATTTTTCAAAAATACACTAAAACCTAATTCGTACAAAATCGAGTTCATCCAATACTCGTTGGGTTTAACATTCGCAACAACGCGAACATCACCGCCTCGGTCAATATCGATGGAATAAGGATGTTGTGCTTTACCTTCTTTCTCTTGCAAATCACTGTTTTTGATAATTTCCTCAACATTTAAACCGATGCCGTTGAAAAATGTTTTTGCCAAATCAACAGGATTTTTATCTTTGTAATACGAATCAAAATTTACGTTAAAAACCGTTGGGGCTTCCTGAAAGAATCGATTTTGATAATGCCAAGGCATCAACTCTTCTTTTTTGATTTTGAAACGTTTTGCGAGATACTCGTCAATTTCACTTTTCAAAGCCGTATAAGGACCGCGAGTCAAGATGTCAAGTTCCTCGTAAATACTCGAAACATCTTCAGGATTTTGTCCGCTTGTAATGAGTTTCATCTCGTAAAAATTCTTGTAACCGCAAGATTTTGCAACTTCATTTCGCAATTTTACCAATTTTTTCAGACTCGCAAGCACTTCATTTCCGATTTCTTTACTTGCTTTCCAAAATTTTTCCACTTCCTTGCTGTCGGTAGAATTTCGTAAAACTTCCTCAATTTCATTGTCTGAAACAGACTTTTCATTGATATTTGGTCGATACGTAGAGAATTTCTGCTCTATTTCCTCCTCCAGTTTTGCAATTTCTGTCATTTTTTGCTCATCAACCTGATTTGCCGAGAAGGTGAGATACAAAATGTTCAACTGACGTCTTAACATCGAATCGGTGAGTTTTGCCTCCGATTTTTTCAATTCTTTCAACGCAGCGAAACTTTCTATGTTAGAGTGAACTTTACCAATAGCAATTTTCAACTCCGTTGCTTTTTGATAATCCTCTTTTTTGCCCGAAATGGAAGCGTTATACGCTGCCAAATTGTAATTCTTGTTCAACGAAACCATTTGCGTTTCGTAATCAGCAATAAATTTTTTCAAATCATTGGACAATTTATCGCCTTCGGACTGCTTGCATTGGGGAAAATGTAGAAAAACAATCCCCACTATCACAAAAGTGAGTGCCTTGAATGTTGATTTAATGTTCATAATTTACGAATGTTTGTGAATTAATTTTATACCCCAAAAGTAAAAAATTCTATGAAAATTTACTCTATTTTTTTAATTTTTTTTCATAAATCTCTATTTTTTTGTTAAAATATTGATTTTCAAATATTTATGAAACATTTTTTCGCTAAATTTCGAGAAAAAATAAAAAAAAATTAAAATTTTAACGCAAAAAATTTGTTAATTTCATTTTTTTGTTATTATTTTGGGGTTTTGATTTTTCAATAAAGCGAAAAATTTATGATGAGCGAAGAAAGTTTTGAGAATTTACTCGATTTTTTCAAAAAAATGCCAAGTAACGTAAGTATTCAGCAGGAAAAAATTGACATAGAAATACAAATGGAATATTTCGATGCGGTGAAGACGTTAAAAACTATTGACCGCGAGAGTGTTTTGCTGCAAAAAGATTCCATTTTTGATGCAAATTTATCTGTTCAAGAGAAAAAAACGTTGTTGGTTCAACTTGCCTCCATTGATAATGTTGAGGTGTATCGGTTGTTGGAGAAATATTCCACGCAGCCCGACCCTGAGTTGAAAGAATGGAGTATCTTGGCGTTGCAGGAAAATCGAATGTTGTTGGAAAGTTCACTTTTGGGGCAAAATCAAGTTTTTATCTCGACAGGTTTGGGTGCAAAGGGCAATTTGTTGCGTTATTTTGTTGTTTTTCTCTCTCGAACAGGCAAAACGCTCACCGAATTTCAGTTTCGCGTTACACAGAAAGAAGTTTTATTTCACTTTGAAAAATATAACTGCGAAATTGAGGAAATCTTTCACCAAGACGAGTTAATAACCATTATCTGTTTGATGCCGATGAGTCTTTCGATGCGAGAGATGTTTCAAAAAATTATTCACGAATGCAACGAAATGGGTAATTTTCTCTCGCAAAGTTTTATCATCACAAATGTTAAAATTCTTTCTGCCGATGAGATACGAAATTTTTTGCAGCAAGAAAAAAAATGAAGTGAATTAAAAAAAATTACTAATTTTGCCGCAGAAATTTTCACATAAATAAATGGCAACACATTTAAAAAATCTTTCAGAATACGAGCCTCATAAAGTTCCGTCTGCCGAGGGAATGAAAATTGGAATTATTGTGGCAGAATGGAATAGTCAAATTACGAAATCGCTTTACGAGAGTGCGTTGAAAACCTTGATAAAGCACGGCATAAAAGAAGAAGACATAATTACAAGATTTGTCCCCGGCAGTTTTGAGTTAACATTTGCGGGCAAAGTTTTTGCCGAAAATTCCGATGTTGACGCAGTGATTCTTTTGGGCTGTGTGATTCAGGGTGAAACGCGGCATTTTGATTTTATTTGTCAAAGTGTAACGCAGGGAGTAACAGAGTTGAATCTCAAGTATCAAATTCCGTTTATTTTTGGGATTTTAACGACTCTCACGGTGGTGCAGGCAATAGAGCGGGCAGGCGGAAAACACGGAAACAAAGGCGATGAAGCGGCAATTACCGCAATAAAAATGGTTGATTTTCAACGAAGTTTTGAGAAAAGTTAAAATTCTCAAATTTTTATCTGTCAGGTTTTTTTCGAAATTTGACAGATTTTCGTTTCATAAACTTTTGTTTACAATTTTTTGCAGAATTAATATTTTTCGCAAAAAAAATCATTTTTTTTTATTTTATTTCACAAAATTTTATTAATTTTGAAAAAAATTAATGTATGAAAAAAGCAATTTTATTTGTCTTTTTTGCGTCTATAATTTACAATTCTTTTTCTTTTGCCCAAGATAACACTGTTTTAGGTGGAATTTATGAACGCAAACAGGTTAAACAATTTTATTTCGAATTGGGCAGTGCGAATCTTAGTCGTGAGGCAATTTCCTCGCTTGATAGTTTAATCTCGAAAAAAGAATTGCTATCAGAAATTGAATTGCAAGGACATTGCGACAGTGTTGGCGACAACGCTTTGAATGACGTCTTATCGCAGCGAAGAGTTTTGTCTGTAAAAAATTATTTACTTTCGCGAGGTGTGAAAAATTCTCAAATTGTAAAAACCGAAAATTTGGGAAAACGGAATCCGCTGAATCAAAATCTGACCGAGTCTGACCGTCAGAATAATCGACGCGTGGAGATGCGATTTTTAATTTCTGACCCCAAAAGCAGCGAACCAAAGAAAACTGCAACGACTCAGAATGCTGTTACTCCGCCGAAAAATAACGTTACTCCGCCGAAGGTCGAGGACAAAAAACTCAAGGAAAAAATTCAGGAAATCAAAGAAGGTGGAACTTTAGTGTTGAAAAATATGAATTTCGAAGGTGGACATCACATTTTGCTTGAAGAATCGCTTCCTGCCTTGGACGAATTGCATACAATTATGGTAGAAATTCCGACTCTCGAAATAGAAATTCAGGGACATATTTGTTGTCAGCCAGATGGAAAAGATGGTTTCGACCAATTAACGCAAACAAATGATTTGTCTGTTCAACGGGCAAAAACTATTTATGATTCGCTCGTTTCTCGCGGAATTGCTGCAAAACGATTGAGTTATGTTGGGTTTGGAGGAAAATTCCCGCTTGTGAACGAGTTAACTGAAGCAGACCAAAAAACCAACAGACGCGTTGAGATAAAAATTAAAAAGAAATAACATTTTTTCAATTTCCCCCGATTAAAATCGGGGGTTAATTTCGATTTTTTCAAAATTTGATAGAATTTTTCTCAACAATTTCGAAAAAATATTTACTTTTGCACTTTGTTTATTCTTTAAAAATTTAATTTCTCTCAAAAAATGAAAAAAAATTTGTTTATTTTTGCAGCGTTAATCGTTGTTGTCGGAATAATTTTATATTTTCTGCTGCAAAAAGATTGTAACGAGTCAGAAATGACAAAACTCAGGGAACGAATCGAAGTTTTGGAAAAGGGAAATTCGTTAAAAGATACTCTCACCCAAAAATATGATGTTGAACTTTCAAAATTTGCGTCAACGCAGGATTCCCTTCGCAAAATTCAGGATTCTGTGCGTATTTTGAAGGAAAAAATTAAACGTACAGGCAGTGCTTCTGCGTCAGAAAATGCGGCAATAAATCGAATGATGAAAAAAATAAATCAACTTTTAACCAATAATCGAGAACTTGCCGAATCGTTGCGTGGAAAAATCGATTCCGCAGCGAAAAAAGGCGGTTATGAAAAAGTTGTTGATGTACTTATTCAAACGGTTGCGGACAAACAACGCGAGATAAATGCACTGAAGCAACAATTTGCCGAGATGAACGAAAAAGTGCGTGGTTTAGAAGTTGACAAACAAACTATTTCTGAGGAAAAAGAAAATTTAGTTTTGCGAAATACCGATTTAACTCAAAAAAATCAGGAATTAAGTCGAGAGAATGAGAAAGCAAAAATTTTGTCTGTAACTTACAAAAAAGCACAATTTCTAAACAAAAATAACGAGGAGGTTTGGTTTTTCTCAAAAACTCGCAAAATTCGTTTTCATTTTTCAATAAACGAAAATCCAGTTGCGGACGCAGGTGCGCGTGAGGTTTATATTTGCGTGATAAATCCGCAAGATAGAAGCGTTTTTCACACTTCTAAAACAGATGTTTTCTCTACGCAAGACGGAAGAACGCTTGGTTATTCCTTGAAAACTCAAGTGAATTTCAATAACTCAAGACTTGATACAAAAATTGAGTGGGAAATTGGAAAAAATATTAAGTTAAATAAAAAAACTCGTTATGAGGTGGAATTTTATATTGATGGAATTCTTGCAGGAGCAGGAAATTTTTCGTTCAAAGATGAGTAATGTACATTGGTCTCGAATGGGAAAATCGCTGCAATATTTTTATTTTGCAGCGATTTTTTTTTTCGAAAAATTTGCATCGAAACGAAATTATTACGTTTGAATAAAATAGGTGTCATTTGTCCAATTTATCGGATTATTTTGTATATAATTTTGAATTCGTTGAAAAGAAATATCATTTCGAATAATGTGGTCGTGAAATGAACGTTGCCACAAAAATTCAGGTAAACCCGCTAAATGTATTTTCTTAGACGAAGTTGTTTTAAACGCACCCATAATTTCAGATAACGATTTTATTTTTTGCAAAGAATAATCGTTATTATCAATAAAAATGATTCCGTGAATATGATTTGGCATTACAACAAATTCAATTAAATCAAGATACGAAAAATGCTCACCCAACCAATGCCATTGTTGCTGTACAATTTCCCCATAAATATTCAGATTCATTTTGCCATCTTGAACGTTTCCAAAATAATGAACACGATTTTGCGTACACGAGGTTACAAAATAATAACGCTCCGACGAATAATCAAATCCATACAACCGCTGCGGTTTACGATGATGCAACATAATTTATATTTTTTTGCCGACAAAAATATAAAATTTTATAATAAAATCAAAAAAATTAACAATTTTTAATATTTTTTTATAAAAACGATTAAACGATAAAACGGTTAATAACGTAGGGACGGGAACGGTTAATAACGTAGGGACGGGAACGGTTAATAACGTAGGGACAATAACGATTCAACGTAAAACGTAGGGACGGGTTGCAACCCGTCCCTACCGTAAACCGAAAACGAAATAACAGAAATTTTGATAAAAATTACTCGGTAAAATACATATCTATAAAAACAATAGTTTTTGAGAAAAAAA
>DYQK01000246.1 GCA_020719385.1 Rikenella microfusus | reverse complement strand
CCACAGAAATTGAAAATTGGAGCAGTTGGATACATCAACGAATGATTGAAACAAAAGCAATCATCAAAAAAGTTGATTTATTTATCGCACCTTCAAATTATTTGCGTGATAGATTTATCAATGACTTTGGCGTTCCAGAAAACAAAATCATTTATTTAGATTACGGTTTTCCAACGGAATATTTAACACAAACCGAAAAATCAAAAGAGAAAACAAATTACACTTTTGGTTATATCGGAACTCACATCCCTGCAAAAGGAGTAAACATTCTGATTGAAGCATTTAAGCAGATTGAAGAACCTGCAACGCTTAAAATATTTGGCAGAGCAAACGGACAAAGCACAAATGCTTTGAAAGCATTAGCCGAAACTTCAAAAAACAAAATTGAATTTTCTGGCGAATACATCAATCATAATTTGGCGAATGATGTATTTTCAAACGTTGATTGCATTGTAATTCCGAGCATTTGGGGCGAAAATTCGCCACTTGTAATTCACGAAGCTCAATCGTGCAAAGTTCCTGTAATTACAGCAGATTTTGGCGGAATGAAAGAATATGTTCAACACAATGTAAACGGATTTTTGTTTGAACATCGCAATACAAATTCGTTAGCAGAGCAAATGAAATTTGCTGTTTCAAATTCCGACAAAATGAAAACGTTAGGCGAAAAAGGTTATTTGTATTCGTCTGACGGAAGCGTCCCAAACATTAAAGACCACAGCAAAGAATTAGAAAAGATATACAGAAAATTCATTTACAAACTTTGGCGTGTTACGCTTGACACAAATCCCGAAGATTGTAATTTGAGTTGCACAATGTGTGAAGAACACAGTCCTTTTTCAACTTACATAAAAGAAAAGTTAGGCGGTAATCATCGCAGAATGCCCAAAGAATGGTTAGAACCAATTTTTGAGCAAGCGAAAAAAATCGGTGTTACGGAAATGATACCGTCCACAATGGGCGAACCTTTAATTTACAAGCATTTTGCCAACTTCATTGAGTTGTGTTACAAATACAACATCAAAATGAACTTGACCACAAACGGGACATTTCCAAGAACAACTGAAAAAACAGTTACTGAATGGGCGAAACTAATTGTTCCAATTACAACTGACGTTAAAATAAGTTGGAACGGTGCCACTGCCGAAACTTCTCAAAAAGTAATGTTGAAAATCAACTTTAAAGAAGCCGTTAAAAACGTAAAAGAGTTTATTCGTATTCGTGATGAACACTATGAAAATACAGGTTATTACTGCCGAGTTACCTTCCAGCTTACGTTTATGCAAAACAATATGCACGAATTGGCTGACATCGTAAAATTGGCTTCAAAACTTGGAGTTGATAGAGTGAAAGGACATCAACTTTGGGTGCATTTTGATGAAATCAAGCATTTGTCAATGAAAGCAACGCCCGAAAGTATTTTGCAATGGAACGAGTATGTAAAACAAGCGAACGAAGCACAAGAGAAATTCCGCAAAGCCAATGGCGAAAAAGTGATTTTGGAAAACATTATTCCGTTGCAGAAAGATGAAAACAAAGAAATCCCGGAAAGCTACGAATGTCCGTTTTTAGAAAAAGAACTTTGGGTATCTGCCACAGGCAAAATTTCGCCTTGTTGTGCTCCTGATGAACTAAGAAATTCGCTTGGTGATTTCGGGAATATAGAGAATACAAGCATTGAAGAAGTGTTGCAAAGCGACATCTACCAAAACCTTGTGAAAAATTACAAGAAAATTGATTTGTGTAAAACCTGCAATATG
>DYQK01000036.1 GCA_020719385.1 Rikenella microfusus | reverse complement strand
CGCATACGAGTAACGCAAATTTAAGTTTAAAGTTCCCATAATTGCTGAAAATTTTTACAAAGATAATAAATTTAGGAATATTAATTTGTAACATAAACATTACACCACAAAAATAACTGTTAACAACTTTTTTTCAAAATGATTTTTGAATATGGTAAAGTTTCTATTTCAGAAAAATCCACCGTTAAAAATTTATTGTCCATAATACTTATATTTTCGATTATTTCTTGCTTTGTCAGATTTTTTTTGCAAAGATAAAAAATTTTTTACGAAATTAAAAATTTTAGTTCTCTTTTTCGATAATTTCTTGAATTTGCAAAATTAATTCAGGAATACGATTTTTTGCAACATCCCAAACTATTGAATAATTTACTCCAATATAATCGTGAATCAATTTATCTCGCATTCCTGCAATATTTTTCCATTTGATAAAATTCCATTTGTATTTTATATCTGCGGGAATCCGTTTAGTTGCCTCGCCAATAATTTCTAAACTTCTTACGATGGCTCTTTTGAGAGTTTCGTTTGCGAAAAATGTCTCTTTGTCTATATTTTCGCTTAAAACTTCTTGTATATATTCGCATTCTACCAAAATGTGTTGCAAATAATCTCTATAAAATTTCGACATATTCCACCTCTTTTAAAATTTTCGGACCAATAATAGGACTCAAACCGTTTTGAGTAACAACTTCAACTTTTTTCCCTAAAAATAAATCGTCAAGAAAAAAACATAATTCCATAAAATTATCAAAAGTTTCTTTTTGGGGAGAAAAATCAACAAAAATATCAATATCGCTTTTTTCATTTTGCTCTTCGCGCACATAAGAACCAAATAATCCAATTTTTACGATTCCAAAATGAATTATTTTTGATTTATTAATGTTCAAAATGTTTATTATCGCTTGCTTTGTCAAAGTCATTTTTTACGAAATTAAAAATTTTAACGTATCAATATTGTCAGAATAATCAGATAATTTTGGTTTTTGTGCCTCGCCGAAAGAAATTTTATTGTCAAAATTTTCAATATTCGAGACAACACACTGAATTGACTCCCGAAAACTCTCAATTTTTCGTTTAACTTCGTTTATTTCGTTGTAATATTCGTAAAAAATAACCGAAGTAGGCGAAAATAAATTCGTATTTTCCTGCAACAACACAAATTCTAAATCAAAAAACTTTTCCTGATTCATCAAAAAAATTGCCTTGCGATAATCATAATTATTCGCATAACGGTTGTGAAAACGATACCCAAAAAATTTAGTTTTTTGATATTTCTCAAACAAATTTTTCACATCAAAACCTTGCGGAACAAACAATTTCCCCACATTTCGACAGCCAAGTCCGAAGTATAAAAAAATATCATCTGCCAAATTTAACAATTCCTCTTCGCTTTCCTTGCCCGACAAAACTGCCACAGAAGTCCGATTCTTCCGAATAACATTCGGATATTTTCCAAAATAATACTCAAAATATCTCGCAGAATTATTATTTCCTGTTGCGATTATTTTGTCAAAATTTTTCAAAAACTTTTTTTCGAAATAAATTTTCTCTGCAAAACTCGGTTCAATTTCAATAAGAAAATTCGCAAAAATTTCTAATAATTTCTCATCTTTTGACGACATTTTTCCAATAAAAATATTGCCCGAAATTAAAACGCACAAAAAATCATTAAACCCGACAAGCGGAATATTTCCTGCCAAAATTACGCCAATTTTTTGATTTCCTGCAAAATTTTGCAAATCAGAATATAGCGAAACCCAATTTTTTAAATTCTCAAACGTCAAATTTCCCGCAATATTTTCTATCGCAAATTTTACATTTAACGGAGTAAAAAACGGATTTGAAAATTGTAACTCATTGATAATGACGTTAAAATCTTCATCAGAACGAAGTTTTTTCAACAATATTTCTCCAAATTTTGCAAAAATTTCGATTCGTTGCGAAAGAGTCATAAAATAAAAATTTTGCGACAAAGATAATTATTTTTTCACAGAAACAGAATCTGTCTTCACAAAAATATCTGTTCCTAAACGCTGCAAATACGCAATTAACGCAACAATCTCTGTGTTTTTTGCCACATTTATCCCCGAATTTTTGAGATTTTCCACCAATTTCCCTGCCTGTTTTTCCATATCTTCCTTTGATTTCTCTATAAATTCGTCAGAATAGGGAACACCTAATTTTTTCATCGCTTTTAATTTCGAAATTGTCGCTGAAAAATCAACAATATTTTCTGCCAAAAACGGATAATCGGGCATAATACTGCCTTTCACAACGTTAGTTGGTTTTATCAAATGGTTAAAATGCCACGAATTCGGTTTATAAATTTCCCCCGATATTACTCCTTCTCGCGCCAAATCGGGACCCGTTCGCTTCGAACCCCAAAGAAAAGGATGGTCAAAAACAAATTCCCCCGATTTCGAATACTCGCCATAACGCTCCGTCTCATCGCGAAAAGGACGAATCATTTGCGAATGACAATTACTGCAACCCTCTTGAATGTAAATATCTCTGCCTTCTAACTCCAGCGGCGAATAAGGTTTAACACTTGAAATAGTCGGAATATTTGATTTTACAACTATCATCGGAATAATTTGAACCATTCCGCCGATTAAAATTACAATTAATGTTAAAATCACAAATTGAACAGGGCGACTTTCAAGCCATTTGTGTCCGTTTTCGTTATTTTTCCAATTTTGCGAGACAGAAATCTCAACTTTCTCGTTTTCAAAAATTTTTCCGACAGAAATTGTTTTCACAAAATTATATAACATTAAAATAAAACCTGCGAGATATAAAATTCCGCCAATGATTCTTATATAATAGGCAGGTAAAATTTTCAAAACGCTGCTAAAAAATATCGGATTGGCGAGAAAACCTTCCTCGTTAAATGCTTTCCACATTTTACTTTGTTCCAACGAAGCCCAATATAACGGAATAACATACGTTAAAATCGCTATTGTTCCGACCCAAAAGTGAATATTCGCTAATTTTTTCGAAAAAAGTTGCGTGTTAAAAATTTTAGGAATCAACCAATAAAGCATCGCAAAAGTTAAAAAACCATTCCATCCTAACGCACCTACGTGTGCGTGTGCGATGGTCCAATCTGTGAAATGTGCCACAGCATTGACGGTTTTCAACGACAATGTTGGTCCCTCAAGCGTTGTCATTCCGTAGCAAGTTATTCCGACAACGAAAAATTTCAAAATCGGATTTTCCTTTACTTTATGCCAAGCACCGTTTAATGTTAAAAAACCGTTCACCATTCCGCCCCAAGAGGGAGCAAGCAACATGATTGAAAACGCAATTCCCAAAGATTGCACCCAATCGGGAAGTGCTTGATACAAAAGATGATGCGGACCTGTCCAAATATAGAGAAAAATCAACGACCAAAAGTGCATTATTGACAAACGATACGAGTAAACAGGCTGTTCCGCAGCTTTGGGCAGAAAATAATACATCAAACCCAAAAACGGAGTCGTTAAAATAAACGCAACAGCATTATGTCCATACCACCATTGAACGAGTGCATCTTGAACTCCTGCATAAACGGAGTAACTTTTGAAAAACGAAACAGGAATTTCCAACGAATTAAAAATGTGAAGCACGCCGACGGTAATCATTGTTGCGATGTAAAACCAAATCGCAACGTACAAATGTTGAACTTTTCGAATCAAAATTGTTCCAATCATATTCCACCCAAAAGCGAGCCAAACAATTGTTATCGCCACATCGAGAGGAAATTCTGCTTCCGCATATTCTTTCGAAGTTGTAAAACCCATCAACAGAGAAATGGCAACGCCAACAATTATTGACTGCCAGCCCCAAAAATGAAAATAACTCAATTTATCACTGAACATTCTCGTTTTGAGAAGTCGCTGCATAGAATAATAAATTCCTGCAAAAATTGCATTTCCCAAAAACGCAAAGATTACCGCATTTGTGTGAACAGGTCGCATTCTGCCGAAGGAAGTAAACGAAATTCCAAGATTTAACGAGGGAATCGCTAACTGAGAGGCAATAATCACGCCGACTAACAAACCAATTCCTGCCCAAAAAAGTGTTGCAAAAGTGAAATATTTAACTATTCGATTATCGTAATTGACAAATTGATTTTCCATAAAAATTTAAAACTTCTTTTTCAAACACAACGAGACAAAAATAGAAATTTTTTTTCATTTTACAAATTTTTCTCAACTTTCTCTTTCTTTTTTCGAAAAATTTTCATATCTTTGCAAAAAATAAAAAAATTATGGCATACAGCAATTTTTCTTTAAACGATTTGGAAACTAAATTTGGGGTAAAATTTCAAATTTCAGATTTGTTTTCAAGTTTTACAAAAATTAAACCTTCAAAATGGTTAATTGCATCTTTAAAAAAAGGTGAAAAATTAGGTATTAGCAACGAAAAATCTCGCTCAGAACGCATTATTACCCCAATTTTATTAGAAATCACCTCGTTAAACGAAAGTTTAATGAACAAAAATTCTTTTGCGATTATTTCGGGAGAAAATCTTGACGCAGATGCCTCGCTTGGTTTAAATGGCGAATGTGATTTTATGTTTTCCTTAGGTGGGTCGCAAGAAATCCTTGCTCCGCCGATTTTTTGTATTGCTGAAGCAAAAAAACAAGATTTAGAAGCAGGAATGATTCAAGCATCTGCACAAGTGATTGGGGCAAAAATTTTTAATAATAACAAAAAGTTTCCGTTAGAAACGTTGTACGGTGCCTCAACAACAGGCGATGTGTGGCGGTTTTTGAAATATGAAAATAACGAAATAACTTTTGACAAAAAACGTTATTACACCGATAATTTATCAAAACTTTTAGGCATTTTACAATTTATTATAGAATCTGCGGCAAGTAAAGTTTTTTCAAATATTTAATTTTTTCGAAAAATTTTTATATCTTTGCAAAAAATAAAAAAATTGTTTTATGGGAAAACCTGATAAAATTACTTTTCAAACTGCCAAATATGACGATTTGGTGCAAGTTGTTAAGTTCGAACAACTTCCTGAACAAGACATTTTTGACGAATGGTTTAATTTTCAATATTCGCTATCAGACGAGGAAGAAAATTATTTGAAGGATTTAATAAAAGACAATTTCGATTTTTTGTCTTATTGTTCAGAAGAGGATTTAAAAATGGAATTTATTAGTCCGTTGATAAGAAAAATTCGCTTTCGCACAAAAGATAAACGTGGTTTTTACGATAAACCGTTAAAAGCAACAGTAAACGGGGTTGAAATTGGCGGGAAAACCGATTTTATGGTTGCAAAAGGCAAAGAAGTTCCTGATTCTCCATATTTTTTCATTCAGGAATTTAAACGTGAGGGTAAAAGTTCACATCCCAAAAATCAACTTCTTGCCGAAATGTTAGTCGCAACAGAGTTAAATAAAACAAATCTGATGCGAGGTGCGTATATTATTGGTCGGATTTGGAATTTTGTTATCTTAGAAAAAATCGCAGAAAATTCTTTTCAATATTTTGTTTCAGAATCATTTGATTCATTGATTTTCAAGGGTTTAAAACAAATTTTTGTCTGTTTGCAGGCAGTGAAGTTAAAATATTGCGAGTGAAAAATTACAATTTTTTCACTAAACGAAATTTCACTTTTTTTTCTACACCGTCTCGCATAATTTTTATCGAAATTTTTTTCCCCTCATAACTACTCAACAGCAAAATTACGTCATTTAACGAATATTCCACAATATTTTTCCCATTTATCGCAAGAATTTGGTCGCCGATTTTTAAACCTGCCAAATCCGCAGGAGAATTTTCTTGAATATACGAAATCTCATAATACGGCAAATTATTTAACGGCATATCAATTTCCATCCCGCTCATATTCACATTAAACGGCTCATTGAAAAAAAAAAATTTTTCCGCAAAGTCAATGTTTTCTCGAAATAATTAAACGTTAAATTGAACCGTTTTAGAATTTCGCCGCCGATATTTCCGTTTTGCTTCGACAGATTAAACGAAAGTTGAACCGCCGCCGTGTCAGGAAATGACGCTGTGGAGTTCAAAATCTCGAATTTTCCAAACGAAATTTTCTTGATTCTGCCTTTGTTCCCAAAAATCTCGCCGTTCAAACCGCTGCCTAAATAAGTGTAAATCGTTTTCGAAGGAATTTTTATTTGCGAATCGGAAGCAGTAAATAACCACAAAGCATCGCTGGCTCCTGTGTCAAGCAACAAAAATAATTCTACAACACTGTCATTATCAAGGACTAACGAAGTTTTTAAATATGGTTTTGAGTCTAAAATGATTATTGGAATCGTGGTTCGATTTTTTCTCTCTGAGGGTGTTTGAAAAAATTTTTTCGAATGAAAAATCACGCGTTGCGAGGAATATCGAATCTCAACAATAAAATTATTGAAAATTTCGCCCCCAATTATTCCGTGAATCTTCTCACCGACTTTTTGTTTAATGTTAAATTGATTGCCCATAACAATATAAACCGTTTGATTTTCGCCGAAAATCTCGCCGATATTGAACCGATTTCCCGTTGAAACTAAAACATCAATATCGTTTCCTTGCCCAAGACCGCGAATTTTCTGACTCCGCATATCTTTGAGATTCAGAAATTTACTTGACGAAGCATCAATTAACATCGTAGATTTTATGCCCGTATCTAAAATAAAATTCAGAGTATCAGAGTTGTTGATTTTCAACGGAATAATCACCAAATTACTCACCAATTTAAACGACAAAGTAAACTTTTTCTGCTTTTCATTTCTAAAATTGAACGTTTGGGCTTGCGAGGAAAAATTTATTCCTGCAAAAATTAAAATTATATAAATTCGAAAATACATTTTTTTCACAAAATTTTTCACAAAAATAAAAATTTCTTTGTTTTTTTCAATGAAAAAATATATTTTTGCAAAAAATAAAAAATTTTTTACTCAATTTTTATGTATTACGTTGATACTCACGCACATCTGTTTTTGAAAGAATTTGAAAATGACTTGGAAAAAGTGATTTCTGATTCGATTTCGGCAAAAGTGAAAAAAATTATTTTACCCAATGTTGATGTTTCGACCATCGAAAAAATGTTAAAAGTCGCAAAAAATTACTCTGAAAATTGCTTTGCTTTGCTCGGCTTGCACCCAACTTCTGTGAAAGAACATTTTAACAAAGATTTAGAAATTATCGAAAATTTGTTAAAAAATGAACAAATTTTTGGAATCGGCGAAATTGGACTCGATTTATATTGGGACAAAACACATTTTTCGCAACAACTTATCGCACTCGAAACGCAGCTTTCTTGGGCAAAAACTTTGAATTTGCCCGTTTCTATTCACATCAGAAATGCTTGGGACGAAACTTTACAATTTTTAACAAAATTTAACAGAAATAATTTGCGAGGCGTTTTTCACGCATTTTCGGGAACGCTGGAGCAAGCAAAAAAAGTTATTGATTGGAATTTTAAAATTGGAATCGGCGGAGTCGTTACTTTTCCCAACGCAAAACTGACGAAAATTGTCGAAAATTTAGACATCAACAACATCGTTTTAGAAACAGATTGCCCTTATTTAACGCCTGTTCCCAAAAAAGGCTTGAGAAATGAACCGCAATTTATTCCTTATATTGCAAAAAAAATTGCAGAGATTAAACATATTTCGGAGCAAGAAGTTGCTGAAATAACAACAAAAAACGCAGAAAATTTATTTAACATTTTTTAATTAAATTTATGAAAAATTTTAATTACAACGCAGATTTTTCTCCGTTTTTGAAAATTGAAAAACTTAAAAATGCGAATCGTTGGGCAATTACTGATATTCACGGTTGTTTTGAAACGTTTAATGAATTGTTAAATAAAATTAATTTTTCTAAAAACGACCAACTTTTTCTTTTAGGAGATTATATAAATCGCGGCTCGAAGAGTAAAGAAGTTGTTGATAAAATTATTGAACTGCTTGATAATCAATATTTTGTGTATCCCATTCGCGGAAATCACGAGGAATTGTTGAGAAATTCTAAACCGCAGTTTTATGAAGATGGAATGTTGAGAAATCCTTATACTCGCAGGCAAAAAGTTTTTTATGACGAGAACTTTCAAATGTTACCGCAATATTTTCAATTTTTTTCGAAATTGCCGTATTTCGTAGAGACTGACGATTTTTATTTCGCTCACGCAGGTTTTAATTTTTTGAGAAATAATCCGTTAGAATATTTTGATGAAATGATTTGGTTTCGAGAAAGAGAATATCGAGTAGAAAAATTTAACGAAAAATTTGTCATTCAAGGACATAATGTTGAGAGTTTAGAATTTATAAAAAATTGTGTTGCAGAGAAAATGGGCAATTTCAGTATTGATAATGGCTGTTTTGCGAGGAGAAATCCTGAATTAGGCAATTTACTTGCGTTAAATCTAGACTCTTTTGAGTTAATTATTCAAAAAAATATCGATTAAATGTTAAAAATATGAAAAAGTATCTCTTCATTTTTGTGTTTTTTGTGCTTGCGAATGTTAATTTCGCACAAACCTCCGATGCAGATTCGGAGCAAGCAAAAGCGTTTTTTGAAACAAAAACGTACATCGTCCTCGACGGCAATATTTCGTCTCCTTACGACCCCAAACTCAAGGAATTTGCACAGAAATATTGGAAAGTTACGCAATATGAATTTATTGCCTCGAAAGATTTTGAGAAAAAACGAAAAGAACCCAAAACTTCGTTTTTGGTACGCACAAGCCGCACTTATCAGAAAGACAAAGCAGACGTAGATTACAGTTTTATGTCGCTTTTATTGGGCGGCAAAGAATTTGTTACCGTTGCAGATATGCCGATTTTGTGCAATTTTCCGCTAACTTACGACCATTCAGGCGAGGATTTTGTGTATAAAATGCTTCCGATTTTGTTGTTTATGCAAAAACACGTCAAGGAAACTTCCGAACACCCTGGAGCAAAAAGTAATTTGGGCAAATATTACGGCAGAAATGTTACAGGTTTAAAAGAGAAAACTTTGTATGTTCTTGCGACAGACCTAACTCCCGAAATGAGTACAAAAGAGGCAATCTCTGAAGTTTATCCGTACAAAATCGAGATAATCTCGCGTGCAGAAATGGACAAAATCATTGATAGTCGAGATTCGAGTGCAGTAATTTTGTTTAAAACGGGACCAACAAAGGAAAATAAAAAACAGGCAACAGGGAAATGTTTTAAAACCGCGCTCGGTGCAGATGGAACTTTGTATTATGCGGAAAAACATCAAATTGACCCCAAAACTAAACAAAGTGGTTTTTTGAAAAAAGATTTGAAAAAATTAGCAAAATTGGCATTGAAATAAATTTTCAGTGAAATAAAAACCTGTCAGGTTTTAGAAACACTGACAGGTTTTTTTATTGGTAATTTTTTACATTTTTTCGAAATCTTTGTCCTTCGAATCGTCAGAATCCATATTTAACGTAATGCCTGAATTTTGATTTTGCGTTTTGTGAACGACAGAAACATTTTTCGAATGACGTTTAATAAACGTTTTTTTCGAAAACGAATGTTGGTCGGTAACGAAATAAGCAATTACATCTTTTAACACTTCCGCCTGACTGGCAAGTTGTTCGCTGCCCGCACTCATTTCCTCTGCGGAGCTCGAATTTTGCTGCACAACCAACGACAACTGTTCAACAGCTTTCTGAATTTGCTTCGCATTTGCGGCTTGTTCGTTGCTCGCAGCAGTAATTTCGGTAACTAATTGCGAAGTTTTTTGAATACTCGGCACAATTTCAGACATCAATTTTCCTGATTCTTCAGTAACAGACAAACTTGTTTTCGACAAATTATTAATTTCTTTGGCAGATTTTTGCGAAACTTCGGCTAATTTTCGAATCTCTGACGCAACAACGGCAAAACCTTTTCCGTGTTCACCCGCGCGAGCCGCTTCGATAGCCGCATTTATTGCCAAAATATCTGTTTTCTCGGCAATATCATTAATAATTGCGATTTTTTCGACAATATCTTTGATGGCTGCGATACTTTTTTCAGGAATATTGTTGATATTCAAGATTCCTTGCACTACTTCTCTTGCAATTTTTCAGTTTGCAATGCGTTTTCGTTATTTTGTTGAATCGAAGCAGTCATTTCTTCGATGGAAGTGGACACTTCTTCGGTTGAAGAGGCTTGTTCACTCGCACCTTGTGCGATAACATTGGCAGTTGAACTAATTTCTGTACTTCCTAACGCAACATTATTCGCAGATTCTGTAATTTGAATCGTAATTTCTCGCAGTTGAGTCAACATTCCTAACAATGCTTCGTCTAAATCGCCTTTGCCATCGAATTTTTTGTCGTCAACAATTCCTGTTAAATCACCTTTCGAAACTTTTTTCGCAAGCGAAACACTTTTTCGCAAACGCAAAACCATTTCTTTAAACGTTGCTGCCAAAATTCCGATTTCATCTTTTTGATTTATGTCAATATTGACATCGAAATTTCCTTCAGAAATTTGTTTCGAAGCAAAAACTAATTTATTTGTCCCGCTTGTAATGGAACGCGTGATGTAAATTCCCAAAATTATCGCAATGATTAAGGCAAAAAACAAGATTATATAGGTGCGGAATTCTGCTTCTTCACTCAATATTTGGCTGTCGTCATAAAAAGATTTGGCTTTTGCCTGTGCGAATCCTTCGAATTCCTTGATAAAATTTTTGATTTCTGCGACTAATTCTCTGCTATCTAAACGGCGATATTGCGTCATCGCATATTTTTTTGTGGTGTCATTTTGTGCTTCGAGAACGGTGTGAATAATGTCGTCTCGCAGCGGCTTCCATTCAGCGAATTTCTCTTTCATTTTTTTGACTAAAGATTTATCGCCCAAAAATTGTTTGTCAATAATGTCGAAATTTTCATAAATTTGTCTTTCGACAGCATCAATTTTGGCAGAAATTTCTTTTATTTCTGATTTCGAAACCGCAATTCGCACATCAAGAAGATGTTTGTGTATCAAATTGACATCTCTTTCCACAGAATAAACCGCATTCGTTACAACAAACGGATGAAAATACAAATTTTCGGTGCGGGCAGAAATTTCGTTCATTTTTTATACGGAATAAATTCCAAAAATGATAAAAAAAATGGTTAATATTCCAAAAACGATGGAGAGTCTTGCTCCGATTTTTAAATTTTTCATAAAATATTTGGTTTTTTAAAGATTTTCTGTTAAATGAATTTCATTAATATTGCTTAAATCAGAATTTGTAAACACTTTTTCGATGTCAAGCATTAAAATAAACTTGTCATCTTTGTTTATTGCTCCCGAAATAAACTTGCTATTGTAGTTTAAACCCAATTCGGGAACAGGTTTAACATCGGAATCTTTGATTTCGAGAACATCTTTCACTGAATCGGCGGTCGCAGCGATGATAATTTTCTGTTCTTTGCTCCCGATTTCGAAAACTATCACTAAAAATTTTTCGTCAGAATTTAATTTTGGTAAATTAAACTTGCTTCGCGTGTCGATGACGGGCAAAATATCGCCGCGGAAATTAATAATTCCCTGAATATGCGGCGGCGTTTTAGGTACGGGAGTAACTTTTTGTCGTTGCAAAACTTCTAAAACCTTCGAAACCGAGACCGCAAAATGTTCATTACCGAGAATAAAAATTAAATATGTGTCCATAATGTTCGATTTTATGAATGAGAAATGAGATTTTTTAACTTTTCTGTGTCGAAAAGCAACGCAATATTTCTGTCTCCGAGAATGCAAGCCCCCGAAAGAAATTCGATTTCGCTAAAAGTCTTTGACAAAGGTTTAACAACCGCTTGATATTCGCCGATAATTTCGTCAGAGATAATGGCAAACCGTTTTTCCTGTTTATTGATGACAATAATTCGCAGTTTTTCGTTTTGCGATTCGGGAAATTGAAATTCCTCGTTGAGATGCAAATACGGAATTAACTCGTTTTGATACGAAATCTGTTTATTGTGTTTTTGCAATAATTCGTGTTTCGAGATAAGTTCGCAATTTTCAATGTCTTCGACAGGAATGGCAAAAATCGAATTGTGTGAACGAATCAACATTGTGTCGATGATGGAAATGGTTTGTTGCAATTTGAGCGTGAAATACGTTCCGAGTCCTTCTTCTGAATCGATGGAAATTTCGCCTCGAATGTCTTGAATTTTATGCTTCACAATATCCATTCCGACTCCGCGTCCCGAAACTTGCGTAATACTTTCGGCGGTGGAAAAGCCGGGAATAAAAATTAAATCATAAATTTCTTTGTCTGAAAGTTGCTTTTCGGCGTTGAGAAAACCTTTTTCGATGGCTTTTTGTCGAATTTTTTGTTTATTTATTCCGTGTCCGTCATCTGAAATTTGTATAAAAACGAAACTTCCTGATTTATACGCAAAAAATTTAACGATTCCTGTTGGTTTTTTTCCTGCTTTGATTCGTTCTTCGGGCGTTTCAATGCCGTGGTCGATGCTGTTTCGTATTAAG
Organism: Rikenella microfusus; assembly: GCA_020719385.1. Lineage (GTDB taxonomy): Bacteria > Bacteroidota > Bacteroidia > Bacteroidales > DYQK01 > DYQK01. The sequence goes on along the minus strand of DYQK01000036.1, from coordinate 15,641 downwards.
TGCATAATGGGTTCGGCAATTGCATCAACAATATTTTTGTCTAATTCGGTGTCTTCGCCGTTGATTTCGAAGTCAATTTGCTTGTTTAGTTGATGCGAAAGGTCATGAACCAATCTTTGAAACCGATTTAACATATCGCGAAGTGAAATTAAACGAATGTTTAACGCATTATCTCGAAACAATTTCGAAAGATTATCGATTTTTTCTGTTGCTTCAGCAATTTTTATATAATTTCGCTTTTCGACAGAAAGTAAAAGTTCCGATTTCGTAGTAACTAATTCGCTGACAAGGTATAATAACGTATCTAATTTCGTAGAATCGACCATAATTCTGCTTGTCGAATACTTTAAAACTTCATTTTTCCCTTGCGAGGTAGGAATATTCGGACTAACATTCTCTTGATTCGTATCGATTTCGATAATTTCCTCTTTCAAAATTTCGATTTCACAAAGATTCGAGATAAAAAATAATGCGTCTTCGATGTCTACTTGCGTTTTTTCTGTCTGCAAAATGATATTCCAAACTTTTTCTTCGTTTTCTTGAACAGAAATTTCACATTTACCAAGCAAAAACAGACAATGCAACGTTTCAACGATGTTAATATTGCGTTCAAAAATGCTTTCGTCAGGTTTAAAAACGATTTTCCAAGTGCGATTCTTAATTTCTGTCTCTTTAAATACAATTTTCTCGACAGTTTTCTCGATTTCTGCTTTTTTGGCAACGAAATTTATCTTTTCAAGAATTTTTAAATGTTTAACTTCGTCAACATTGTCGTTTTGCAATAAATCTCGAATGTGGTCTGCAACAAAAAAAGTAACTTGAATAATTTCGTCAGAGACAGAAACTTTGTTGTCGCGAATCAAATTATATAAACTTTCGAGTTGATGCGTTAGTTCAACAATTTTATCAAAACCATACATTGCGCCGCTTCCTTTGAGCGTGTGCATAATTCGAAAAATTTGTTCGGAATATTCCTGATTTTGCTTATCTTTTTCGAGCGAAAGAAGTGCATTGTCGAGATTGTCGAGAAGTTCGGTTGCATCTTCGACATATTTTTGTCGAAATTGGGATAAATCCATAATTGTCAACGTTTTAGAAAATTAATTACCAACGGTTCTCTGAATAAGTTGAACCAATAATTCAAATTTGAAAGGTTTATTAATCCACGCCGTAACGCCTGATTTCAAAGCATTTCGCTTGACTTCCTCGCTTTTTTCGTTGGAAAGAATAAAAACAGGAATTTTGCTGCGCCATGCAATCAATTTTACTTCTTTAACAAATTGCAGTCCGTTTTTCACGGGCATATTGTAATCGGTGATAATTAAATCGACAGCCAAATCGGTTTTCAAAAGTTTGAGTGCTTCGTCTGCGGAATTGGTTTTGACGGTTTTATAACCCGAATTTTCGAGAGTAAGACTCGTTACAAACAACGAATTTTCGAAATCATCAACAAGTAAAACAGTTTTTTTTCATAGTTTTTCAAAAAATTAGCTGTAAATATAAAAAAATTTGTTAGGAAAAAAAATTTTATGTGATTAATTTTTTAAATTTAAAAAATAATTTATATCTTTGCAGCAAAAAGTCAATTAAAAATGAGAAAAAAATCGCAAAAGATAAAAAATATTCTGATTTGTTTGTCAGAATTGTATAAATCATATTATGGTTCTCAACTGAAATATTTAATTTTATATGGTTCGTATGCTCGCGGCACTTTTCGCAAAGGTTCTGATATAGATATTTTAGTTGTTCTTGATAAAGTTTTCTCAATTTATCAGGAAAATAATGTTTTAACACAAATAAAACTCGATTTAATGATAGAAAACGAAATATTTATTTCTACACTTCCTGTTTCTATGGAAAAATTTGAACATTCTAACGAGATTTTTTATAAAAATGTTAAACGAGAAGGAATAATTTTATGAATGAAAATGTTTTTAGAGAGTTAAAAGAATCAGAAGAGTGTTTGCTTGATTTCACAGAAATAATTTATATCTTTGCGGCAAAGATTTAACGAATAAAAAATTTTATTCACAAAAAAAGTTTTTAATTATGAATGAAGAAGTTTTAAACTTGATAAAAAAATACAGTGCAAAAGGCTACATTTCTGATGCGGAACGCAAAGAAATTTTTGACGAGGCAAATTCGTGGAGTGTGGATTCTGCGGAAGTTGAGCGTTGTATTCAGGAGCATTTGCCGAAGAAGTCAAATTCAGGTTTTCTCACCAATGAGGATAAAATTCCTGAAAATAATAATCAGAATTCGGGTTCAGGTTTTATCAACGAGAATAATCAAAATCCCTTAAAAAAAGACGGTGAATCTGTTGTTTATATGAGTGAAAATGTTTTTACTGATGTTAAACCGTTAGGTTTATCGGGAGCAATGGGAGATGTTTACTTGGCAAAAAAATATGGAAATTTTGTTATTGTAAAACGAATTAAACCTCCTCACGACAAGAATGAAACTTACGTTAAACTTTTTAAAAAAGAGTTTGATACTGCTTATAATTTAATTCATCCGAACATTGTTCGAACATTAGATTTCGGACAAGACAGTCAGGGACTCTATTATTGTATGGATTATGTTGATGGCAGAAGTTTAAAAAAAACTGTTCATGAGGAAAAGTTTTTCGAAAAAAATCCTGATTTAGTGAAGCATAGTTTTTTGCAAATTCTTGATGCATTAAATTATATGCATGCGAAAGGGATTTTTCATCGCGACCTCAAGCCCGACAATATGCTTTTGACTTATAAAGGCGACAACATCAGAATTATTGACTTCGGTTTGGCATCTGTTGATAATCAAGCAGATAGTTTAGTGGTTGCAGGTACTCCTTTTTATGCTTCTCCCGAACAAATGGGAAAGGCATACGAAGCCGACCAACGAAGCGATATTTTCTCCCTAGGTTTAATTCTCTTGGAAATGATTACGGCAAATATGAAAAGCGTTGAAAATCGTGATACTTCGAAAGTTACAGATAAACGTTTTAAATGTATCATTGAAAAGTGTATTAAACAAAATCCTGAAGAGCGTTTTCATAATTGTAAACAAATTATTGACTTGTTAAACTTATCAGATTCTGATTTTGAAAAAGTTTACAATGAAAAATGCGGCGGAAAAAATTCTGTTGTTATTAATAATAATAACGAGGAAAAAACAGAACCCATTATTCCACCTAATCCTGAACCAAAACCTCTGAATTTGCCTTTGATTATCGGCGTTTCTGCTGCGGTAATATTAGTTGTTTTGTTGGTTGTTTTTCGAAAATCTATCTTCGGAGGCGGCGATAACAACAGCGGCGGCGACAAATACGAATATTACAAAAACGAGGCCGACAAACTCTCGCAAGCAGGAAATTGTGAAATGGCAAATCGTTATTATGATTCGTGTTTAACGGTAAAACCCGACGACGAATACGCAAAATCGCACAAAAAAGATTGCAACACAAAACCAACCACTTGCGTTGAAAAAGAAAATGCCGACAAGATGTTCAACGAAAAAAATATTGCTCGTGCCTTGAAATTATATAAAGAGGCAAAAGCGAAATGTTCCTTCGACAAGGCTATTGAGAAACGAATTGAGGAATGTCAAAATATCATCAATTCTGCGGCAGGTTTAAAACCTAAAAATGGTGCAACAGGCAAGTTTGGATACGAAGACAAGCGAGGTTACATCGTTATTGATTTTGAGTATGACGAGGCACAACCTTATTTCTCTAATCTTTCTGCGGCAAAAAAGAACGGAAAATATGGTTTTATTGACGACAAAGGTAAAATTGTTACCGATTTTGTGTATGATAAAATAGAGAAGTTTGGTCCAGGTTACAAAGCACACGACAATACTTCGGGCAAAAAAATCTTAATTCGCAACAACGCGGGTCTCGAAATTCGAAATATGTAATATTTTTGTTAAAAACTTCCTCAAAATTTTTTATTTTGAGGAAGTTTTTATTTGTGTAAAAAGTTTTGGCAAATATATATAATTTTTTTTATCTTTGCTGCGAAATATATTTTTTCAAAAAAAATTTTATGGTAAAAATTTTAAGCAACGTAAATTCGGTTTTTAATCGATTTCTTGCAGAATTGCGAGATAAAAACGTTCAGAAAGACAGTTTGCGGTTTCGCAAAAATTTAGAACGCGTGGGAGAAATTTTTGCATACGAGATAAGTAAAGTTTTAACCTACGGCGAGGAAAATGTTGAGACGCCGCTTGGTTTTTCGTTGATTCAAGTGCCTGCCGAGCAAATTGTGCTTGCGACAATTTTGCGAGCAGGACTTCCGATGCATCAGGGAATGTTGAACATTTTTGATAAAGCAGAAAATGCATTTATCTCTGCGTATCGAAAATATCACAAAGATAGCACGTTTAACATTGAAATTGAGTATATTTCCTCGCCAAGTTTGGATGACAAAATTTTGATTCTCGCCGACCCAATGCTTGCGACAGGTGCTTCGATTCACTTGGCATATCAAGCTTTGCTCGAATATGGAACTCCAAAACACACACATTTAGTCTCTATTATTGCGTGCCGCGAGGGAATAGAGTTTGTTCAAAAACATTTTAACCAACATCAAATTACGATTTGGGCAGGTGCCGTTGATGACGAATTAACCGCAAAAGCCTACATTGTTCCAGGACTCGGAGATGCAGGCGATTTAGCATACGGTTGTAAAAATTAATTTCTCAACGCACTAATTTCGGCAAATACAAAAGTTTAACATCAAAAACTTCGGAATGTTTGGTTTTTGTACCGCTGCTGTGGTCAAGAACCCAACCTGAAACATAACTGATTTCTTTGTAAAAATTTGTCGTTATTGAGACCCAATATTCCATTTCCTCTTCGTTTTTCACCAAAGAAGTGTTGGAATTTGATTCAGAAGTGCCATCGGAGTAATGAACCAAAAGTGTCATTTTTGGGGCAACGGTTTCGTCATCTTTGTAAATTTTCAATTTCGCTCTCAACGTATAAGTGCCTTTGTCCGCAGTAAAAATTTTAAACGGAATTGCATTTGTCATTCCATCTTCAGGCAAACTCCAACGGCGTTTTTGATTCCATAAATCTTTCTCTGTCATTTTATTGTCAACATTGCCCGAATCGGCAAGAAATTCATCAGATTTTTTTGTCAAATGTTGAATCACTTTGCCGTATAAAATTTTCATCTCAACAGGATTCGCAGCGTAATATCGAAAATTACTATCAAAAGTATTTCGCGAGATATGAAATTTTTTGAAAACAGAATTGTAAAACGAAATTTTCTTGTCAGGAAGTTGATTATCATTCATTTGGCGGAAAGTCATCATTGCGTCTGTTTTGTGAATTTCTGCCAAAAGAACAATAAAACTGTCTTTGGGAATCAAGTTTTTGGGCGGCTCGGTGCGAGAATATTCTTTACATTGAACAAAAAATAAAATTATTCCCAAAAAAAAATTAAATTTTTGCATAAAAAAATGGTTTTAAATTGCAAAATTATAAATAATTTTTTACTTTTGTCACAGTTTTGAGAAAAATTTTCAAAATAAAAGAACAAAAATTGTAAAAATCATCAATAAACCGCAAGAAATTCCAATTTGCGAGGTAGCAATTTCATCGCTTTTGAAAAAAATTACTGACGAGGAAAAGAAAATTTGTAAAATAATGAAAAACGAGAAAACCGAAAAAATGCTGTAATGCGGCGTGAAATTTTTTGTTTCGTAAAAAGTTTGCACCTCAATTTCCTTGACAATTTTGAATGTCGGCGTGAGATAAATCGAGATTTTTTGCCCATCGCGAATGTATTCCGCCGCTATATACATATCAATGGGAAATTCTTTGTCTTGAGTTTTTACAATATCGCTGAAATATGACGTTGTTGTATGAAATCGACTAATTACCGTTTGCTGAATTTTCTCGGCAGGAAGTATATAATCGAAAAGCAAAAGAAGCGAAAGAGCAAACGACGCCATCACCAAAAGTCTTGTTATCTCGACATAAAAAACGTTTAATTTTGCTTTTTCCCGCTTTTTTTTGCGATAAACTTTGTGAAATTTTTGCGGCGGCGGCTGAGGATTTTGAGAAACAATTTGCAAACGCAAATCATAAATTTCGTCATATTTTTTTTTCTTTTCCAAATCACTCAAAACATTGTACGCTTCATTGATTTCGACAAATAAATCGTGTGCCTGAGGCGAATGATTTTTGTCAGGATGAAACAACAGGGCAAGTCTGCGAAATGATTTTTTTATCTCCTCGTCAGTGGCGAGACGGTGAATCTCTAATATTTTGTAATAATCTTTGAACATTTTTTTCGAAAAAAACGTGTGAATTTAAACTTTTTTCTGCAAACTTTAAACTTTTTATGAAAAAATTTTGTTTTTTTCTGATATTGTTGTTTATTTCGTGCGGCAAAAATGACGAAATACCTTATGAATACGTCAATATTGCGATAAATCTCGATTTTCCCGATTATATGCCGCTCAACGCAATCGGCAATTCTTTGATGGTAAAAGGCGGCGTGAAGGGAATAATTATTTATCACAAATCGAAAAACGAATTTGTTGCGTATGAACGCACCTGTCCCTTCGACCCAAAACACAAATGGGGAAAAGTGAGTATTGACAAAAAAATCAATTCCGTAGCAACAGATACGGTCTGTGGTTCGAAATTCTCCCTAATTCTTGACGGAGCAGTTTTGCAAACTCCTGCTTCGTTGCCGTTGAAAATGTATTTAACCTCGTATAACCCAAATACGAATATTTTGTACATAACAAATTAAAATTTTTTTTATCTTTGTCGCAAAATTTTTTAAATATTTTATGAAAAAATTTTGTTTATTAATCGCATTTCTTTTTATAAACATTTCGATTTTTGCCCAATATAACCAAACAATTCCCAACGGTTACAACATTTTTAGATATGGAAACGGGCAAATTTCAAGCGAAGGAATGATGAAAGACAGCAAACCTGAAGGTTTTTGGAAAACTTTTTACCCTTCAGGAATCAAAAAATCTGAAGGAAACCGCAGAAATTCTCTATTAGACAGCATTTGGGTTTTTTACAACGAAAACGGAGACACAACACAGAAAATCTCTTATTTCGAAGGTAAAAAAAATGGTTATACTTTTACTTTCGCACAAAAAAAAGATTCCGTTACAAAAAAAACAATTAATTACGTTTCTGCAAAAGAATTATTTCTCAATGATAAAAAAAATGGAAAATCTTTTTATTTTTATCCCGATGGGCAAGTTCATAAAATTTTTAATTTTCGAGACGACAAAAAACACGGAATCGGCAAAGAATACGACAAAAAAGGAAATATTATCACTATTTTTTCGTACAGATACGACAATTTATTAGACAAACAAAATATTAATCGCCGCAACAAGCAAGGCAGAAAACAGGGTTGGTGGAAAGAATTTTACCCCGAAGAAAAAGTAAAAACAGAAGCATTTTACAACAACGACACCTTGAACGGCTATTATAAAGAATTCGATATTCGCGGCGAACTCGTTAAAAATCAATTATATAGAAACGGAATTCCTGTTGTTTTGTCTTCGGAACAAAAAATTGAGGAGAAAGTTGAACATTTCGAAAACGGAAAAGTCAAAAATAGCGGCGGTTTCAAAGCAGGAAAACCCGTTGGTGTGCATCGAGAATTTTCGCAGCAAGGAGAAATCATTGCCGCAAAAACCTACAGCGACAGCGGAATGGTCGAATCCATCGGAATTGTTGATGAAAAAGGAGTCAAAAATGGAGAATGGAAAAATGTTTTTGCATCAGGAGAAACAAAATCTACGGGCAAATATGTCAATAACGTTAAAGATGGCGAATGGATTTTTTACTTCGAAAGCGGAAAAGTCGAGCAAAAAGGCAAATTTATCAAAGATAAACCTCACGGAACTTGGTTGTGGTTTTACGAAAGCGGTCAACTTTGGAAACAGGAAATTTTTCGATACGGCAAATTTGACGGAAAATTTTTTGAACTCGCAGAAAATGGCGATACAATTGTTTCAGGCGAATATCTCGAAGGCGAAAAAAACGGAATTTGGACATTTCGCATCGGCGATGTAAAAATGGTCGGCGAATATAAATCGGACACAAAAAGCGGAATTTGGAAACATTATTTTCCCAACGGTCAATTAAAATTTGAAGGCAATTTTTTCAATGACGAAGCAGACGGCGAGCATATTTTTTATTATGAAAATGGAAAAATCGAGAAAAAAGGAAAATTTATTTCAGGTTTAAAAACAGGCGAATGGGAATTTTTCGACGAAGAAGGAAAAATTTTCGTCATCATTCGTTACAAAGATGACGAGGAAATTCGCGTTGACGGCTATAAAATGCCGCAAGAATAAAAAATTTTATTTAAAATTTTTTAAAAAATGTTAAAAATTGTTAATTTACACGCTTCCATTGAGGGCAAAGAAATTTTAAAAGGCATCAATCTCGAAGTGAAAGCAGGAGAAATTCACGCAATAATGGGACCAAACGGTTCGGGGAAAAGCACTCTTGCGTCAGTGCTGGCAGGAAAAGAAAATTTCGAAATCACAAAAGGAGAAGTTTGGTTTAAAAATAAAAATCTTCTCGAAATGCCCGCCGAGATTCGCTCTCGCGAAGGTTTGTTTTTGGCATTTCAGTATCCTGTTGAAATTGCAGGAGTTAGCATTACAAATTTTATGAAAGCCGCCGTTGCTGCTCATCGAGAATATAAAAATTTGCCGCCATTTTCGCCGACAGAATTTTTGCAAATGATGAAAGAAAAAAAAGCAATTGTTGAAATGACGTCAGACCTGTCAAATCGAAGTGTGAACGAAGGATTTTCGGGAGGCGAGAAAAAACGCAATGAAGTTTTTCAGATGGCAATGCTTCAGCCAGATTTGGCAATTTTAGATGAAACCGATTCGGGACTCGACATTGACGCACTGCGAATTGTTGCGAATGGAGTGAATAAATTACACTCTCCACAAAATGCGGCAATTCTTATCACGCATTATCAACGACTTCTCGATTATATTGTTCCTGATGTGATTCATATTTTATATCAGGGCAAAATTGTTAAAACAGGAGGAAAAGAACTTGCTTTGCAACTCGAAGCAGAAGGTTATGAAGCAATTCGACAAAATTTTTCAGAAAATTAATTTCAATATTACACAAAAATGTTGTTGAGGTTTTTCGAAAAATATTTTGTATATTTGCAAAGTAAAATTTTTTAAACATTTTAAAATTATGAAAAAATTGCAAAATTTAGGAATTATTGCCGTTTTCTCGATTTTTTTGTATTCTTGCAGTGCCTTGGAGGATGTTGCTCCCAAAAGTTTGACCGAAGCAGAAATTGTTGAAGGATTAAAAACTGCGTTAAAACTCGGAACAGACACTGCCGTGACGGTTTTGCACAAACCTGACGGTTTTTTGATGGATGCCGCAGTGAAAATTTTGCTTCCACCTGAGGCAAAAGTCATTAGCGATAATGTAAATACGATTTCTCAAGTGCCACTTGTCGGCGAAACAGCAGCTAAGGAACTAAAAGGTTTACTCGGCGATGTAGTTACGTGTATGAATCGTTCTGCGGAAGACGCCGCCATCGAGGCAAAACCAATCTTTGTGAACGCAATTACCGATTTGTCTATTGAACAGGCATTGAATATTTTGAACGGACAAAGTACGGGTTCTCGCAAAGAATTTGATTCTATCGCTGCGACAAGTTATTTGAAAAAGAAAACTTATCCCAATTTGCAAGGACTTTTTCAGTCAAAAATTGATGTTTCGTTGAATAAACCGTTGGTTGGAAATTATTCGACAAATCAAGTTTGGGGTTCTTTAACCGAAAAGTACAATTTAGCAGCTCCATGGATTGGTGCAGCATCGGTCAATACAAGTCTGAGCGGTTACGTTACAGGAAAAGCACTTGACGGCGTATTTTTCAAAGTCGGAGTTGAGGAAAAACAAATTCGAAAAAGCCCGTTAGATTGGGCAAGCGACATTATTCACAAAGTTTTTGGTTCGGTAAAAGGTAAAAAATAATTTTTTTTGAAAAAAAAATATTTTATCTTTGCCGCTGATAATTTTTTTTAATTTCTCATTAAAATTTTTTTCAAAAAATGAAAAGATTATTTTTCACATTGTTTTTTGTAAACGCTTTTGTTCTCGGAATGTTTGCTCAAACTCCAATGGGCAAAGGAGCAATTGCTGGTGCATTAGATTTTGGTTTCTCTACTGAAACCGAGAAAACAGGCAGTCACGAAGTAAAAAGCAACAGTTTCGAAATTGCCCCCTCGTTTGGTTACTTGGTTATTGACAATTTAATGGCAGGACTCGAAATTGGATACAAAAATTCTTCTTACGAAGTTCCAGGAACATCAAGCACAACCACAACAACTACCTCAATATTTGGTGTTCGCCCATTTTTGCGATACTATAATATGGTAAACGAAAAAGCAGGATTTTTCGGCGAATTTGGTGTTGGTTTTGGTTCAGGCAAAAACGAAGTAGAATTCAAACCGACAGGAAGCGGAACAACAATTACAACAAAAAAAGATGTCTCTGTCTTAGATTTAGGTTTAAAATTCGGCGCAGTTTATTTTATCAGTAATAGATTTGCTATCGAAGCGAAGTATGGCAACATCGGTTATGAAGCAGCAACTTACGAACCCGACGGCGGCGGCGAAAAAACCGAACAATCTGGGTTTGACATCAATTTAAAAATGTCAACATTACAATTTGGTTTAGTTCTTCACTTACATTAAAATATTTTTTCAATTTTTTTCAAAGTTTCCATTTCAAAAAGTGGGAACTTTTTTTATTTTGTGAAAAATCAAAAAAAAAAATCATTTTTGTATAAATTTTGTGCGAAATTTTAATTATATTTGCAAAAACTTTTTTTATTATGAAAAAATTATCGTTCGTTTTTTTGTTTATTTTGTTAATAATCAAAACGTTAACTGCACAGGAAAATAACGAAGTATGGAAAATTCGTTATGATGGTTCTTCAGATATTCAGCATTTTATTTTCTCTGAAATTGCAAAATATAATTCACAAAGCATTTCAAGTGTTGAGATTCAATTTTCATTTTCAGAGAAAAAAATAATTCAGAAAAAAAATAAACAAGTCGAAATCTCTGTTGAGTGGAAAAATTTAAGCCTCACAGGAAGTTGTCGTTACCGCAATTTTCTCATTGATAAAGCGTTGATTCCCACAGAGATAGACTTCGAAATTGAGTGGAAAAAAACTTATGACAAAGTGAATCCGAATGTGAAAAAACAAACAGATAAAAATATCAATGAGGATTCGCCGAATCGTACCTCGAATGTTGTTTATCAGCGGCACACCGAGACAGAGACATTGAAAATTCAGCGTGCAAAACTTAATTTGTCGGATGTGAAGTTTGGAAATTCAAGTTCAATAGAGATATTTTCTCTCAAAAAACCCGATACTTTGCGAAATTCTGAACATCAAATTAAAATTTTGTCGAGAAAATCGCATTATTCCGCACAAAATCGAGAAATTTTCGAGAAGCAAAAGAAAATTATTGATAATTATTACTCCGCCTCGCAGGAAGTGAAAGAAAATTTGCGAAATGTTGAAAATATAAGCACTACAAAAACCATTTCTGTCGATGATTTGGAAAAATATCAAGAGTACAAAAAAAAGGCTGCACAAAATTTGCGTTTCGTCGAGACAATTAAACGCGACCGAGATTTTATGTATGAATTGCCGCTCAAGACTCTTGACCCTGAAAATATTTTGCAGAATCTCGAAACTTTGAGACAAAAAAGCAATGTTTTGAAGCAATTTGCCGAAAATATTGAAGCAAAATTGCCCGAATTGCTTTATCAAAAAGGAAAAGAACATCTCACTTTGGGGAATAACATGGCTGCGGAGGAATGTTTTCGCAAATCTATCGAGCAAAATTCTACCTTCGCACCTTCGCATTTGGAATTAGCAAAAATGGAATATCAAGAGAAAAAATACGAATCTTGTCTGCAAAGTTTATATAAAATTGCGAAAACGATGAATTCTGATTCGCCGACTCGTCAGGAAACGATTAATTTGGCTCGAAAAATTTACTCAAATTATCTTGACCAAGCAACGCAGTTCAATAATTCGCAGCAATATGAAGACGCAAATGCGTTTTTGGAAAAAGCAGCACAAATTTCGAAAAATCTCAATGAAATTCCGTTGACGCAAAATTGGCACATCGAAAAAAGTAGAATCATTTCGGTAAAATATAAACGTTATCTGACCTCGGCGCAGCAGGCGATGGAAAAAAATAATTTTTCAGAGGCTGAGAGATATATTTCTCTTGCGAAAAATTTTCAAATAGAAAATTCTCGCTATATTTCTGATGTTACCGAGTTTCGACAAACGGTTTTGAAGTTGTATTACGAATATATTTCGCTTGGCGATGAGCAAAATTCGCGTCAGGAATTTGAAAATGCCCTTTCATTTTATCAAAATGCGAAAAGAATTGCCGCAGAACATCAACTTCCATTGACAAAAGAGTACGAAAACGGAATTCTTATCGCAAAAACAGGAATTTATGACGATAAAATCGAAGACGCACAAAGTTCTTTCGACCAAAAACGATTCGAAGAGGCAACCAATTTATTGTCCGATGCATATTTTTATCAAGAAAAATCGCAATTAAAACTTTCGAACAAAGCAACACAACTTGCAAATCGACTTTTCGATGAATATTTCGCTCAAGCAAATGCAATTTATAATCGAAAAGAATATTCAGAAGCATTGTTGATGTATGAAAAAACAGAAAATTTGATGAAAAAATTTTCGTTGCAACGACAAAATGAGATTCGACAGGGGAAAACACTTGCGAGAAACGGAATTTTTTACAACGAAGTTAAAAAATCGCAGAAATTTTTCGATTCGAAAGAGTATGAAAAAGCAGATTTAGCGTTAAACGAGGCGGTTGCGTATCAGTTGCAGCACAACCCAGATGTTTCTGTTGAAGTTCCTGTTTTGCGAAATAAGATTCGCACCGAACTTTGTCGAAATCATATTGCAAAGGGCAAACAATTTATTGAGGAAAAACGTCCCGCAGAGGCAATAAAAGAATTTGAGAGTGCAAAAACTCTGAAAATTGAGAATAATTTGTCTGTTGGTTCAGAAATCGATGCTTTGAGTATTGAAGCGGCAAAGTTATTGATAAAAATGAAAATCGAAGAGGGGAAAATGAAGGTTTCGAGCAATGAACTCTCTTTTGCAAAGCAATGTTATATGGATGCAACGCAAATTCAACTTCGTTATCGCTTGTCTGACGACCAAGAGGTGAAAAATTTGGTAGAAAGTTTCAATAATGACATTTTTAATCGCGAATGTCAGAATATAAAAAATAAAATTGATACGTTTTATCAGGAATCTTTGCAAAAAATTCAGGAGAAAAAGTTTATTGAGTCAGAGGAAAAGTTAAAAAATACACTTTTTTTGGCAAAGAAAAATTCAGTTTGTGAAATTGACACAACCACAATTCGCGAAAAATTAGACGAGATTTCTCCCGCTGCGGAGTATGAACGAAAACATTTCGAAGTGAATAAATATTTGCAAAGCAGGAATTATCAACAAGTTATAGATAATTATGTGATGCTTGGTGTTTTTCACAAAAATAATTTTTTGTCAAATTTGGGAATTGAATATTTGCCGTTGACTGATTTTTTGGTAAAAACTTCATCCGAATGTATTAATTATGCAACTCGATATTTTATCATTCGCAAAGAATGGAGCGAGACAAAAATAATGTTTTCTGAATTACAAAATCGAGATTTTTGTAACAAAGATACAAAGGAAAATCAAATTGAGTTTGCAAAGCAACTTGCCATTATTGAGAAAGCAGAATTTCCGACTGCAAAGTACGAAGACAGAATCGAATTTCACACAAAAGGACAAAAATGGTACAAACATTTCAAAAAAGCGTACAAAAAACAGTGGAAAAGTAAATAATTTTGAGATTTTTTTTAATTTTGCAAAAAAAATTTAAAAAAATGACAAAGAAATTTACAAAAGACGAGGCAAAAAACGTAATTAAAGAATTAATTAACAAGTTTAATTCGCAAACCGATTTTTTTAAGTCGGAAGATTTTAACGAAACGCAAACGCGTCAAGATTTTATTGATGTTTTTTTCAAAGCGTTAAATTGGGATTTGGAAAATGAAAAGAAAATTTTCGAACCCGACAGAGATGTGAAGCAAGAACATCAAATTCAGAAAAGTAAACACGCAGGCAGACCTGATTATTCGTTCAATGTGGGAAGCAGACCGAAATTTTTTCTCGAAGCAAAAAAACCGTTTGTTGACATTAAAACCAATGCCGCTGCCGCTGCCCAAATTCGAAAATACGGATGGAACGGCAAACTTGACATTTCTGTCATCACCAATTTCGCCGAATTGGCAATTTATGACTGCACGCGCCGAGTCCGAATCAACGACAAAGCAACCACAAAACGGTTAAAATATTTGCATTATTCCAATTATTTAGCGGAATTCGATTTTTTGTGGGAAATGTTTAATTGCGACAATGTCAAAAATGGAAGCATCGACAATTTTGCGAAAAGTAAAATCGATTTTAATTTGGCAGAACCCGTTGACAAAGAATTTTTAAATTCGTTGAACAAATGGCGAGAATATTTGGCAGTTGCTATCTGCTTGAAAAACAAGACAATAAGCGATGAAGACATCAATTTTTCTGTTCAACAAATTATCGACAGAATCGTTTTTCTGCGAGTCTGCGAGGACAAAAAAATCGAAAACGAAGGAAATTTGCAGGACATTGCGAAATCGAAAGGAAATATTTACCAAAATCTCTTCGCATATTTTCAAATTGCCGACCAAAAATACAATTCTGGTTTATTTAACCTCGAAAAAGATAATGTAACCAAAAATTTGGACATCGAAAATAAAATTGTCAAAAATATTATCTCGGAACTTTTCGAAACGGGTTATAATTTTTCGATTATTCCTGTCGAAATTTTGGGTTATGCGTATGAACAATTTTTGGGAAAAGTGATTCGTATCGAAAAAACGAAACACGCAATTATTGAGGAAAAGCCCGAAGTACGTAAGGCAGGCGGCGTTTATTACACTCCCGATTATATAGTCAATTATATTGTCAAAAACACTCTCGGCAAATTAATTGACGGAAAAACTCCTGACGAAGTTTCGAAAATCAAGATTCTTGACCCCGCTTGCGGCAGCGGCTCGTTTTTACTCGGTGCATATCAATATCTTTTAGACTGGCATTTGGAATATTACTCCAAAAATCCTGTCGAAACATTCGCAAAAAACTCGAAATATGGAATCCGAGATTTTATCGCAACCAGTAATTTTTTGACAAGCAAAGAGAAAAAACGAATCTTACTCAACAACATTTTCGGCGTAGACATTGATTCGCAAGCCGTCGAAGTAACGAAATTAAGTTTATTATTGAAAGCACTCGAAAACGAAACTGTCGGCTCGATAGATGTTGCGTTAAAAATTTTTAACGAAAGAGTGTTGCCCAACATTGACGGCAATATTGTTTGCGGCAATAGTTTAATTGCCCCCGATTTTTATGACGATGGCATATTTCTGACGCCGAAAGAAGAACGCAAAATTAATGTTTTCGATTTTCAAACCGCTTTTCCCGAAATATTTAAGCAAGGCGGTTTCGATATGGTTATTG
>DYQK01000245.1 GCA_020719385.1 Rikenella microfusus | reverse complement strand
ATTTTTTCGAAATGTGTCCGTTGAAACGGGCAGTCGAAAAATCAGCACGTTCATCCGCTACGCTAAAGACATAGCGGTTTTTTCGTGCAGATGATAAAAATTTTTTCGAAAAAATATTAATATTTTATTTTTAATTCAAAAAATTAATTATTTTTGCACTCTAATTGTTTAAAAATTGAATTTATGACAGAAAACCAAGAAGTTTTACAACGCACAATAGAACGTTGTCGCGAACGAAATATCATTATTCCGACATACAAACAAATGAGAAATCCTGAACTTATTCCAGAGGGAATAAAAAATGAACTCAAAAATGTCGGGCTTTGGGATTTTAACCCTCGAAATTTATTTCGTATTACCTGGAAGAACGAACCAAAAACATTTGGCGGCTGTTTTGGAAAAGTGAATCATGTTGTTTTACCCTCATCTCTCACGGGAGTAAAGGCAAAAATAGTTTTGTTAGTCGGCAAATATTTTCCCACAGGAGCGCACAAAGTCGGAGCAAGTTTCGGTCCTCTTGTTGAAAAATTGATTACAGGCAATTTCGACCCAACAAGACAAAAAGCCGTCTGGCCCTCTACGGGCAATTATTGTCGAGGAGGTGCGTTTAACTCTCGGCTTTTGGGCTGTGACGCAATAGCCATTTTACCTGAAAGAATGTCTTCGGAGCGTTTCGAGTGGTTGAAAAATGCAGGTGCAGAAATCATCGCAACCTACGGCTGCGAGAGCAACGTAAAAGAAATTTATGACGAGGTGAGAAAATTAGAAACTACTCGCAAAGATTCTGTCGTAACTCTCAACCAATTCGCAGAAATGGGCAATCCTATTTGGCATTATTGGGTGACTGCTCCTGCGATGGAAGAGATTTTTAATTCTTTGAAAACTTCGAAAAGCCGTTTTACAGGATTATTTCTCACGCAAGGCTCGGGCGGTGTGTTAGGAAGTTCTATGTATTTGAGAGAAAAATTCCCGTTATTGAAAGTTGCTGCAGGCGAGGCGTTGCAATGTCCGACTTTACTCTACAACGGTTACGGCGACCATCGAATCGAAGGAATCGGCGACAAACACGTTCCTTGGGTGTTGAATATGAAAAATATTGATATGGTTATCGGACTTGATGACGAGGTCAATATCAAAATTATGAGACTTTTCAACGAAAAAGAAGGACAAAAAGTGTTAGTCGAAGCAGGTGTTCCAAGCGAGGTTATTGAAAACTTGAGTTTAATGGGAATTTCGTCTATCGCAAATATGATGGGAGCAATTAAAATGGCAAAATATTACGAGATGACCGAAGATGACGTAGTTTTTGCTGTTGCAACCGATTCGATGGAAATGTATCAGTCAAGGATTCAAGAAGAACGAATATTACATGGCGAATATACTTTCAGAAACGCTGTTGTTGATTATGATGGACATTTGCAAGGAATAAATGTTGACAATATGGTCGAAATGTCTTATTATGAAAAGAAACAACGACATAATTTGAAATATTTTACTTGGGTTGAACAGCAAGGAAAAACCGTTGAGGAATTGAACGAACAATGGTACAATGACAATTATTGGAAAGACATTTTCGCTCAAGTTGAAAATTGGGATGCAAAAATTGCCGAATTTAACGAAAAAACAGGACTTTTGAAAAAAATTTAACATCAGTTTCTGCGAAATAAAAAAAATATTAACCCATGACTTTTGTCGTGGGTTTTTTTAATTAAAATTTTTCTTGTTTAGAATCGTAAAGAAATTTTATTTTTTTGAAAAAAATATATATTTTTGCAACGAAAAATGATT
>DYQK01000135.1 GCA_020719385.1 Rikenella microfusus | reverse complement strand
CATCTTGCAGTTGCGTGAGATATGCGGGGAAATGTACCGATTTCACAATTTTTTTCAAAAAAATTTCCATATTTTCTCAAATTTTATTTTTACAAAATTACAAAAATTTTTGCGAAAAAAAACTTTTCTCAAAAAAAAATTTAAAAATTGTTGCCATCACTCGAAGCAATGGCAACAACAAATATTTATCGAAGAACAGAAATTTTTTGAATCGTTTTTGAGTTTTTCGTTTCAATAATTAAAAAATAATTTCCATTTTTCAAATTTGAAGTATTGTACTCAAAAGTTTTTGCATTTCGAATTTCTCGTTTTTCCAAAATTTTTCCTTGTAAATCTGAAATGAAAATTGTAAAATGACTTTCTTTTTCCATCTCAACGAACAAAATTTGCGAAACAGGATTCGGATAAATTTTTATTTTCTGCGAAATTTTTTCAACCTTCGCAAGTCTCTCTGTCGTAAAAATTATTGAAGACGAAAGTGCAATGTCATATTTATTTTCAATTCCCAAAACACTCAAGAAATATTTTTGATTTCCCGCCAAACTATCCTTCGGTGCAACAATAATTTGCGTATTTTCAGAGTTAATCGTTACTTTGCACGGAACATCATCGCCGTTTGCGTCATTTTTTCTGAAAATAATTACATCTGTCGGACTCGAAATTGGGTCATTATTCAAAAGTCGAATGGACTGATTGAACGTTAAAGTACAAATTTGCGTAACAGAAATGTTAGTCGAAAGGTTTTGCGGTGTAAATTCAACACGCAACGGTTCAGTATATGCAACAAAAGTGACAGAAACAGGCGAAAGAGTGACATTAAACGTATCCTCAAGCGAAATTAACGTTGAAACGATAAATTTTTTCCCATTTTCCAAATTTGAAGTCGGAATAATTGTAATCTTCGTTTTTTCTGCATTTATCTCTGCGGTAAACGGAACTTTTTGCCCCGAAGCATTATTTTTTAACGAAACAACATCTGCTGCGTTCAAAATTGGAGCATTATTCAAAAATCTCACAGGACGATTGAAGGTAATGAAAATTTTCTCATTAACAGGAATTGTATCGTTGTTTTCTGGTGAAAAAGTTGCCGCTAACTCTTCGATGTGAGTAAAAAATGTCGTTTCGGTGAGAGATAACGTCATATCGTAATGATTCTCAACATTCGAAACCGAAATGTAATATTTCTGATTATTTTTGAAATAATTTTTCGATTTAACGAAAATAAATTTTTTATCATCAGAAATCGTTGTTGTGAACGCAACTGCCGTTCCTGTCGCATTATTTTCTCGCAAACGAATAAATTGTGCAGGATTTGTGATATTGCTGTCGTTTGTCATCCGAATTGGTTGATTAAACGAGATAATAATTTCCTCGTGCAACGGAATCGTATCAAAAACCGAAAAATGTGCGTTCAAATTTTCTACAAACGTAAAAAATGTCGATTTTGTTGTATCTAACGCAATATTTGAGTAATTTTCAACATTTCCTGCCAATTCTAATTCGTAAGAAGCATTATTTTCCCAATATTTCGAAGGAGAAATCGTTATAACCGTTTTTTCTGCGTTAATTGAAGCGTTAAAAAGTACGTTTTCGTTATTTTTTTTCAACGAAATCAAGTTTTTAACGTTAGAATTCGTAATTTCAGAATTGTCAAGATTTCTCACGGGTTCATTAAACGTTAAAGTTATTGATTCGTCGAGAGGAATTGTATCAAGATTTTCGGGATTAAACGCAACCGCTGGGGCTGGTCCGCGAGTTTTAAACTGAACAAATGCTTGTTGAACAGGATTTTCCAAATTTCCTTCGAAAGTTGAAGCAGGAATTTCCACGTAATAAATTTGTTGATACGCGAAAATTGAGTCAGCGGTTAACGTAATAATTTGATTTGTGCCGTCAATTTCACCTGAAAACGCAACATTTTCTCCGTTTGCATTATTTTTTTTGAAAATCAACGAATTTTTTATATCTTGAGACGTAATTGCTTGATTATTAAACATTCTCACGGGTTCTGAAAAAGTTAAAATAATTTTTGCACTTAAGTCAATATTAGAATCTTGGTGTGCGGGTGAAAAATCAACTGTTGGATACGCAATGGTCGAAAAAGTAATGTTTGCGGGCAAAATCGTATTGTTGTGTTCGCCTTGCAAACTTGCTCCGATGGCAACAAAATAATTTTTATTGAACTCAAGTTGCGAAGGAATCAACGTAATAACGGTGCTGTCGGCGTTTATTGTACCTGAAAAATCGATATTTTGTCCTGCTGCGTTTTCAAATTTAAACGTAATAATCGAATCAATGGAATTCGGCGTAACTGCTTGATTATTAAGTAATTTCACTGATTCAGAGAAAGTTAACGTAATATTTGTATTTAGAGGCAGTTGAGTTGCGTTATTTTCGGGAAAAACCGTAATAGTCGGCGGAGCAAAACCTGACCGAAACGGTGTATTTTCTTGTGACCCAAAACTTCCATTGTTGTTGCCCTGTGTGTGTCGAATAATTGTTCCTGTTGCGTCAAAAAGTTTATAATACGCACCTTGTCCGAGTCCGTCTCCGTAAGAATCGTAAATTTTAAACACATAACAGTCGGGAGGAAGTTGAAAAGTTTCGTTGTAAGTTACCGCCGAATTAGAATATGGACCGCCATTATATAGAATTGTTCCTGCGGAATTTATCAATTCCCAAGAAGTTTCTGAGCCGTATTGGTCGGTTCGCAATTCTAATTGAACGGTGCTTGAGGAAGTTATTGTTGCTCGGTCAAATTGTTTTCTCAAGGTGTCGTTTCCGTTAAATTGGTCGGGATGTCCGTTTGGTAATTCGGTGAAAATGGTTAAAATATTTTGTGTCGGATATAAATTATAGGCAACGGTGGGCAATGTTACCTCTTCGCTGCTTCGAAACGGAATATTTCCTGTCCATTGAAAAACGTGATTTTCGCTGTTGATGTTATAATGAATGTTGACTGAAGTTAAAGTATCACTTCCACTATTTTTCAAAATGATTTTAGGAGAAATCGTATTTTCGCACATCGTATTTTCGGGATAAACAATACTTTTCATTCCTGCGTCATATTGCGAAAGCGGCATTGGGTCGAGGTAGGCGGCTTGCAAAACTTCTTTTGTTGAGTGATTTTGCACCCACGCAACAACAGCCACTTGGTCAATGTCATAAATATTTTCCATTTTCCAAGATTGGTTGATGGTAAATTGTTGTCCCGCGGCGAGATTCGGTAATGTTGTTCCATTAGAATTGGGCAACATTTTTTTCATTACGTCATAAAATTCGGTTTCGCCGTTTGCACCTGCTGAATTATCAAAATGTATGTGCTGTTCGACAACTCCAATTTGTGCTTTCAAATCGGAGATAGAAACATTTTCCTCTGCCGTAATTATCATTGTTACATAGATAGTGTCTCTGTTTTGCGATAACGAATAAGACAAATTTATCGTTACAGGTGATGGTTGGTCGAGGGCGAGGTTAATTTTCTCTTGCGTAAGATTCGCAGGTGCGCCGAGATAATTACTTCCTGCCACCGAAATTCCATCCATAACTGCGTAAGGCACTCCACTTACTCCATAATATTGCACTCTTGTTCGCACATCGGCTGTGTTGTGGTTGTACATTGGGTCGCTGCCCGGCCACCAGGTATGAAATTTTATGGCAGCAATTTTTCCTTTATTGAGTGCTAACAATGAGTCAAAACCTGGGTTTTGCTGCGCACAAGGACCGCAAGAGGCATTTGTAAATTCCTCTATCATAACGACTCTGCGTGCTTTTTGTCCGAAGGAAAACGCAAGAATCATTGAAAAAATCACTAAAAGCGATATTTTTTTCATTTTTGAGTTTGGGTTTAGAAAAAAGATTAAACGGCGGCAAAGTTACAATTTTTTCTCGAAAAATAAAAAAATTTTTTCTTTTGAGAAAATTTAGTAAATTTGCCGCACAAAAAATTTGTTTTTATGTTAGAAAATGTTTCTCCTTTGATTTTAGTAGTTGACGATTCTTGGGTTTCGCGTCAATTAATTATTAAAATGATAAAGGAATCGAGTTATACGAATATAATTGAGGCAGAGAATGGTGCAGTTGCTCTTGAGAAGATTCGTAATCAAAAGCCTTCTGTGGTTTTTTTAGATTTATTGATGCCTGTTATGTCGGGCGATGAAATGATGAAAAACCTGAAAAATGACAGTTTTTTTCCGAAAATAATTGTTATCTCGGCAGATATTCAGGAGACGACTCGGCAGCGTTGCAAGGAATTAGGTGCGTGTGATTTTTTGAATAAACCTGTTCATTCAGCGGCAATTTCTGAAGTGTTGAAGAAATGTTT
The DNA here is from genome assembly GCA_020719385.1 of Rikenella microfusus. GTDB lineage: Bacteria > Bacteroidota > Bacteroidia > Bacteroidales > DYQK01 > DYQK01. The sequence continues at coordinate 4,483 of DYQK01000135.1, read as the reverse complement.
ATAAAATTTTTCTATGGATAATTTAGGTTCACCATATATTGACATTATTCAAGAGTTGGTCAATATTGGAATTGGTCGCGGAGCAAATGTTTTGAATGTAATGGTGAAAAATCACGTTCACATCAATTTGATGCATTTTGAAATTTTAAGTTTAGAAGACGTTTTGGAAAAAATGATTTCTTCGCACAACGGAAACGCTGCCAGTGCCGTTTCACTTCGTTTCGAGGGTATTTTTTCAGGAAATGCCAAAATGATTTTTCCCGCCGAGGACGCACAGCGTTTGGTTTATCATTTTGCGATAGAAAACACCTTGGATTTAGAAGGCTATGAGGAAATCCGTTTAACTACGTTGAACGAAATCGGAAATGTCGTGATAAATTCTGTTATCGGCACTTTCGCAAATTTGTTAAATATTCCGTTAAAATATTCTGTTCCTGAATATTTAGAAAGTAATTGGAGAAATATTTTGGAAACCGATGAGTTTCCGAAGAATACAAAAGTTTTATTTATTCAGACTCGTTTTGGTTTAGAATCAAAAGAAATTATCGGCGATTTTATTATTTTTTTCGAAGTTTCATCATTTGATATGTTAATTTCTACTATTGACAAATTTCTTGCGAAACAAAATTTATGTTAAACTTACTCAAAATGGCATACAACTGGAAGGGCAAAAAAAATTTAATTGTTGAGGATGACGATTCAACAAATTTGTATTATCACACAATTTTAGAAAGCACAGGAGCAAGAATTATCATTGCCCGCGATGCCGAGGAGGCGTTAACTCACCTTCATTTTTCAAATTGCGATATTATTTTACTTGACATTCGTCTTCCTGATATGAATGGTTATGATTTGGCAAGAGAAATTCGCAAATCAAATGAAAAGATTCCGATTGTCGTTCAAACTGCGTATGCTTTTCATTATGATAAGCAAAAAGCTGTCGCTGCGGGTTGCAACGAATATTGCACAAAACCTGTTAACGCAAGACTTTTATGTTCAATAATCGACAAATATTTGAAGTAAAAACTTATTTTTAGTGGGAATTTATGGAATTGACAAAAGAACACATAATTAATCGTGTCCAAGATTGGAAAAAACGCGTTTATAATTTGATTCTATTAATCAAAGAATGGACGGATGAACGTTCCGATTTAGAAGTAAAATTTGCGGAGAAATCTACGATGTACGAGGAAATGATGTACAATTTTGGAATTTCAAAATGTAAATTGGACACCGCCAACGTTTATAAAAACGGAAGTTTAGTTTTAGCAATAAAACCAAACGGTTTATGGATATTGGGAGGAAATGGACGAGTAGATATTCTTACTCGAATCGGAAATTATATTTTAATTGACGTTTCTGAACAATTTCAACCTTCCGAATGGAAAATTTTTCTAAAAAATAATCAAAAAAGTGCAGTCTCTTTTAATAAAGAAGTTTTTTTTCAAATTATTGACAAATGAACACAATAAAAGAGTTAGAGAGACAATTTTTTGAGATAGAAAATAAATATGCCGCAAACGAATTCAATGCAAGACGTAAAGGAAATCGTTTGCGAGAAGATTATTGGAGAAAAAAGCGAGAAATAAATACTCATATTCATTTTCTTTTTTTGTTCACGAGATTAGAAAAACATATCAAAGAACAAATCGAAAAATTAATCAATAACAAAAAAAGTCGAATTGTTCATTGGAAAACGAAATCTATTTGGGAAATTACAGATATAAAAAATTTACATTTTAAAAAAATGCTTGCCTTATTAACAGAAAAGGGCAGAGCAGATTTCAATATTATTGTTGATTATTACGATAAACGAAATGAAATTGCTCACGGAGGAACTATTCAAAATATAAATACCTCAATAAATATGATAAATTTTTTTGCAAATATTAAACGATTTCTCAAAGAATTAAAAAGATAAATTTTTCATAAAATTACGTATAAACAGCAAAATATTATTTTAAAAAATTAATATGAATATTGTCAAAAATGTTATTGAATTAATTGGAAAAACTCCGTTAATTTCGTTGCAGAATATTGCAAAATCTGTTCAAGGAAATATTTTTGTAAAACTTGAATCTCGAAATCCGGGCGGTTCAATAAAAGACCGTCTTGCTCTCGCACTCATCACAGATGCCGAAAACAAAGGACTTTTAAACAATTTTTCGACAATTATTGAACCAACAAGCGGCAACACAGGAATCGGACTCGCAATGATTTGTGCTATAAAAAATTATCACTTAATCATCGTTATGCCCGAATCTATGAGCGTTGAACGCAGAAAATTAATTGCGATGTACGGTGCAAAAATTGTTCTCACGCCTGCGAATCTCGGAATGAAAGGGGCAATAGAGAAAGCAAATTCTCTCAAAAACGAAATTCCGAATAGTTATATTCCGCAACAATTTGAAAATCAAGCGAATGTAGAAATACACAAACGCACAACTGCCGAGGAAATTTGGAATGATACAAACGGGAAAATTGATATTTTTGTCGCAGGAGTCGGCACAGGAGGAACATTAACCGGAGTCGGAGAGGTTTTGAAACAACGAAAACCTGACATTTTAATTGCCGCCGTAGAACCCGATATTTCGGCTGTCTTGTCAGGAAAAAGTCATTCGCCACACAAAATTCAAGGAATCGGAGCTGGTTTTATCCCATCAATACTCAAAAAATCGATTATTGACAAAATTATCACCGTCTCTGCTGACGAAGCAATGGAAACTGCACGACAAATGGCAAAAAAAGAAGGAATTTTGTGCGGAATTTCGTCTGGAGCAAATGTTTTTGCCGCAATGCAGTTGTCTAAAATCTTCCCGAATCAAAATATTGTTACTATTTTGCCCGACACAGGAGAAAGGTATTTAAGTACTTCTTTGTTTAATGAAAATGTTTAGTCAAAAAATGAATAAAAATTTAATTATTTCTGAAATTCTTGAGAATTCTATCTCAAAATTGTCAGAATCGGATTCTTGCCAAACCGCATATTTGCCCTCGCATGGTAAACCAATGCCGTCAAGCGATTCTTTGAGAGAAATCGTAAATCTTCTTCGCGAAATTTTGTTTCCAGGTTATTTTGGTACTTCAAATCTTAAACCTGAAAACGTGCGATATTATCTCGGCGTCAATGTTGACAAAGTTTTTCAACTTCTTTCTACGCAAATTCGAAGAGGAATCTGTTTTGCGTGCCGCGAGGAAAAAAATACAAATTGCAAACATTGCGAGGACAACGCACCCGAACTTGCCGCCGAGTTTATTTCTCGTTTGCCGCAAATTCGACAAAAACTTTCGACAGATGTGAAAGCAATTTTCGACGGAGACCCCGCAGTGCGAAGTTATGGCGAGGTAATTTATTGTTACCCCACCATTCGCGTGATGACAAATCATCGAATTGCTCATGAACTTTTGAAATTAGAAATTCCTTTGATTCCAAGAATTATCTCTGAAATGGCACATTCTGAAACAGGAATCGACATTCACCCAGGGGCAGAAATTGGAGAATATTTCGCCATTGACCACGGAACAGGCGTTGTAATTGGGGAAACTTGCGTTATTGGAAAAAATGTGAAATTGTATCAAGGAGTAACTCTCGGTGCAAAAAGTTTTCCGCTTGACGAAAATGGAAATCCGATAAAAGGCATTCCGCGACATCCAATTGTGCGAGATAATGTTGTCATTTACGCTCAAGCAACGGTTTTGGGACGAATTACTATCGGCGAAAATTCAACTATTGGCGGTAACGTTTGGGTGACACAGGATGTTTCACCGAATTCTAAGATTGTTCAACAGAAAAGTACGTCAGGAGCAGGAATTTAAAATTAAACGATTCTGTCAGATTTTTCGAAATCTGACAGAAAAATTATGAAAAATATTTAATAAAAATTAACTTTTTCGTAAAAAAAATGTTAAAAAATTTTGTTTTTAATCCGCTTTCGGTGAATACTTATCTCATTTTCGATGAGACAAAAGAGTGCGTAATTATTGATGCCGCTTGTTTTTCGAAAAAAGAAGAAACTGAATTGACAAATTTTATCTCAAAAAATCAACTTGTTCCTGTGAAAATTCTCAATACTCACGGACATTTTGACCATTTATTTGGGTTAAATTTTGTAACAAAAACTTATCAAATTCCAAGTTTTCTGCACAAAAACGATTTAGAATATCTCAATTCTGCACAAACTTACGCCTCGATGTTTGGTTTTTCGATTTCTCAACTTTTGCCGCCGACAAATTTTTTCGAAGAGAACCAAATTATTCGTTTTGGAAATTCGGAATTGAAAGTTTTGCACACGCCCGGACATTCGCAGGGTTGTGTTTGTTTTTATTTTGAAAAGGAAAACTCGCTTTTTGCGGGAGACACTTTGTTTTTCGATTCCATTGGTCGAACTGATTTGCCGGGCGGAAATTTCGAACAATTGAAAAAAAGTATTCAGACAAAATTGTTTACTTTGCCCGAAAATACAACGGTTTATTCAGGTCACGG
>DYQK01000134.1 GCA_020719385.1 Rikenella microfusus | reverse complement strand
TGCTTGCACCTGTCAGGTTTTGTTAAGATAAAAAAGTTTTTTCGAAAAAACAAATTATTTCGCAATTATTTTAATAATTTGTTTTCCATTCTTGCGGTTTAAAATTCTCGTAATGAATTATTGAAACGAGATTTCCTGTTTGCTTCAAAACGTATAAACCTTTTTGGTATGCATAACGGTCTACGCCGTTTTCGAATGTTATTGCTGCGACTGCACCAAGAAGCGTTATTCCGCTTAGATTAAATAATTTCGGCGGGGCAACTTCACAAATCTTTTTTAAACGGTCAAGATGTTCGTCAACTTCGTCTTTAGTGAACTTTGTTTTCACCTCGACGACAACAGCAATGGTTGAATTTATCAACAGCCAGTCAATTTCGTAATAATCTTGATTATTTTTTTTGCCAATAACGGAACGCACAACCAACTCGACTTCGATTCCTTTTGCTTGAAACATCGGGATAATGTTGGGACGAATCATTTCTTCGGTAAATTTACCGAGAAAGCCCGTTAAACTTCCCATTTTTTTATCGAATTCTTTGTTGCGTTTTTCTGCGGCGGCTTCGAATTTGGCATGACGTTTTTCTGCCTCAGCATGACGTTTTTCCGCCTCCTCACGGCTTTTTTGCAAACTTGCCTCAAATTCAGCGAGACGCTTCTCGGCTTTGGCATCTGATTCTGCCATTAACTGTGCAAACATCTCTAAAACGTCTTGCTTCGTTAATTTTTTCTTTTTCTTTTTTACAAAATTTTTAAATTTATTTTGCGGCAAAGATAAAACATTTTTTGCGAAATAACAAAATTTTTTCTGAAATAAATTTAATTTTTTTTTGAGACAGAATTTTCATCTTTCTCAAAAAGAAAGTTAAATTTTATTAAAATCTTTTAGGAAAAAAATTTTCTGTATTTAATTTTTTAAAAAAATAACGGTTTAAAATCTGGGTTGTTGAGAATTGTTGCACTTTTTCCTGTTGCTTTAATGACAAAAAAACCAACGTTCTCGGCTCTTTTTGCCGAATGCGATTCCTGACGCAAAAAAGCCATCGCAGCATAAATTTTATAATTTTTGTAAAGCGGAAATAACGTTTTAAAAATTTCCATTTTTTTGCGAAAATGTTCAACGTGTTTTGCGTGCAACGTAGTTTTCACTTCAACGACAACCATTTCTGTCCCATTGAGTGCGATAATATCAAATTCGGCACTTTCGCCGTTTTTTTGATACGTTAAATTCGTGGAAGTTTGAGTTACGTCAATTCCTTTCTGCTGCAAAAGATTCACTAGATCGCCTTCAACAAGCGATTCGATTAATTTGCCCCATTGTCCTGTAAAAAGACTTTCGAGTTCTTTGGTTTTTTTCTCGGTTTCTTTTTTCAATTTGGCGAGTTCGTCCTCGTGTTTTTTCGCAGATTCTTCGTTTTTCTGCTTCAAAATGGCGAGTTCGTCCTCGTGTTTTTGCCGTTGTGCGGCGAGTTCGTCCTCGTGTTTTTGCCGTTGTGAAGCAAGTTTTACATCCAATTTTCGCATTCGTTTATTAAAACGAATATACTGTATTCTCGACACTTCGAGAGATTTATCCAACAATTCGTGCAATTCTTTGATACTTCGCATAAAATTTTAAGTTAATTTGCAGCAAAAATAAAACTTTTTTTTCGAATAAACAAATTTTTTTGAGAAAGAATTTCCATCTTTCTCAAAAGATGGAAATGCAAAGTTGTTGAAAAAAGTTTTCACTCGAACCATTCGTTCACAGAAAACGTTTTTTCAACTTTAATTTTGTCGTCAACCTTCTGTATTGAACAACATTCTTGTTTAATATCGTGCTGCAAAAAAATGGCAGTATTCGTTTTCAACGCATATTCAAAAAACCGTTCTTTGTCCTTGAGCGTTTCCATCGGATTCATATCGTAACTCATTATATAATTCATCGGAACATGATAGGCAGTCGGAAATAAATCTCCCCCGAAGACAAATAATTTGTCTTTGAAAAATAAATGTGGCACAATTAAACCGTTTGTGTGTCCCCAAAAAAGTTTAATATGAAAATTGGGAAACAATTCGCATTCATTTTCAATGAGTTTTAACTTTCCTGAAGTCTGCATTGGTAAAATGTTTTCTTTCAAAAACGAAGATTTTTCTCTTGCGTTGGGTTTTGTGGCTGATTCCCAATGTGCTTTGCTCACCCAAAATATTGCGTTGGGAAAGGCAGGAACAAGTTGTTGCTGTTCGTTGTGAATTATTGAACCGCCGCAATGGTCAAAATGCAAATGCGTATGAATCACATCGGTAATATCGTTGAAGGAATAACCAATTTTTTGCAAAGATTTCTCTAACGTATCATCGCCGTTGAGATAATATCTGTTGAAAAATTTTGCTTCTTGTTTATTTCCTAATCCTGTGTCAATCAAGATGTTATGATTCTCTATAACCACCAACATTGACCGAATAGACAAATTACAACGATTCTTTTCATCGGCAGGATACCAATTTTGCCACATTTCTTTGGGAATAACGCCAAACATTGCTCCGCCATCTATTTTAAAATTTCCTGTTTCTAACGAAAAAATTTTCATAAATATTTTTCAAATAAATTTCTGTTAAACTTTTCGAGAAAAGTTTAACAGAAATTAAGATTTTTTTACTCAGTTTTTACGTCAAATTCGCGTTTGAGAATGTTCAAAACCTCTTGCACCGTTTCCTCCTCTAAATCTGTTCGCGAGACAAGTTCTTCCTGCGTCAGATTCAAAATACTTTTTGCCGTATCGCAACCAACTGACTTAAATTGTTCAATAACCCAAGTGTCTATCTCGTCAGAAAACTCGTCAAGATAAATGTCATCAGACTCCTCATCGTCAGTAACATCTCGGTAAACATCAATTTCGTAACCTGTCAACTGCGATGCTAAACGAATATTAATTCCACCTTTTCCAATTGCTTTCGAAACTTCTTCGGGTGCAAGATAAACCTCTGCTTTTTTATCTTTCTCAATAATTTTTATATTCGAAATTTTTGCAGGACTCAAAGCACGCGTGATAAAAAGTGAAGTATTTGAGGTAAAATTAATGACATCGATGTTTTCATTTCGCAATTCCCGCACTATTCCATGAATTCTTGCGCCTTTCATTCCGACACACGCACCGACAGGATCGATTCTGTCATCGTAAGACTCAACAGCCACTTTGGCTCTCTCGCCTGCCATGCGAACAATTTTTTTGATAGTTATTAAACCATCAAAAATCTCAGGCACTTCCAACTCGAAGAGTCGCTCCAAAAACACGGGAGAAGTGCGAGACAACGTAATAATCGGCGAACCATTTTTCATCTCAACCTTCGAGACAACAGCACGAATTGTATCACCTTTGCGAAAATGATCATTCGGAATTTGCTCATTTTTGGGAAGGACTAACTCGCGATTCTCATCATCAATAATTAAAATCTCCTTTCGCCAAACTTGATAAACCTCGCCTGTGATAATATCGCCAACTTTTTCCTTATATTTGTGATACAAATTATTTTTTTCTAACTCCATAATCCGCGAAGTAAGATTCTGCCGAAGTGTAAGAATTGTTCGTCTGCCCAAATCGGCTTTGATATCAACAACCTCCGAAACTTCCTCATCAACTTCATAATCAGCATCAATCTTTTTCGCCGTAGAAAGCGGAATCTCAAGATTAGAATTTTTTAAATCTGCATCAGCAACAATCTTCCGATTCCGAAAAATCTCAAAATTGCCCTTGTCAATGTTGATAATTACATCAAAATTCTCGTCAGTGCCGTAACGTTTTTGAATAATACTGCGAAAAACATCTTCCAAAACACTAATCATCGTAGAGCGGTCAATATTTTTTAACTCTTTAAACTCTAAAAAAGTTTCAAGAAGACCTGAATTTTCCATAAAATTTTAATTTTTTTTTTTGAATTTGTTAAAATTTAGAAAAATAAAAGAGGACAAAATTTTGTCCCATTTTTGAATAAAAAAGTATAAATTTCAGCGGCAAAGATAAATATTTTTTCACAAACAAAAAAAAATTCGCACAAAAAATTTTTTTTCAACGCAAATTTCGTATTTTTGCATTCTAAAATGTTTGAAAAAAATGAAAAATTTATATTTCGCCGACTGCCTTGACGTTCTGCAAATGTTCAATAAACAATTCTCTGAAGGTTTTATCAATTTAATTTACATTGACCCACCTTATAACTCGAATCGAGATTATAAAATCTCGCAAAAAATTGCTTTCTCAGATATTTGGAAAAATATTTCGTATCAAAAAACGCTTGAGAAATTGTTTAATATCGAAAATGAAGGTAAAGATTTATATAATTTTTTGAAAAGTTTAGAAATTTTAAGAACTCAACATAATATAATCTCGTATTTAACTGAAATGAGCATACGAATTTTGTATATGAAATACATTTTAAAAGATTCGGGAAGTTTTTATCTCCATTGCGACCCAACGATGAGTCATTATTTGAAAATTATTTGTGATTTAATTTTCGGAAAAAATAATTTTCGCAACGAAATCATTTGGCATTATCGCAGATGGACTAATGTTTCGAAAGATTTTCAACGTATGCACGATGTTATTTTGCGATATTCGAAAAGCGAAAATTTTACTTTTCATCAACATTTCGAAATCACACCGCATATTGAGAAAGTTTACAAACGAGGATGGGACAGAAATGTGGCAAAAAATATTAAACAACTCATTATTTACGACCAAGAAAAAGCGAAAAAGCAAATTGAAAAGAAAAATTATGATAAATTAATTTTTTGCGAACAAAAAAATGGCGTAAATATTAGTGATGTTTGGCAAATAAATTATTTATCTGCAAATTCTAACGAGAGACTTGGTTATCCGACACAAAAACCTGAAGCACTTTTGGAACGAATCATCAAAACTTCGACCAACGAAGGTGATATTGTTGCAGATTTTTTTTGCGGATGCGGAACAACAATTGTTGCAGCAGAAAAATTGAACAGAAATTGGATTGCCACCGACAAATCTGACGAAGCAATAAAAATTATTAAACAACGATTAAACAATTTAAACGTAAACTTTCAATTTCTTTGAGAAAATCTTGACAATTTTATCAAATTCAACCGTACTTTTTAAAACTGCTATGTCTTTAGCGTTGCGGATAAAAAAAGTACAGAAATTTTTTGAAAAAAAAGAAAAAATGTTGGAAACAATTCACTTTTCCCGTTCAAGTAAAAAGCAGTTTTAGCAAAAAAAAATTCTGTTCTCGCAAGGAAACAGAATTTTTTTATTAATTTCTTTTTTCGAAAGAAATTTTTGAGGGAAATTTAATTTTCTCAAAAAAAATATCTCACTTTTTTAATAAAAATGAGACATTTTTTTGTTCACAAATCAAAAAATTATTGTTTTTTGAAAATGATTTTCGTAATATTTCCGCCATCTGTCATTGACAAAACAAGTTGACCGTTTTTGAGTGCCTCAGGGTCGAGAGTCATTTCACCTTTCATACCGTTGTCCATCGTTTGAGTGAGCGTTTTTTCGTCTTCTGATATGCTCCATTTGCCTTTTTCTGTCTTACCCATGGAGACTGTTTCAAAAGTGTTGTCTTTGTTGAAAGTTAAACTTGCGTCCATCATTGCTTTTTTTGATTCTTCGAAACGTCCTTTGAGAATATTTTTCACTGAATCAATGCGTTTTGCTTTCATTTCTTCTAAGGCTTTTTTGATTTTTGGGTCATCTTTTTTGCCTTTTTTGGGCATCAAATTGTCTTCCAAAAGATTCATCTTAGAAACTTGTTCATCAATGATTTTGTCAATGTTGCCTAAATCAACGCTTTCAACCTTCCAAGTTCCGACCAACATATCAGAAGTTGATTTTTTGCACGAGGTAAAACCTGCTGCCAAAACAAAAAGAATTACTGCGAGAGAAAGTAAGTTTTTCATTACAAAAAGAAGTAAAGTGAATATTTTGTTAAAAATTATGCTGCAAAAGTAAACAAAATTTTGAAAAAAAAGATAATTTTATAAAAAAAAAAGTTTTTTTACGAAAAAAATTGTGTATTAAAAAAAAAATTATAACTTTGTGCCGTTGAAAAACTATTGTTTGGTGTATTCCAAAAGCGATTTATTCACTTGATTTTCAAGTGATTGCGTTTTTAAAATTCGTTCTCTATCATTCATAATGGTTCGAAAAAACTAACCAAATTTTTCGAATAAATGTTTAATTTTTTTCACAAAAACCGATATGACCGACGACACCTTAATCGAATCTACGGAGAAATTATCCGAAAAACAAACCACTTCTCCTGCACAAGAGCAAACCCAGAGTGCAGCTGACCGTATTTTAAGCCGTTTATCGGAAACTAAAAATACGGGAAAAAACATTCAAGACGAATCTGTGCATCTTGAAAAAAGTATCGAAGAACGTTTAACAATTTTGCAAACTCACGATTCTATCGTTCAGAAGGAAGAGGAAGTCGAAGTGCCTGCCGAATTGCGTACTGACGACGAAGTTTCTGAAGAAGAAAAAGACAGTTCAACAACTATTGTTGATTATTCAGGAAGTAGCAAGCAGGAACTTGTTGAAAAATTAAAAACGTTACTCGAAACTCGTCCTGTTCAAGAGTTGCGTACTGACGTTGAAAGTATCAAATTGGCATTTTATAAACTTCGCAAAGAGGAAATAAACGAGAATCGACAAAAATTTCTTGACGAAGGTGGAGTAATTGAAAACTTTGTTATTGAAGTAGACCCCTTAGAAGCCGAGCTCAAGGAATTGTACAAAAAATATCGCGACCTCAAGACTGCTCGCATCGAAGAGATTGAACGCAATAAACAAGAAAATTTAAAAGCGAAATATCAAATTGTCGAGGAGTTGAAAGAGTTGATAAATAAAAAAGAATCTATCAATCAAACTTTTGGAGAATTTCGCGATTTACAACGCAGATGGCGAGAAATCGGTGTTGTTCCTCAGGCAGAGGTGAAGGTTTTGTGGGAAACTTACCACTATCATGTGGAGAAGTTTTATGATTACATCAATATCAACAAAGAACTTCGCGATTTAGATTTAAAGAAAAATCTTGAGATAAAAATTACGTTGTGCGAGAAGGCTGAAGAACTTTTGTTAGAGCCGATGGTTGTGAAGGCGTTTCGTTCTTTGCAAAAATATCACACTCAATGGAGAGAAATCGGTCCCGTTCCGAGAGAAAAACGCGAAGAAATTTGGGAACGTTTCAAAGAAGCGACCAATAAAATCAACAAAAAACATCAAGAGCATTTCGAGGGTTTAAAATCTGAACAAGATAATAATCTCAAAGCGAAAGTTGTTTTGTGCGAAAAAGCAGAGGAAATTTCGAATTTAGTTATCTCGTCTCACAAAGAATGGGATGAGAAATCGAAAGAAATGGTCGAATTGCAAAAAGTTTGGAGACTCATCGGTTTTGCACCTCGCAAAGAAAACACAAAAGTTTTCAACCGTTTCAGAAACGCCTGCGACGCATTTTTCGGCAAAAAACGAGAATTTTACGGACAAGCGAAAGAAGAACAAAACAACAACCTGCAACTCAAAACCGACCTTTGCATTCAAGCTGAGGGTTTAAAAGACAGCACCGACTGGAAAAAAACCACAGAATTGTTCATTGCGTTGCAGGAAAAATGGAAAACCATTGGTCCCGTTCCTCGCAAGTTTTCTGATTCGATTTGGAAACGTTTTCGCACTGCTTGCAATTCGTTTTTTGAACGCAAAAATTCGTATTTCTCGAACATTGATTCGGAACAACAAAAGAATTTGGAAGCAAAACGTGCTTTAATTGAGGAAATAAAAGCATATCAAGTGTCAAACGACAATGAGGATAATTTGACGAAACTCAAAGAATTTCAAAAACGTTGGACAGAAATAGGACACGTTCCGATTAAGTTTAAAGACGAGATTCAAAAACAATTCCGCGAAGAGGTAAATACTCAATTTGGGAAATTGCGTTTTGACGATTCTGGTCGCAGCGATTCAGATTTCAAAACCCGAATTGAAGGTTTACAACAATCTCCGAAATCGAAAATGAAATTTAAAATCGAGAGAGACAAAATTCGTATGCGAATTCAACAACTCGAAGGCGATATTAATCTTTGGGAAAATAATATCGGTTATTTCACTAAATCGGTAAATGCTGAGTCGTTAATTGATGATGTGAACAAAAAAATCGCAAGAGCAAAAGAACAAGTTAAATCGTTGCGAGAGCGTTTAACATTGGTTGAAAAAATCGAAACTTCTTCGAAAGAGACAAAATAAAACAAAAAAATTCCGAACTTTAACGTTCGGAATTTTTCTTTTCGCAAATTTTTACTTCTTTTCTGGTCCAGGAGCATCTTTTCGATTATTCTGTTCCGTTCCGATTCCAAAATATTTTTTGCGGAAGTAGTCATCATAATCGTCAGCATAAGAACCAACACGTCGCAAAGTTGCTATCATTTCGCTTTCAGAAAGTCCTTCTAACTCGCGAATGTGTTTCACATAAATCCAATCTTGATTCTTTGTCATTCCTACTCCGTAAAGCATATGACTAAGTTCAAGAACTTCTTGATAAAATTCTTGAGTATTGACCATTGGCACTTGACAAACGGGAGAAATAACTTCGTAATAACCATAATTTTCTCCTTCTACCATAGAGATAGTAACCCACATATCGGCAGAACCAATGCGTAAACCCCAAACGCCATCTTTTTGATAGCGACAAGTTTCAGGGTCAACACCTAACTCACGAATGCAATTTTCAAGCATTTTATAGTAAGTCTGTAATTTTTCCATATTATTGAAAAAAAAGTTTATAAATTTTCGATTTCCTGTTGCGACAAACCTGTTTT
>DYQK01000035.1 GCA_020719385.1 Rikenella microfusus | reverse complement strand
AGGTTTTTACCATCAAACTTGAAACAGGTGATAGAAAATTTGTACCAAAAGAGTATATAATTTTCTTAATAAAAAATAACATCGACATAAATTCGCTTTATGACGATGCTATTGAGGAAGTGTGTTTTATCAACGAGAAAAAACAAAATGCTTGTGAAAATTGTGAATTACTAAAAACAATTTCTGAATTAAGAGAAAATTTTGCAACTTTAAACAAAATTCTTGAAAAAAAAGTTTAAAAAATTTGCTTTTTCGATTTTTTTGTTTACATTTGCAGCGATTTTGTACGAATCTCTATTCTGCGGCACTACTTTAAAAGCACTTTTAAAGTATAAAAAAGCATCTTGCTTTACAAATTTGATGCCACTTATTCAGTCTTTTCTTGGAATGTTATTTTTTTCTCAAAAACTATTGTTTTTATAGATATGTATTTTGAAATTATTAATTTTTTTTGTAACTTTGCACTCGAAAAATCATCATTTTTTTATGCTTCAACGTATTCAAACGATTTTTATTTTACTTGCCATTGGAATCGTTATTCCGATGTTTTTCACCTGGTTTGCTTCAATTATTGATGCAACAAAAAATATTTACTCGTTAAATATCACCGAGATTAAACACTTTTCCTACTCAATTGTCGTTTTTTCACAAACCGTTCCGTTGCTTGCAGCGTTAATTCTTGCAGTTTTAATGAGTTTTATCTCAATTTTTCTCTATAAAAAACGCTCGAAACAAATTAAAATGCTTTATTTATCAATAACTTGCTTTGTGATAACTGCCGCTTTGATTTATATTTATGCAAATTTCAGTCTTCCTACAGTGGTGGAAAAAGTTTATTATAATTGGGCAGTTTTTTTACCCATTGCTTCGATTTTGTTTTTGTGGAGAGCGGTTGTTTCTATTGAAAAAGACGAAAATTTAATTCGTTCGATGGACAGATTACGATAAATGACAAAAGATTCCGCAAAAAAAAATATTTTTCGAAAAATTTGTTTTTTTTTCAAAAAAAAATATTTACTTTTGCAAAAAATTTACAGGTTTTTTTTATTACAAAGAACAAAAAGTTTTAACAAATTTTTTCATTATGTTTTTAAACTCTAATAGTCAAGGACTTATACGTATCGGAGTGTTTTATGATGGAAATTATTTTTTGCACGTAAGCAATTACTACAACTACGTACACATTCGTAAAAGTCGCATAAGTATTCAAGGTTTACACGAGTTTGTTCGTTGGCAAGTTTCGCAAGCAGAAAATGTGGAGACAAGTTACTGTCAAATTGTGGATGCTCATTATTTTCGGGGACGAATGAGTGCGCAGGAGGCGAGTCAGCGAGGAAACCAACTCTATTATGACCGAGTTTTCGATGACATTTTAATGTCTGAAGGAGTAATAACTCATTATTTGCCGTTAAAAAATATAGACGGAAAGCGAGAAGAAAAAGGAATTGATGTTTGGTTAGCACTTGAAGCATTTGAATTGGCTTTTTATAAACGTTTTGACGTTTTAGTTTTAATTGCCTCCGATGGCGATTATGTTCCTTTGATTCGCAAACTTAATACGCTCGGAACGCGCGTGTTAGTTTTAAGTTGGGATTTTGAATACACCGACCACGAAGGACAAAAAATGATTACTCGCACCTCGCAAGAACTGCTTGAAGAGGTTACTTATCCGATTGCGATGCACGAAATTATTGAAAATCGGGTTTCGAAAAAATATCCGCAAGTGAATAATTTATTTGTGCAACAACCACGAATCCCATCGCCAGTAAAACCTGCCATCACCGTTGGAGGACGAGATAATGACGCAAAAATCAGTATTATTTATTCCTTGAAAAATGGGTACGGATTTATCAAATATCCACCTAATAATCTCTTCTTCCATTATACAAACTTAATTGACACAGACTTTAACGACCTCAAAGAAGGAGATAGAGTAGAATTTGTCATAGACAGAAATGACAAAGGAGAGCAAGTTGCTAAAAACGTAAAACTTATTGAAGCACCGCCACCGCCAACTTTTGCTTTGACGTCAATTTAATCTTTTTTCGAAAATTTTCATTTTTCTAAACTGTCAGATTTTATCATCTGACAGTTTTTTTTATTAAATTATTAAAAAAACTTGTCAAATTTCTTAAAACTTGACAAGTTTTTTTTTCATTCACAGAAACATTTTTATTCAGGGCAATTTACCTGATATTTCCATTCCGTTTGACTTTGTTTTCCAACAATTTTTACGGTAACGAAACGTTTCTCAAACTTAATTTTCGCAGAATTATAATTGCTGACAGGCGTTGGTGTTTCGTACAAAATTTTATTATTTGCTATATCAGAAACATCACCTTCGTAAACCGTGATTTTGTCGGGCAAATTAAACATTTGATATTCCAATTTAAAAGTTCCTTTCTCTTGTTTTAAGTCGTAAACTTTTATTGTTGTTCCTTTGCCGCCTGAGAGAGATTCGGTGCCGCAATCTAAGATTACTTCATTGACCTCCTCGGAGCCGTCTTTCGAAATATAAATGGTCTTTTCGTTGGCATACGGGAAAATAACGATACATTCGGGGTAAGAAGGTGCGTTTATTGTTGTGTGAATTTCCATTCCCTTCTCGGCGTCTTCGAGAGCAACTTTGCCGTTTGCGTCAGTTTTGAGAGTTACTTCTTTGCCCGCATATTTGATTTTTATTTTCGCATTTGCAACTGGAGTGCGAGAGGTTTGGTCAACAAGAGTGATGGTCATTCCTTTTGTTTTCTTTACCGTGTCAATAACGACTTTGTGCGTTGTATCAACAACGTGAACGGTGTCAATAATCGTTTTTCGGTTGTCGAAAACACCTAAATGTCTAAGTAAAAAGTACAACAGCAAAAGGAGCAACAAAAGCAAAAGTCCACCCAAAATCCACCAGAGACAATTATTTTTTTTGAGAATAATTGTTTTCGCTTCGTTTTGTTGCGAAATAGTTAACGTTTCGTCTGCCTTGAGTTTCCCATTTTCTGCCAAAACGCGAAAAGCAGTGTTCAAAGGAATGTTATTGAGAGTTGTTTTTCCTTGCGAATCGGTAAAACTTTCGACAGGAGGATTACTTCCAATTTTCAAAATTACTTTCGAATTGGCGAGAATATTGTTATTTTTGTCAGTTGTAGTCAGCGTTATTGAAGTATTTGTAGCAGCAGGCGGAGTAACTGCGGGCAAAGTTCCTGTTATAGAATAATTTGTTACTCCTTGCTGCGTGGTAAAAGTTTGCGGATTCGTAGGATTTCCGTTTATTATCTGCGAAACTTTCACCTCCGCACCGACAGGAACATCTGAAAGCGGAATATTTCCGTTAGAATCTGTTGTTAACTGAACATTTTTGCCGTCATACTCGATTTGATACGGCTGATTCGGAATTAAATTGCCGTTATTATCTCTTGCCGTGAGAACAATATTTTGCGAAGGATTTTTTCCTGTAAATAAATATTCACTTTTATTTTCCTCGCAAGTGAAATTTTGTGAGGAAACAGGATTTCCATCGGCGAGTTGTGTTGCCCGAACATTTGTGTACAAAGGAATATCTTTGAGAATTACGTTTCCCGAAGAGTCTGTTGTTGCGTTGACCGTCTGTCCGTTGTACTCAAAACGCACGGGCGTATTCGCAAGCGGCTTGTTTTGTTGGTCAACAAACTTAAAATTCATCGGCACTTTCGGCTGTTGACCGATAATTTTGTATTCAGAAGTGTTTTCTTTGCAGGTAACTTGCTGCAAATTTCCATTTTGTTCGCACTTAACCTCAGTTCCCAAAGGTATACCTTCGAGAATTACGTTGCCGTTAGAATCGGTGATTTTTGAGATTTTTTTACCCTCGTACTCAAAAGAAACAGGAACATTGCGAATCGGATTTCCTAAATTGTCAACAAATTTAAAATTCATATCTTGCTTTGGAATTCCGACATTATAAACGTATTCCTCTTGATAATTGCTGGCAAATTCTTGAATATTAACCGTTTGCCCGGTTTTATCTCGTTGAAAAATTTTTATTTTCTTGAAATAAGGAATATCTGAAATGACAAATTCGCCTGCAGAATTGGTTTTTACCTCCTTGGTTTGTCCCTCATATTCAATAAAAATGGGTTGGTCGGGAGCAATTTTGCCGTTAGAGTATTGAGAAACAATTTTCATATCCGAAAGACGCAGTCCGACAAGTTTGTTGATTAAACCCGAAGAAGCGTTAAAATCGTCATAATTAAAACCCCAACGAATGATGCAGAAATTTTTTTGTCCGTTTTTGTCAACAACAAAAATATCTTTGTAATCAGGAATCTCAAAACAAGTGTCCAAAAGTGAAAGAACTTCTTTTATCTCTGGATTTTCGTCTTGTGCCTTCAACATTTTCAACGCAGCACGATAAACCTTGCGAACTTGTTCCTTTAAACGTCCCTTCACATATTCTTGCTCGCCTTGCGAAAGTGTTGTAAAATCAACAACTTGACCTTCCAACTCGGTGTACCAAGTTATTGACCCACCGCCATCGGTCAACACAGGTTCGGTAAAAATGTTATGAAGACCGTTTTCCTCAAACATCTTTCGCAACTGAATATAACGCTTAACATTCTCGCTCATTCCTTGCGAAAAAACAGGACGCATATTAGAAAGACTCGTTTTTTTAATTAATTGCTTCATTTTTTTGAAAATAAATTTTTGCAAAAATAATATTTTTTTCTCAATTTGATATTTGAAAATAAAATTTATTCCTTATTTTTGCAAAAAAATTTGAAATAAATAAAATATTGCCACCTTTCAAAAAAGATGGCAATATTAAATTAATGTTTAAAATTTTCGACTGCTCCCGGGTCGTGTTTATGTTTGAAAAGAATCGCAAAACTCACCGCAACAAGCAACGAATACGCAGCAAAAGTAAACCAAATTCCTTGCCAGTCAAAATGTCCGTTTTCCATCTTGAAAAATTTGTCAATAATTATTCCGCTGCTAAAACTGCCTAAAACTGCACCGAAACCGTTTGTCATCATCATAAAAAGTCCCTGCGCTCTTGCCCGAATTTCCCCCGAACTTTGACTTTCCACAAAGAGAGAACCCGAAATATTGAAAAAATCAAATGCCATTCCATAAACAATACAAGACAAAATAATCATCCAAAGTCCTGTAGTCGGATTGCCGAGTCCAAAAAGTCCGAAACGCAAAAACCACGCAAACATACTCATCAACATTACATTTTTTATCCCAAATTTCTTCAGGAAAAACGGAATCGCAAGAATAAACAACGTCTCAGAAATTTGCGAAATCGACATAATTATCGCAGGATATTTCACCGCAATAGAATCTTTGTAAATATCAATTTTTGCGAAATCGTGGAGAAAAGTATCGCCATAAGCATTTGTCAACTGCAACGAAGCACCGAGTAACATTGAAAAAATGAAAAATAAAGCCATTTTTTTATCCTTCAACAACGCAAACGCATCCAAACCAAGCGATGAGGAAAACGATTTTTTCTCAATAACTTTATTCACCTCACATTTGGGCAAAGTAAACGCATAAAAACCCAAAAGCAGCGAAGCCGCCGAGGCAACATAAAATTGCACCGATGAAGTCTCAAATTTCAACAAACTAATCGTCCACATAGCGATAATAAACCCAATTGTCCCAAAAACCCGCACCGGCGGATAATTTTTCACAACATCTAAATTTGCTTTCTTCATCGAAGAGTAACAAACCGTGATAGTTAAAGCGATTGTCGGCATATAAAAAATCATATTGACCATCATCAACCAAAACATCGAAGACGGCGTCTCCATTTGCGGAAGCATAAAAAGCGTTATTGCCCCGCAAAGGTGAAAAATCCCTAATAATTTCTCTGCATTAATAAATCTATCCGCGATAATTCCCGCTATTGACGGCATTATCAACGAGGCAATTCCCATTGTCGAAAAAATTGCTCCAAATTCGGTTCCCGACCAATGTTTAGTTTGAAACCAATAACCACCAATAGTGATTAACCACGAACCCCAAATGAAAAATTGTAGGAAATTCATTAAAATAAGGCGATATTTCAGTGCCATAAAATTTTTTTTTTAAATTTTTTGCAAAGAAAATAAAATTTTCTCAATTTTCTCTTTATTTTTCTAAAAAAATTGAAAATAAATATTTACCGCAATAAAAATCCAAAATAAAAATTCTGTAAAACGCACAGATTTTTCGACAAAAAAGTAAAACGCAAAAAAATACGAAAAAGAAATATACGCAAAAGGCAAAATTTCTATTGAAGAAGAAGGAATAAAAAAGTAAATGCCGAGTACAAAAAGATATAAAATTATCAATAAATTAAAATATAACTTATTGCTAATCAACATTTTATGGTATTTTTTTACAAAATAATAAAACGACAAGAGAGAAACCAAAACCAACCAAATATAGATAAAAATAAATTTTGACAAATCAACATTCGAGATAACATTCGTAAATTTTATTTGACTCTTGAGAATTTCGAAAAATTCAAAAATTTTTCCCGTGAAAAGAAAAAATAAAATAAAAAAGAGAAAATAGGGAATAAATAACCCCAAAATCAAAATGAGCCAATCTCGCCAATTAAAAGATTTTAGAAAAATAATGCAAAAAAAGAGAAATATCGCAAAAAATATCGAGTTAAACAGAAATAAACTTGCCACAGAGACCCAAAAACTGGCGTCAAAAATTTTTGAGAATGTCAAGTCTGTGTTGTAAATGCTGAAAATTCTGTGCAAAGCGAGAAGGAAAAATGTTTGAGCCAATAAACCCGAATGTAACTGATTTATTACCCCGAAACTGCTTGATAATAAGACATATAAAAATCCCGTGAAATAACCTTTTTGCGAGATAATCGAGAATTTTAAGTCAATTTTCACTATCAAAAATGCTTGAAACATCAATAAAGTGAACGCAAAAATGTTGTTCAAAAGCGGAAATTGTATAGAATTTAACTTTTCAACAATGATTTTAAAAAGCGGAGTCGGCAACGATTCGGAGAAAACATTTGCCGCAGGAGAAATAAACGATTTGAACCAAAAAATTCCTGCAAACAACGGAATTGACAAAAGTAAAAAAAGAGAATTTGTTTTTAAAAATCGGAGAAACATAATTTTAATTTTTCGAAAAAACCGTTTATCTTTTCAATTTTTTCGAAAAAATAAACGGTTTTTGTGAAATGTTTACATCGTTTCGAATTGAGTTTTAATTTTTTCTGCAAGAATTTGCAATTCGTTAGACGGAATTTGTAATTTGGGGCGAGAAAAATTAATATCTTCCATCGAATTCAGCGGAATTAAGTGAATATGAGTGTGCGGCACTTCAAGTCCGATGACCGAAACGCCGATTCTTTTGCAAGAAACCACTTTTTCAAGAGTCAACGCAACTTTTTTTGCAAACAAAATTAAACCTGAAAGTTCCGAATCCGTGAGACAAAAAATATAATCAATTTCTTTTTTAGGAATCACTAAAACGTGTCCCACAGCAAGCGGATTTATGTCCAAAAAAGCGAGATAATCTTGATTTTCTGCCACTTTGTAGCAAGGAATTTCGCTTTTTGCGATGCGAGAAAAAATTGTTGCCATAAAAAATGTTAAAAAAGTTTAACGAGAAATGTCAATAATTTCAAAAGAAAGCATTCCTGCAGGCACTTTTACTTCGACAGAATCGTTGATTTTCTTGCCCATTATCGCTTTTGCAATGGGCGTTTCGACAGAAATCTTGTTTTCTTTGAGATTCGACTCGCTTTCAGGAACGAGAGTATATTGAACAATGGTACTGTTTTTTTTGTTTTTGAGTTTCACTTTACAAAGAATTTGTACCGTGTCGGCTTCGAACTTCGATTCGTCAATGAGACGAGCAGAATTTATTAAGTCTTGGAGTTTTGAAATCTCCATTTCTAACAAACCTTGAGCGTCTTTGGCGGCGTCGTATTCGGCATTCTCGGACAAATCGCCCTTGTCGCGCGCCTCGGCTATCATTTTCGAAGTGCGAGGACGTTCAACATAAATTAATTGGTCTAATTTGTCTTTCAATTTTTTGAGACCTTCTCCGGTTAAATACGTGATTTTTGCCATATACGGTAAAGTTTTTTGGGGTTAGAAGAAATTTTTTTTTTAATAAAATAAAAAAACTTGCCGCAAAACGTAAAAATTTTTTGCTGCGGCAAACGTAAAAATATTTTTTAATTTCAGAAAATAGAGTTTAGGATTTCATAACTCTTTGATTTTCAAAAACATAAAATAACAAACTTCCTACACAAGTGCAGGATTTCTTTTTTGCAAAAGTAAATAACTTTTTTGAGAAAAACAAAGAATTTCGCAAAAAAAATTTTAATTTTTTAACCAACGAATAATCAAAATAATGAGTAAAATAATCGGATAATAAATTATGTGTGCCAAGAAAATCATTATTCCTTCGCCGCTGCCTTGAATATTTAACATTTTTTTTGATTTCTCTAAAAAAAACATCATAAAAATTAATAAAAAAATATAGACAAAAATTGATTTTAACACATAAAAACCCCAATTTTCTTTGAGAAAAATTCCCAAAATAGAGTTAAATAATGCAAAAATTCCTAAAATAAACGCAGAAACATTGATAATTGTCTCGTAATGTTTTTTTCGAAGCAGAAATATTACGAAAATATTTAATAAAATTGTAAAAATTCCTTGATAAATTGGAGAAAACATAAAAAATTTTTATTTACCGTTGCCATTATTTTGAAAATAACAACGGTAAAATGTTAAAATTATTTAAAAATACTAAACTTGTGTTAATTCTTTAAACGATTTTTGCTAATCTTTGTTTGCACTGAAATTTTTACTATTTTGAGACCGATGCACAACTTCACTTACGTTTTTTACCATAAAATATAAACGATTCAAAACGTTCACTTCGCTAACGCCGCTGTCAAAATCAAGGAATAACAAACTCATTTTTGGGTGCAAATCTTTGATTCGTTTTTCCACACCTTTCGAAACCACATGATTCGCAATGCAACCAAAAGGCTGAATACTAATTACATTATTTATTCCGTCTTCGGCAAATTGTGAAATTTCCGCAGGAATAATCCATCCCTCTCCGAATTGATTCACCAGATTTAAAATTTTTTCCGCATGTTTTGCCACATTTCTTATCGAGTGAAAAGGACTAAATAAACGAAATTTTGATAAAATTTTATTCGTCTTCCAGACGTAATAATTGGAATATTGCTCAATGAAAAACACAAAAATATCTGAAAACAACGAAGTTTTTGTTAAATTTGCTTTTTTATTCACATCAATATTCACAAAAGACTGCAGAAAAAAGTCTAAAATCGGCGGAACAACAACCTCTACTCCTTGATTATTCAGCCATTCGACAATATTATGATTTCCAAAAGAATTGTATTTGATGTAAATTTCTCCGACAATTCCAATTTTTGGAAAATTTTTGTCAACAATTTCAATTTGGTTAAAATCTTCGACAGCCTTTTTCATCATTTTGAAAACTCCCGAAACATCTCGTTTCGCAACCAAAGATTGAACATTATCCAAATAAAAATTCATCAATGTTTTTGCCGTTCCCTTACGTACTTCACGGACAACGGTGGAATAATACATTTTTGCGACAACATCGCAAAACAACATTCCTGCAAAAGTGATGTACATTAATTTTTTCCAATTCAGTTGAAAACCAGGCTGTTGATGAATAACCTTCCCCTCTGTGCCGATGGAAGTTATCGGAATATCGGAGAAACCTGCCGCTATCATTCCTTTTTTTATCAACGACAAATAACTCGAAGCCCGACACTGACCGCAAGTTTGCGTTATGCACGCCGCTACCTCGTCTCGTTTATATTTTCCCGATTTTAACGCTTTCAAAATATCGCCGATGACGATGGTTGCGGGGTAACAAATCTCGTTGTTGCAATATTTTAAACCCAATTCGACAGATTCGCGGTCAGGAGCAGGCAAATTCACCGATTTATAACCCTCAATTTCCAACAATGTAGGTATTGAACGAGAATATATTTCAGAAAATAACGGCAACAAAATAGTGCGTTTTTTGTCTGTTTCTTCAAATATGGGAAGAGTAATTCGTTGATTATCAACTTTTTGCGGATTATTATCTCGAACTTTGTAAGACTCAATCATTGAACGCAAACGCAGCCGCACCGAACCTGTACTCGTAATTTCGTCAATTCGGATTAATGTTAAATTTTTGCCCTTTGTTTTGAGAATTTCTCTTGCCTCGTCAAAAACCAACGCATCGGGACCGCAACCAAAAGAGTTTAACTGAACATATTGCACCTCTTCGGGCTGTTTCGCAACCCATTGAGCCGCTTTGTAAATTCGATTCGGATAAGTCCATTGAGAAATCGTTTGTAAATCGAAAAAATTACTCTCTTCAACAACAGAATCCTCCGAAATAACACTGACACCTAATTCTGTCAAAATGTCAGGTGTTTTGTGATTTATCAATGGGTCGGTGTGATAAGGACGAGAGGCAAGCATAATTATCATTTCGTTATTAACTCTCGCATTTTCAAGGACTTCAGAAACTTTGCTTCGCACATTTTCTTTGAAATTTCTTTGTTCGAAAAGTGCTTTCTCAAACGCATTTTTCACTATGTTTTTCGAAATCCCCAATTTTTTCAAATACTCAACACACGCTTTTAACAAAAGTTCTTTGTCGCTAATGTTAAAAGTCGGCGAATCGAAAGGAATTTGATATTTTTTTTCAGGATTTACCGCACTTCGAATCACATCGGCATAACTGCTAACTATCGGACAATTAAACGAATTCACCGCATCGGAATATTCTTTTTCCTCAAACATTACCATCGGGTAAAAAATTCTGTCAACTTTTTTTTCTGCCAAATCAATAATGTGTCCGTGAACGAGTTTTGCAGGAAAACAAATACTATCTGACATAATTGTTCCCATTCCTTTTTCATACAATTCCATCGTCGAGGGCGCGGACAATGTTACCTGAATATTGCATTCTGAGAACAGAGTAAACCAAAACGGAAAATTCTCGTAAGTGTTTAAAACCCGCGGAATTCCAATGTTTAACAACGGTTTTGCGAGAATATTTTTTTCGATTCTATCAAAAAGCAACGAATGTTTGTACGCAAAAACGTTAAAACCTTTTTGTTGTTGAATGCCTTTGTTGGTAAAAACTTTCTCGCATTTATTGCCCGAAAAATAAATATTTTGATTGGAAAAAGTAAATTTTGTAATGTTACAAAAATTTTCGCAGCCTTTACACTGAATTTGTTTGTCGGTAAATAGTTGATTTTCTTGAAGATTCGCTAAGTTGACAAAAACCGAAGGAATTTCTGAATGTTTCTCGAAATCTCTTTGAGCTAAAAGTGCCGCACCAAAAGCACCCATAAGTTCAGGAATATTTGAGCAAATAATTTTTTTGCCCGTTAATTGTTCCAACACTCTTTGTATCGAAGGATTTCTGAACGTTCCGCCTTGAACGACAATATTTTCTCCCAACTCGTCCATATTGACCAGTTTTAACACTTTGAAAAGTGCGTTTTTGATGACCGAAAACGACAAACCTGCGGCAATGTCCTCGATGGAAGCATTCTCGCGAAGTGCTTGCTTGACTTTTGAGTTCATAAAAACCGTGCAACGCGTTCCTAAATCGCAAGGTGCTTGGGCGTTACATGCAATTTTTGCGAAATGTCCGACTTCTTCGTTGAGAGAATTGCCGAAAGTCTCAATAAACGAGCCGCAACCTGAAGAGCAAGATTCGTTCAACTCGATTCGAGAAATCATTCCGTTGTTGACAAAAATTGCCTTCATATCTTGTCCGCCGATGTCAAGAATAAACGAAACTTTGGGGTTAAAATAATGTGCTGCGGTGAAATGTGCGATAGTTTCGACCATTCCCATATCAACACCAAAAGCAGCACGAATTAAATCTTCGCCGTAACCTGTTACTCCTGTGCGGGCAATTTGCAATTTTTTCCCCGATTTTTCGAGTAAATTTTTAAATTCACTCAAGCCTTCATTGACCGTTTCGATAGATTTCCCTTTGTTATTGCGGTAAAAACGAAATAATAATTCCTGATTTTCACCAAAAATAACGATTTTTGTCGTTGTTGAACCCGAATCAATTCCGAGAAAACATTTTTCTCCTTTGTAATTTTCCAACGCAACATTCTGAATAATTTTATCTCCAAAACGTTGATTAGTCCAATTTTCAAATTCCTGTGAATTTTCGAAAAGCGGATTTAAACGATTCGAAACTTCAACATTTTCGTCTTGAGCAAAACTTAAACGTTCGCAAAGTTCCTCAAAAGTCAATTCGTTTCGTTGCACAGAGTTATCTGTTGCCGCACCCATTGCGGGCAAAAATTCAGGATACGGATAAGAAATTATCTCGTTTCTCGAAATTCCTAAATCTTTGAGAAAAATATCTACTAAAAACGGCAAAAACGTAAAAGGTCCACCGACAAACATAATTTTCGGAGTAACATCAAAACCGCGAGCCAATGCGTTAATACATTGAATAGCAACGGCATGAAACACCGAGGCGGCAATATCTTCTTTGGGAACTTTGCGACTAATTAAGTTTTGAACGTCAGTTTTTGCAAAAACGCCGCACCGAGACGCAATAGGGTAAATGTGCGTATGATTTTGGGCAAGAGAGTTCATTTCTAAGGGCTGAACATTCAATAACGTTGCCATTTGGTCGATAAATGCACCCGTTCCGCCTGCACAACTTCCGTTCATTCGGATGTCAGGAAGTTTATTAGGTGGAAAGAAAATCATTTTAGAATCCTCGCCGCCGACATCAATGAGCGTTCGTACTTCGGGGTAAAAGTTTTTTATTACCTCCGTTGAGGCAACCACTTCTTGAATAAAAGTGAGTTTAGTGCGTTCCGCAATTCCCATTCCTGCCGACCCCGTTACAACAACGCTGAGTTTTGCGTTATTTAACGTGGAATCGAATTTTTTGAGAATCGAAAAGACCGTTTGGTAGATTTTCGTGTTATGACGAATATATTCAGAACCGACTAACTCATTATTCTCATTGATAATGACTAACTTAGCGGTTGTTGAACCGACATCAATGCCTATTTTAAAAGTTTTTAGGATAGGATGTTTCATCGAAAATAAAAATTAAGTTATTTGCAGAATTTTTTCGATTTATTGAATAGTTTTTTTTTATCAGTTTTCTTTCGATAATTAAATTCCGTGAATTTTCTAAATCTTGCCAATTATATTTTTCGATAACTGCTTGATAATCATTATTTTGAAACATACATTTCTGAAATGTAAATTTAATTTGATACGAAAAAAAGTCGTGACAAAGATATAAAAAAATTTGATTTTTCGAAAATAAAAATTATTTTTGCAAATTATATTCACTCAAATTCTCTTATTTTTTTATGAAAAATCAACTTTTTTACGGTGAGAATCTCGAAATTTTGCGAAAATTTATTCCTGACAATTCTGTTGACTTAATTTATATTGACCCGCCGTTTCACTCGAAAAGAAATTATTATCTCCTTGAAAATCAAGTGTTTACAGATATTTGGAAATGGAATAATATTTCAGAAATAGAATTTTTAGAAATTCTTGAAAACAAAAATATTTCTAATAAAACAAAAAATTTGTTAAAAAATTTCGAAAATTTTCTTGAGAAAAATAATTTATTCGCTTATTTAGTGAATTTAACGTTGCGAATTTCTGAAATGTATCGCATTTTGAAAGATTCGGGCAGTTTTTACCTTCACTGCGACTTCTCGGCAAGTCATTATTTGAAATTAATTTTAGACTCAATATTTGGAAATCAAAATTTTCAAAATGAGATAATTTGGTATTATTCCGCAGGTGTTCGGGGAAAAAAACGTTGGGCAAAAAAGCATGATACAATTTTTTTCTACTCGAAATCGCAAAAATGGACTTTTAATTGGAAGAATATTCTCGAACCTTTTGAAAGTAAAATGACTCAATGGCGTTATTCGCAGGGCAAACAGCAAAGAAAAGAAATTCCGCAGGGCAAAATTCCTGCTGATGTGTTTGAAATTCAAATTTTAAACACAATGGCGAAAGAGAGAAACGGTTATCCCACGCAAAAACCCGAAATGTTGTTGGAAAAAATTATCAAAGCCTCGTCTAATGAGGGCGAAACGATTCTTGATGCGTATTGCGGCAGCGGAACAACTTTGGTTGTTGCGGCAAAATTAAACAGAAATTTTATAGGAATCGACAATAGCGAAACGGCAATTCACGTTTCACAA
Organism: Rikenella microfusus; assembly: GCA_020719385.1. GTDB lineage: Bacteria > Bacteroidota > Bacteroidia > Bacteroidales > DYQK01 > DYQK01. Next base: position 14,035 of record DYQK01000035.1, on the reverse strand, counting down.
AAACGACTAACTAACGCAAAAGTTCTGCATCAAACGACAAAACTCTGACAAAATTTCGATTTTACCAGAGTTAATTTTTCTTAATTTCCTCTAAAAAGATGAATAAACCCTTTTTTGTTAAACTTTTCTCCGTCTAAACCTTCGGCTTCAATGATGTAGTAATAAACGCCCGGTGCGGCTTCGCTGCCGCCGTTGTTGCCCACCGTTCCGTCCCAACCTTTTTCTGCGTCTTCGGGAGAATTCCATTCGCAAACTACTTGTCCCCAACGAGAATAAATTTTTGCGTTCAAAGATTTTAACGCTTCGATTTTTAACTTCAATTTATCGTTTAAACCATCTTTGTTGGGAGAGAAAACGTTAAATTCGTCGATGGAAGAAGGTTTAATCGTAATTTTTATCGCAATTGTGTCCCAGTCGGTGCAACCTTGTTCGCTTGTAACGGTTAATTTCACTTTGTAAATTCCTTTGTCTGCATATTCGTGATTAGAATTTTGTGCTGTTCCGTGAACGCTCTTGTCTCCGAAGTCCCAGTCAAAACTTTTTCCCCAAGAAGTTTTATTTTCGAAATTAATTCTTGTCGGCGGAGGAATCTCGCTTGTCAAAGGATTTGCGGTAATAGTAACTTTTTCGACAGAAGCAACAACTGACGCGGAATAAGTACATCCCCAAGAGTCATAAATTATATAAGAATAATGAAAATCACCTGCTGTATCTGGGTTTGCTGTTGCAATTCCCATCTCGTTAGTCGAATTTACATTTCTACCTTCCCAAATTCCTACTTTGTCGATGGGCGTAAAATATTCCCACAAAGGTTTTGGAATAATTGTCGTATCAAAAAACAGTGCAGAATATAAAATTGTTCCGTTATCTCTTTGTACTGAATCAATAACAGTAAAAATCCAATTTCCATTTAAGGGACACCCAACTAAACTATCAAGCGGTGTTTCGGGTAAATAACTTCCTTTTGGCAGATAAGAAACGTTTTTATGTTCAAAACCTGCTCCATCAAGATAAGTATGTGTGTATTTTCCTTGTTCGTCTCTCATTTTTCCGTATTTTGTTCCGCTATTTCTCCAAATATAACGATACATTTTGCCTCTTGCAGTTAAATTATTTGACGAGGGTTCACCTAATGTTGCTGTGTCGCCGCCTCTTTTTTTGAGAATTACGTATTTTCCGCTTGGGCAAGTCAATTTGATATATAAATCTGAAGCATTTGTGTGTTCCATCATCAAAACTATGGAATCAATTTGCGAGACAGAGTCTAATAGTTTTTGATTTGAGAAGGAACGATGGTCGATTGTGTCAAAAAATTTTTTATCTCTCGAAATAACAGAAAAATTTTCGGTAGAATTAACTAAACCTGTTGGGAATTGATATTTCCAAAGTGTTGGTTTCACCACGCCTGATAGAATTACTTGGTCGCCTGCACAAATTGGTTCGTCAGGAGTGACGCTTGTTCCTGCAAAATCGGGAGTCAACGAAACTTTTATCGGATAAATAACGGAATTTTTTACTCTGTTGCTGTCAATAACGGTCACTCTGATGTAATATCCTTTTGGTTTTGTGAAGAAATGATTAACCGTGTCGAGTTTGTAATCGGAAATAACTGTTCCGTCGTCGAAATTCCAAGTGAAAATCGATGTTGAGTCAGTAACTTTAGTGCCATTTGCATATCTTGCTTCTGCGTACAAAGTTACGCTGTCTTGGCAAATTTGCAAAGTATCTTCAGGGCTAACATTGATATGAACAGGCTTGACCGTTATTTCGATTTGAGCGAATAACGGGGAAAGAGTTAAAAAAAACAAAGTTAGAAAAATAAATTTTTTCATATTTTTTTACAGAAAAACTTTTTTGCAAAATTACAAATATTTCTCGAAAGTAAAATATTTTTTTACATTTCGAAAACAAAAAAACGTTTTCTGAAAAATTAATTTAATTTTATCTCTTTTTCACCTCAAAATTTTTACGAAATTTGTAATTCTGTCAGAATTTTTTTGAGAAATCTGACAGAATTTGAAAAAATTATTTTGGTAAATCTTTGTCATCAACGACAACATCAACGTTCAAAATGTCGCCATTTTTAATTTCGAGGTTTTTCAATTCGACATAACCTTGATTATCTGTTGTTAAACCCTCAATTTTTTTGCCATTATACTCGACAATGATTTTTGCGTTTTGTACAACTACTTCCTCATTTTTATTTTTTTTGTAAACGACTTTTACTTTTGCCGAAAAAGTTTGTGGTTTAACATCAGGAATAATCGGTTTTTCCTCTTCAACGGGTTTTTCTTGAGGTTTTTCGAGAGTTATCACATATTTACCGTCTGCATAAGCGATAAATTTTTCAGTTTTCAACGGATTTCCATTTTTTATCACCGAAGCAATAATTTCAGCATTAGGTCTGACCTTTTTGATAGTAAATTTTCCTTCTGAATCGGTGGAATAATTTTCAGTTTGCGAGGAATATTTACATTCCACAGAAATATTTTGCACAGGTGTTTGGTCGGAGTATTGAACTAAAATTGTTACAGGAATTCTTTCCCCCGCAATGATTAACTGCAAAATGCCCGTTTTCCCTTTCGTTCCGTCAAAGATAAAACCCCATTGAGTGACAACAACTTCGTTTCCGACTTTCCAAACATCTTCCATCGAGGGAATTTCTAAACATTTATTGATGTGTTCGGTGAAGGAATTATCATTGAATTTTGCGGTGATTTCTCGAATCTTTTTCATTTTTTTGATGAGAAGTTGCTCGACAAATTCTTGGTCTTGCAGCGATAATTTGGCGTATTCTGTGGCAGTTCCGTTAAAATCGGTGACCCAAGTAATTTGGTTGCTGCTTTCAATAACTGCGGGCTGTGCGAAGAATTTGTAGACATCTTCGCTGGCAAAAGTGGCTTTGAGTTGGGTGTAATAGCCCGAGGCACTGCCAAGGGCACCTAACAAATATTTTACCTCTTTAACAGGTTTTGTGGTTATGGTTTGACTCATAAAAATTTTTTATAAAATTTTTGCCAAAAATAATAAAAAATTTATTTAAAACAAAAAAAAATGATATTTTTGTGAAAAATTTTTTTGCGAAATGACAAAATTAGTTTCTATTGGAGTTGATGTTGGCGGCACCAATACGGACGTTGGGATTGTTGACCGTGAGGGCAAAATTTTATCTCGGAAGTCGTTGAAAACAGGGGAATATTTAACTGCCGAATCGTTTATTTCTCAACTTTGTTTTGAGATAAAAAATTTAATTTCTGACGAGGAAATTCTCGGAATCGGCATTGGTGCGCCGAATGGGAATTTTTTTACAGGAAATATAGAGTTTGCTCCGAATCTTCGTTGGAAAGGCATTATTGAGGTGAAAAATTTGATGAAAAAAGAGTTTAATTGTCCGATATTTCTGACAAATGACGCAAAAGCAGCCGCAATTGGCGAGATGGTTTTTGGAAAAGCAAAGAAGATGAAAAATTTTATTCTATTGACTCTCGGCACAGGTTTGGGCAGTGGAATCGTTGTTGATGGGAATTTGTGTTACGGTCACGATGGACTTGCGGGAGAAATGGGGCATACTCAAGCGGTTTTCAACGGCAGAGAATGTGGTTGCGGCAATAAAGGTTGTCTCGAAACTTACGTTTCTGCTACGGGAATTAAACGTACTTTGTTTGAACTTTTGTCGAGGAATATTTCTGAAACTCCGCTTCGGGATTTTTCGTTTAACGCATTAAATTCGAAAATAATTACGGATTTTGCGTTGCAAAATGATTCTTATGCGTTGGAAAGTTTCGATATTACTGCGAGGTATTTGGGGATAAAACTTGCGGAGGTTGTTGCGTATTTTCGTCCTGAGGCGATATTTTTCTTCGGTGGTTTGTCGCAAGCAGGCGATTTATTGCTAAAACCTGCGAGGAATTATATGGAAAAATATTTGTTACCTGTTTATTGCGGGAAGATTTCGTTGTCAATTTCGGGTTTAAGTCAGGATGCGGCAATTCTTGGAGCAGCAGCCATGATTTGGAAAGAAAATTTATAATGTTTTCAAAATATTTATTTATCTTTGCACCGCAAAAAAATTGAGAAATGTTGAAAAAATTTTGCGGAAAATACAATATTTTTAATTTAAAATCGTTATTTTTGCAGGCAAGGTAGCGTTGTGATTTTTTTGTACATATTTTTTTCTTAATTATTTAATTTTCAACGAGTTAATGATTTGGAAAAAAATAAGAAAAAATTTTTTTTAAAATTAAGTCGAAAATGGTAAAACGTATTATAATTTTATGTATCTTTGTCTTTGCGTTACAAAGCTGCTTTTCACAACAAGATTCGCAGTTTAGTCATGAGATGTTTAATCAAGTTTCAATAAATCCTGCGTGCAGCGGTTTAGGAAGTGAAATAGATATTTTTGGTTTGAATCGTCAGCAGTGGTTAGGATTCACAGGTGCTCCGAAGGTTACGGTTTTTAGTATTTCTGCACCTTTAGCGTTTTTGGGTATCAACAGTGGTGCGGGAATCTCCATTTTAGACGACAGATTAGGTTTTGAGAAGAATTTTGAAGGGAAATTATCGTTTTCATATTATCGCGAGTTGCGAAGCGGCAAATTAAGTTTTGGAATCGATGCAGGTTTGTTTAATAAAACAATAGATGGCGATTTTAAGGCAATAGAATCTGTCAATAACGACAGAGCTATTCCTGTAAAAGGCGATAATAGTATGGCTTTCGATATGAGTTTAGGCGTTTATTATTCAACTGAAAAATTTTATGCAGGCATTTCAAGTACTCATTTATTAGAACCCTCAATAGATTTTCAAGTTCAAGACAAACCATTTTTAAAACGACATTATTATCTGATGAGTGGTTATAATTGGCAAGTTCCGAATTCTGCGTGGGAAGTTCGTCCTTCGATGATGTTAAAATCTGATGGTTCAACCTTTCAACTTTCAGGCAATGCGACTGCGTTTTATAACAAACGTTTTTGGTGCGGTGTAACTTATCGAGTGCGTGATGCAGTGGGTCTATTAATCGGTATAGAATTGCGAAATGGAATTCGTCTTGGTTATGGATATGACATTCATACTTCTGCACTAAATAATTCTCATGAGTTGATGTTGGGGTATAGTTTTTCATTGGAATTTGAAAAAATACCTCAGATTTATAAAAGTGTACGATTTTTGTAACAAAATTTACTAACGTTCAATGATTTTTGTATGGTAAAATTTACCTGTTTCATTCAAAAAAAATCAATAATAAACAGAAACCATTGCCTTCGTGCAATATAAAAATTAAAATTATGAAACGCTTTGTTTATATCAGTATGCTTCTTGCCGTTTTAGGCAGTTGTGGCGGCGGTAACAGCATCACTGGCGAACTAACAGGTGTGCCTAACCGCAAAGAATGGTTTGAACCTGACCCTTATGGAATGGTGTTTGTCCCGATGGGAAGTTACAACATGGGACCTAACGACCAGGATGTTCCTTTCGCAATGACCACTCAATCAAAAACTGTCTCTATCGACCCCTTTTGGATGGATGCAACCGAAATTACGAACAACGAATATCGTCAATTTGTAGTTTGGGTGCTTGATTCCATTGCTCGTCGACTTTTGGTAAAGGCAGGTAAAGAAGAGTATAAATGGAAAGTTCCTGAAGGCAAAGATTTGTCTGCCGACGGATACGATCCTGATAATCCTGATAAATGTTTTCTCAATTGGGAACAAGATCTTTCTTGGGCAGAACCTGAACAAGATGTTGCTGACGCTTTGAAAGAACTTTATCTCACTCCCGAAGAACGATTCTATCGCAGAAAAGAAATTGACACCAGAAAATTGATTTACGAATTTTATTGGGTCGACCTAAGACAAGCAGCGAAGAAACAAAACCGTTACAATTATACTTTCACTCAACAGGGAAATCAAGTTACTGCTGAAGGAAAATATGAGGGAAAAGTGTTTAAAAGTGATGGAAAAGTAGAAGACATTAAAGACCGTTCTGCTTTTATCATGGCAGGAAAAATTAATATTTATCCTGACACCTTGGTTTGGATGGCAGATTACACCTACTCGTTCAATGAACCTTACGCAAAAAGTTATTTCTGGCACCCTGCTTTTGACACTTATCCCGTGGTCGGAATTAACTGGAAACAAGCAATTGCCTTCTGTATTTGGAGAACGGAAATTATGCGAAACTGGACTCAACGCGAAGGAAGCGCTCCTTATCAAGATTACCGACTTCCCACAGAATCAGAATGGGAATACGCAGCACGCGGCGGACTCGCACTCTCAATGTATCCCTGGGGCGGACCATATACGAGAAATTATCAAGGTTGCTTCATCGCGAACTTCAAAAATATGAGAGGAAATTACGGCGATGACGGAGCAAATGAAACCATTGAAGTCAGTAAATATTCACCAAATGAATATGGACTCTATGATATGGCAGGTAATGTTGCTGAATGGACTTCTAACGCTTTTGATGAATCGGCATACAGTTTTTCTCACGACTTAAATCCTGATTACACCTATGACGCACTTGCGAATGACCCACCTGCACTCAAGAGAAAAGTCGTTCGAGGAGGCTCATGGAAAGATATTGCGTATTATCTCCAAACAGGAGTAAAAACATACGAATATCAAGATACTGCAAAATCGTATATTGGTTTTCGATGTGTGCGTTCATATATGGGACGCGACGCAGCAGAATGGGAATCCGAAAGACGAGATTAACTCTTTTTTTCATATACAAAAAAACCCCGAAAAGCAAAAAAATCGGGGTTTTACGTTTCGCTTTTTCCGTTAAATTCTTTGATTCGCCCAGTAAAATTTGAATACAGCACTTCCAAAAACAAGAAAATAAAACGCACTCCAAAATATCAACATACCTAAACTTCCATCCAAATACCAAATTGCCAACATCTGAAAAATTATTGATAAAAAAAATAAAATTATCAAAACCCAATACAAAAATTTATACGCATAAGGAAGTTTTTTTGTTTCATTTTTCACCTCGTGAGATTTTCCCTGAATCATTAATTTCCGTTTAATATGTTTTTCGTGCAGTTCGAAAGCCGAATCATACAAATTATAAAAAATCATAAGGTAAAAGTAACTCAACGCAAAAATAAAATTCGTAAAAATGAAAAACGAAACATAAACAAAAGAGATAAAAAGCAAAATCAAAACTGGAGTCTGAAAATGTTTTACCCAAAAAGTTGTATTTTTCACTTCTTTTATCAAAAGTTTTTCCCCGCAAAACGGACAAATCACAGAAATAGAATGCTCAGAATTTCCTAAAGAAGTGATCTCGCAATTAAAATTTTGAGGTTTATATTTATTTTTTGCCAAACAAACCACTTGAAATTTTATAATTTCCTCCATAAAAACAGAAAATTATATATTCCTCATCAAATTTTCAAACTCCGACAACTCATACGCATACTCAAGTTTATAATTTCCAATTCTTGTCCTCGATAAACCCGACAAATATGCTCCGCTTTGCAACGCAAAACCAATGTCTCTTGCCAAGCAACGAATATAAGTTCCTTTGCCGCAAAGAACACGCAATTTAACGATAGGAAGTTGAAAATCAAGCACTTCGAGCTCTTTTATCTCAATGATTGATGGTTTAATCTCCTTCTCTTTTCCCTGTCTTGCGAAGGTGTAAGCACGCACTCCATCGATTTTTTTCGCAGAATATAATGTCGGTAATTGCTCCTGTGTGCCGAGAAATTTTTGCAAAATTTCTTCAAAGTTTTCCAAATTTATGTGCGAATATTCATATTCTTTGTCAATAGTTGTCTCCAAATCGAAGGAAGGTGTTGTTGCTCCGAGAGTGATAGTTGCGATGTATTCTTTCTCGAAACCTTGATATTTTTCGATGTCCTTAGTTTTTTTGCCCGTACATAAAATCATTAAACCGCCTGCCAACGGGTCTAATGTTCCTGCGTGACCGATTTTTATTTTCTCAAAATTCACAGAAGGACGAATCAAATAACGCACTTTATTCACTAAATCGAAAGAAGTCCATTGTAAAGGTTTGTTAAACAACAACATTTCGCCGTTTCGAAAATCAAAATTCGAAGTTTTTTTCATTTTTTCACAAAATTATTCCGCAAAGTTAATTTTTCTTTTTTATTTACAAAAATTTCACAAAAATTTAACGAAAAAAATTTGTTTTTCTCATAATTTTTTTTCATTTTTGCAAAATTAAATTAAAAAAAAAACCTGAGTTATGAAATTTTTTTCTACAATCTTCTCTCTTGTATTTTTTACAAGTTTGCTGTTTTTCTCCTCAAATTCCTTCTCGCAAGGACTAACAACCGCTTCCATCAGCGGAATAGTTTATGACGACAAAGGTGAAACACTTCCTGGTGCAAATGTTGTTGCTATGCACAAACCTTCAGGAACGCAATACGGAATTTCAACCCGTTTCGATGGACGTTACACATTTCCTGCAGTCAGAACGGGCGGTCCTTATGAAATTGTTGTCTCTTTTGTGGGATACGAAAACGCAACTCTCACCAATATTTATCTCGCCTTGGGGCAAAATTTGGATTTGCCTATCAAAATGAAACAGTCAGGAATAAATTTGCAGGAAGTGACCGTTTCGGGAAAAGCAGATGCCGTCTTTAACTCTGACAAAACAGGTGCCGCAACGAATGTTAGCAACGAACAAATTAAAGCCATTCCGACTATTAGTCGAAGTATCATCGATATGACAAGATTAACTCCGCAAAGTTCAGGAAGCAGTTTCGGCGGAAGAAATGGTTTGTACAATAATTTGTCTATTGATGGTTCAGTTTTTAACAATTCCTTCGGACTTTCCTCGCAACCGGGGGGACAAACTAACGCACAACCCATCAGTCTCGATGCTGTTGAAGAAATTCAGGTTTCTCTTGCACCTTACGACGTGCGTCAAGGAGGTTTTACAGGAGCAGGAATCAACGCAATAACGCGAAGCGGCACAAACGAATTTTCAGGTTCAATTTATTATTTCTTTCGAAACGAAAACTTTGTCGGAGACAAAGTGTATGATACAAAAATCACAAATAATAAGTTTAACCAAAAACAAATGGGTTTTCGTCTCGGCGGACCAATAATTCAAAATAAATTGTTCTTTTTTGTCAACGGCGAAATAGAACGCCGCGACGACCCCGCAACAACACTTGTTGCAAGACGTCCTGGACTAACAGGCGAAAATGTTGCCAATGTTGATGCCTCAAAACTCGATTCGTTGAGAAATTTCCTCATCGAAAAGTTTAATTACGACCCAGGAAGATACGAAGGATATAATCTCAACACTTACAACGACAAATTTTTGATTCGTTTTGATTATAACATCACAAATCGCCAAAAGTTTAGCATTCGTTATAATTATTTGAAATCTTGGCGAGAAGTAATGATTAGCACGAGCGGTGCAGCAGGCGGCACTCGCGGACCAAGTTTGGGTGCGTTGCCCTTCGAAAAAAGTAAATACACCATCAACAATAACATTCACTCAATAATTGGGGAATTAAACAGCGTTTTTGGCAATTATGCTTCGAATAATTTGATTATTGGTTATACTGCGTTTCGCGATTTTCGTAGCAGCGATTCGCGTCCTTTCCCTTTGGTCGATATTCTTTCAGGCAGCAACACAATGACGTCATTTGGTCATGAACCTTTTACACCTAATAACAAATTAAACACTGACGTTTTTCAAGTTTCAGATAATTTTACGTTTTATCTCGGTCCACATACTTTAACAGCAGGATTTTCGTTGGAATATTACAAATTTGAAAACGGTTTTACACCGCGAATGTACGGCGATTTTCGTTATAGTTCGTTAAATGATTTTTACGCAGACGCAAGCGGCGATACTTCGAAAGGTCCAATTCGATATGAATTTTTATATTCTGCGATGGCTGGCGTTTCTGTGCCGATGGCAAAAATCGAAGCCGCTCAACTCGGACTTTACGCACAAGACGAATGGAATGTTAAACAAGGTTTAAAAGTGACCGTTGGTTTTAGAATTGATATTCCGAGTTATCCCATTTCGTTGCCCCAAAACAAAATGGTTGACACTTTGAAATTTATGAACAACGATGGAGAAACTGAAAATTTGGATGTTAGCAAATTGCCCGAAACAAAAGTTATGCTTTCGCCGCGTTTAGGATTTAATTGGGACATTTTCGGAAATAAAATGACACAAATTCGCGGAGGAACAGGAATTTTTACGGGAAAAATTCCGTTTGTATGGGTTTCTAACCAAGCAAGCAACAACGGAGTAATGTTTGGATCTATTGTGGAAACAAGAAATGCAAAAAAATATCATTTTTCAGATGATGTGAATAAATATATTCCTTCGAATCCGACTTTGCCGCCGAGTGTTACGATAAACGCAACTTCGCCTGATTTCTCTTTCCCGCAAGTTTTTCGAAGCAATTTGGCTGTTGACCAAAAATTGCCCGGCGGTGTTGTTCTCACTCTCGAAGGAATTTTTACAAAAGATTTAAACGCAGTTTTTCACAGAGACGCAAATTTGAAAGCACCAAGCAGCAAATTATCTGTTGACGGAAGAGATATTTTCCCAACTAATCGAAAAATTAACTCAAACATCAACAATGCCATCGTCCTTGACAACACAGATGAGGGTTATTCTTATTTCTTAACTGCTCAGCTGCAAAAAAGTTTTCCAATGAATTTTGGTGAAAACAAAATGAATATTGATGTAATGACGGCTTATACTTATGGCGAAACAAAAGATTTAACCTCCTCGCCGAGTGCCATTGCTTATACGGCTTGGTCGGGAAATCAAGTTGAAAGTAACCCAAATAAACCCATTTTAAGTTGGTCAACTTTCGACCAACCGCACAAAATCATCGGAATGCTTTCATTTCGTTTTGAATATTTGAATCATTTTGCGACTTCGCTTTCGTTTATATATACAGGTGTAAAAGGCGGCGGCGGAAGCAGCAACGAAGCACCCAGTGATGGACATTTCTCATACGTCTTCGGAGGCGATTTGAACGGCGATGGAATTTCAGGCAACGATTTAATTTATATTCCCAAAAACCAAAACGAAATTATTTTAGTTCCCGATTCTGTCGTTACAAAAACTGACATACGCACTCCAAATGAAATTTGGCAACAACTAAACGCTTATATCGAGCAAGACGAATATTTAAAAGAACATCGCGGCGAGATAATGAAACGAAATGGAGCCATTGCACCGTTTAACTCGCAAATTGATTTACGTTTTACGCAAGATATTTTTATGAATGTCGCAGGAAAACGAAATACGCTTCAATTTACCGTTGATATTGTGAATTTTGGAAATTTGTTAAACTCGGAATGGGGTGTAAAAGAATCTATTGTTAATCGAAGTTTCTTAAAAGTGTTGGATTTTAAGGGACCAAATAATTCTCCACGCTTTGCTTTTCCATATATGGATGCTAAAAATAAAATTCCGTACACAGAAACTTTCAAACACAACACAGGTTTAACCTCGTTGTGGCAGATTCAATTTGGAATTCGTTACATTTTTAACTAAACAATTTTAAAAACCTTTCTGATTTTTACACAGAAAGGTTTTTTTATTTTCTATTAATTTGATTTTGAAAATATTTCTCTATAAAATTTTCTCAATAAAAAATTCTTCCGACTTGATAAATTAAAAAAGAAACGAGCCAAGCAAGCGAAGTGGTATAAAAAATTGTAAAAATTGCCCATTTCCAACTTTCAGTTTCTTTGCGAATGGCAGAAACAGTTGCGATGCAGGGGAAATAAATTAAAATAAAAAACAAAAACGACAACGAAGTTATTGGGTCAAAGACTTTTTTCCCTTCTAAATTGGTTTCGTTGCGAAGTTTTTCCGACAAAGACGAATGCGAATCACCTTCGAGATGGTCGGCGTTGTACAAAACGCCCAACGTACTGACAACAACTTCTTTTCCCGCCACTCCCGACAAAATACTAACTCCAATTTTCCAATCAAAACCAAGCGGTTTTAACGCAGGTTCAATAGTTTTTCCCACTTTTGCGATATAAGAATTTTCGTGTCCCGCATCTTTGGGAAAATATCCTGCCGCCCAAATCAATATTGAGGCAACAAGAATTATTCCACCCATTTTTTTCAGATATTGACCGCCTTTGTGCCACATATTTCGAAAAATCGAGGTAAAAGTTGGAAAACGATATGGCGGTAACTCCATAACAAACGGCACTTCTACACTCTTGAAAATCAAGCGTTTAAACAACATTGCGACTAACACAGCCAGCCCGATGCTTGTCAAATAAATTGCGAACAAAACACTTCCTGCTTGTTTCGGGAAAATTGCCCCAATAATCACCAAATAAACAGGCAATCTCGCACTGCAAGAGATTAACGGATTAATTAATATTGTCAAAAATCTGTCGCTGCGATTTTCCAAAGTACGCGTCGCCATAATGGCAGGCACATTACACCCAAAACCCATCAAGAGCGGAATAAACGATTTGCCGTGCAGACCGATATTGTGCATTAATTTGTCCATAATAAACGCAACTCTTGCCAAATAGCCCGTGTCTTCCATCAGAGAAATGAAAAAAAACAAAATTAAAATGTTGGGCAAAAAGACAATTACGCCGCCGACTCCGTTAATTATTCCGTCTGATATTAAATCTTTTAACATTCCATCGGGAAAATAATTTTTGATAAAAGTATTCAGAATCGAGATTAAACTTTCAATAAAATCCATCGGATATTGACCGAATGTAAACGTACTTTGAAACATTGCCCACATGAAAAAAATGAAAACAGGAAAACCAAAAACTTTGTGCGTAAGAAAAGTGTCAATAATTTCGGTTTTTCGATGAACAGCAATAGTTCCTTCTTTGAAAGTCTCTTTGATTGCTCCCGAAATAAAACCATATCTCGCATCTGTGATAAGCGTTTCGGTGTCTTCGTCTAAGAGTCTCTCTAAACGAGAGATTTCAAAAGTTAAAATTTTCTCAATTTTCGATTTATTTTTGCAAGAATCTAAAAAATTTAAAACTTGTTTATCTTTTTCAAGCAATTTTATAGACAAAAAACGCGAAGAAATTTTGTCGGTGAGAGATAAATTTTTCTTTATTTCGAATTGAAGTTTTTGAATAGAAATTTCGATTTCGTTGCCATAATAAATATGAATATGCCGCAAATTTGTCTCTTTGTCCTCGTAAACCTCAATAATTTTATCGAATAATTCCTTGATTCCTTTGCCTTTTGACGCAATAGTCGGCACAAACGGAATTCCGAGAAGTTGCGAAAGAGTTAAATAATCGAGTTTGTCGCCTTGCGAAAGAAGTTCATCGTACATATTTAACGCACCAACAACTTTCACATCCATATCGATGAGTTGCGTAGTGAGATACAAATTTCGTTCTAAATTTGTGGCATCAATAACATTTATCACAACGTCAGGCATTTCTTGCGAAATGTAATTTCGAACAAATAATTCTTCAGGAGAATAAGCAGTTAACGAATAAGTTCCAGGCAAATCTGCGATAAAAAATTCATATTCGTTGTGTTTAAATTTGCTTTCCTTCACATCAACGGTAACACCGCTATAATTTCCTACGTGTTCGTTTTCTTTTGCAGCGAAGTTAAACAACGAAGTTTTGCCGCAATTCGGATTACCGACTAACGCAACGTGAATCATTCGACTTTTTTCCTTCGCAGATTTTTGTAAAGTTTCAGAAATTTCAAAGGAAATATTTTGCTTAACATCTTGATTTTCAATATTTTCGATTTCGAAATTTGTTATAACTTCGACTAACTCTGCCTCACTTCTTCGAAGCGAAATTTTATAACCTAAAATATCGTATTCAATGGGGTCAGACAAAGGTGCTTTTTTGATAACCGTAATTTCTTTTCCTTTGACAAAACCCATTTCTGTGAGACGTTTGCGAAAAGCACCGCGACCGCGAATCTTAACAATAATTCCTTTCTCGTGATTTTTTAATTCAGAAAGTTTCATAAGAAAAATTTATCTCATTTCGACAGAAATATTTTGAAATTCTTCTTCCACAAAATCAATATTGATGCG
>DYQK01000244.1 GCA_020719385.1 Rikenella microfusus | reverse complement strand
GTTCTGAAATAAAGTTTTTAAAAAGTTATTAACATAGTTATTAACAATTTTCGCATAGTTATTAACAATTTTCACAAAGTTATTAACATTCGTTTTTCGAAAAATTTTCAAAAATTATTTTTTTAAAATAAAATAAATTTCTATATTTGTCTTTCAAATTTAAAACAAAAAATTTTTATGAAAAAGTTTTTTATTTTTGCTATTTGCTTGATTTTCGCAAAGTTAGGAACTTGTCAAAATGTAAATTTTGATGAATATTTTGAAAATGCCTCGTTGCGAGTAGATTATTCTCACGCTGGAAACAAAGATTCGGCAACGGTTTTTTTCGAAAACTTAAAAAAAGAAACTTTTTGGAGTGCATCAAAAAAAAATCTCATTGACCCGTTTAATTACGGCGAATATTTAATTTTTGTCTACGATTCTGCCTCGCAAAAATTAATTTATTCTCACGGTTATTCCACTCTTTTTTGGGAATGGCGAACCACGGCGGAGGCAAAAGTTTTAAAACGAAGTGCGTATCAAACCGTTCATATTCCGTTTCCTAAGAAAACTATTTATCTCGAAATCAAAGAAAGAGATAAAAGTCAAAAATTGTCAACAATTTTTAAATTGTATGTAAATCCGACTAACTATTTCATTTCCAAAGAGTTACCGCCGAAATATGAAGTGAAAAAAATTGTCAACAACGGAGACCACAACAAAAAAGTGGATTTATTAATTTTGCCTGACGGTTACACGCAACAAGAAATGCAGAAATTTCGCAAAGATGCAGAAAAATTTGCAAATTACATTTTAAACGCACAGCCGTTCAAAGAAAATAAACAGAAATTTAACGTTTGGGCTATTGAAATTCCATCGGAAGAAACAGGAACGGACATTCCAGGCGAAAATCTGTGGAAAAAAACTGCCTTCAACAGCACTTTTTACACTTTTGACAGCGAAAGATATTTAACAACCTTCGATATGAAGCGACTCAATGACATTGCCGCACTTGTCCCTCACGACCAAATTATTTTGTTAGTGAATCATAACAAATATGGCGGCGGCGGCGTTTATAATCATTTCTGTATAACCTCGACAGATAATGAAAAGTCTGATTTCATTGTACTTCACGAATTCGGACATAGTTTCGCTTCTTTAGCAGACGAATATTACACTTCATCAACATCGTATGAGGAATATTACGATTTGAAAGCCGAACCTTACGAACCCAATATTACAACATTAATCAATTTCGAGATAAAGTGGAAGGCAATGTTAGCGAAAAATGTTGCCATTCCGACCATTCCAACAACAGAAAACAAAGAAGAAGTCGGCGTTTTTGAAGGCGGCGGTTATGTCGCAAAGGGAGTTTACCGACCAAGACAAGAATGTACGATGAAATCTGCGAGATATGATTATTTCTGTCCTGTTTGCAAGCAAGCAATTATCAAAATGATTGAATATTACACCGAATAAATGAAAAAAAAATCTTTTCAATTATTCGTATCAAATTCTTTTAACTTGTTGAATTTCAATGAGTTAAAGTGAAGTTATTTTTGTTTTTTGCAACGACTAATTTTTCAAAAAATAATTTTTTTCAAAAAAATGAAAAATTTTGTGCGAAAAATTTTGTTTATATAAAAAACTTTTGTAACTTTGCCCCGATTTTCTAAACGAAAATACTTTGGTCTAATAGCTCAGTTGGATAGAGCAACAGCCTTCTAAGCTGTCGGTCACAGGTTCGAATCCTGTTTAGATCACTAAAACAAAACAATTGTCCCTGCAGTTAGTTGTGCATTGGTCTCAAAATGGAAGGAAATTTAGTAG